>SXWC01000043.1 GCA_005789975.1 Planctomycetaceae bacterium
CAGCTGCTCTGCCAATTGAGCTACGCTAGCGGCCGGTCAGAACCGCGAAACCTTGAAGTGTACGGATTCGATCCGCCCCTGCAAGACGGCCGATTTGGCCCCGCACAGAGCCGCTTTTTCGCTGATTTCGCCCCCGGGGACGCTGATTTCACTCACCCGAAGGCGAGTGCCATCATCGAAAAATCGTCGTTGAAGTCGTCCCGGCCCGACAGACCCCGGACATGGTTCACCAGCGAGTCCATCGGGTTTTCAGGCCCCTGGGGGGCGGCGGCCAGCGTGGCCACGAACTCTTCAAACGCCCACATCGACCCATCGGGCCGGCTGATCTCGAATGCCCCGTCGCTGTAGACAAAGAGCCTCGCGGCCGGCGGGACAGCGACCTCGTTCGACTCGAACTCCAGCCCGTCCACCGCTCCGATGAGGGGCCCTTCCGAGCCGAGGCGGCGGGGCTTCGCACCGTCGGCGGTCATCAAGAGCGCCGGGGGATGGCCGCCGCCCGCCCACCGCAGCGTGCGGCTGCCGCGGTGGAACACGCCATACCAGGCGGTGAAAAACATGTCGTTTTGCCGCTCCATCGGAAACGCCTTGTTGAGCGCCGCAAGCACGGCCCCCGGGTCGTGGAAGTCGGTGGCGGGAAGGGCCTCGCTGCGGATCGCGTTGAGCGCCGACACGGAGAGCAGGGCCGCGCCCACGCCGTGGCCGCAGACGTCGAGCAGGTAGACGGCGAAGTGGTCGGCGTCGAGATCGTGATAGCCGAAGGCATCACCGCCGAGAGCCGCCGATGGAATGAACCGCCAGTCGGCCTGGATCGTGCCCTGCGACTGCGGGGGCGGCAGCAGCGACCGCACATACCGGGCGGCCGTGGCGATGTCGTTGGCCAGCACCTCGCGGCTCGCCTCGAGGGCCGTGAAGGCTTCGTTGCGTTCCTGGAGGGCGACGTAGCCCCGCGAGTGATACCGCACGCGGGCGAGGATTTCGAGGCGGTCGGGCAGTTTCACCACGTAGTCATTGGCCCCGATGGCAAAGGCCTCCGCCTTCACGGCAGGTTCCTCCTTCGTGGAGAGCACGATGATCGGCACGTCGTGAAACCGTTCATCGGCCCGGAACTGCCGCACGAGCGAGAGCCCGTCGATCTCGGGCATCACGAGGTCCTGGAGGATCACCGTGGGCCGCACTTCCGCGGCTTTTTCCAGGGCCGTGAGCGGCTCCCTGCAGTAGTGGAAGGAGATGCCTTCCTCGCCGGCGAGCATCCTCCGTACGGCCTCGCCGATGATCGGCTGGTCGTCGACGAGCAACACGGAAACGCCGTGGTGGACGGGGGATTTGACGGCGGTCATGAGCCTGCGGTGATGGGCCGGGGCGAACAGGTCGTGAACGAGTCCGCGATGCTACCACAGCCCGCCGCCGGGCGGCCGCCGTGCGGTCCTTCGGGCCCTGTTCAGGGCCTCCGCTTGGCACGGCATGCGGGAGGCTCTTTGAGCGAGAAAACAAGCACCTCCTCGCCGGTGAGCGTCGAGATGTCGTGATGCACGCTCACGAGAGAAACGGCCGTGGCCGACTCCACGATCTCCTGCAGCCGTGGCCGTCCCGTGGCCACCATGTGCGCCCGCACCTGCTTGAGAAGAGCGCGGCCGTTGCCGTTGTCGCCGGCATGACCGCCGGAGTTGGCCTGACCGTGCCTCTGCCCGTCTCCGTTTCCCCCGGCGGAGACCGCCATCGACGGCCTCGACGCCATCAGCTGCTGCTCCGCAGGCGTCAGCGCGCCCTGGAGCCGCACCACGAGGAGCGGACCGACGAGGTGCGCGTGGATATCACGTGGTCCCCGACCGATGAACTCCTGCTGAAACCGCGAGATGCCGTCGCAGACGGCCGCCTCGATTTCGCCCTGGGACTTCATGGTCAGCCGCCCGCCTGGCGACGGGCTCCCATCCTCGACGCGTTGGCGGCGAGTGGCTGAGCGGCCGCCTCGCCCTTGCCGACCGCCTGGCCATTCCCGTCGCCGTTGCCGTTGCAGATGCGGTCCCAGACCTCGCGGCGATGGATCGGCATCCGGGAGTCGGCCTCGAAACCGAGCCGGACCCGCCCCCCCTCGATCTCCAGGACCGTGATCTCCAGGACGATCTGCATCTCGTCGGTCCGGCCGATGACGACGCTCTCACGATTCTTTCTTGTCAGCACCAACATGGTTCACCTTCCTCATGTGTTGCGGGTCCCTCCTCGTAGAATCCACTCACCGGCGGACGGCTCCATTGCCGCCCGCCATGATCGATGCATTGGCCTGCAGGTGGGCGTTCACCGGCACCCCCAAGGCGGGCAGCCCCGGCCCCAGCAGAAACAGGTCAACCGCCGGCTGGGTGGTCAGCGTCTTGAGCACGCTGCCGGTCTGCGTGTCCACGTGCGCGATGGCGCCACGGAGCTCCACGCCCGTCCGCTGGCGGATCTGCCGCAGCAGCGAGTCGAGCGTGTTGTCGAAGAGGTAGCGGTGAAACTCGCGGACCTTCCTCGCGCCCTCCGCGTCGCCGGCGATGCGCCGCTCGGTGCGTGAAAATGGCTCGTGCAGGTGCACGACCATCCAGTCGTCCTCCGCCACCACGCTGACACTCGTCGGCGCGCGGCCCAGGAGCACGTGTTCGAAACTGGCGGCGACGTGGGCCACCGTGCGAGCGAGTCTTTCCGACGCGATTGTTTTCATCGTGGCGATGCCGGTGCCTCGGGGTGCCGCAGGGAAACAAAAAAAGCCGGCGGGAAAGAAGGCCCGAAGGCTTTCTCTCTCGCCGGCTTACGCTGCGACGGACCTCCCGGCTCATGCCGGACTGCCCCTCGACCCGTCTTCCGATCGTTGGTGGTGCTTTTTCCTCGGCCGCGAGCGGTGTTTTCACCGTTCCCGTCGTCGGAACGCCCGGGATTATATTTGGGTGTTTGGGTAACGCAAGCAGATTTTTCCGATTCGCTTTCCCGTCAACGAAAGTGTGGTGCCCGCCGTTCGCCGACACTTTGTCGGTGACGTTCAACGGCGAACATTCGCTCTCTTCATACGGACTGCTCGCCATTTCGCCTCATGCTCGGCGGCCGGTTCTTCCGAAACTTTCTCTCAGCAACAAGACCCCCTCCTGAAGGGGGTGCGTCTTGTTGGGGGGGGCCGCGTCATGAAGTCGCAAGGCGAGATCGAAGCCGCTGTCTGTGATGCGGTGTCGCGGTTTCAGCAGGAGTTCATGGGCCGCGGACCGCGCAACGTCCACGCCCACCTCGTGGACAACAGGCTGTTCGTGCACATGGATGGCGTGCTGACCGCCGCCGAGCAGCGGCTGCTGGCGGGCCGCGGCGACGGCGGCGACAGCGGCGCGAGCCTGCTGAAGCAGCTCCGCAGCCGGCTCGTGACCGCCGGGCGGACGGTTCTCGACTCGTTGGTCCGCGATGCAGCCGGCTCGCTGCCCGTCAACCTGCACCACGACATCAGTCCGGTCACCGGCGAGGAGGTGATCGTGATCACGCTGGCCGCCGCCCCGCAGTGCCGGGACCGCAAAAAACGCTGACCCTCGCAAACCGGTCGATCTACAACCAAGGTCCAGCGCAACCACATTGAGCACCGCCCCCAGTCGGTGGCCGAAGGCGTTCGGCCCATCGCTTCGCCGGCGGGCCGGGGATCCGGCGTGAACATCCCCGCCCGCCGGCGATTTTGCGGCGTGAAGCGGCATGCCGGCCTGCGGTGCGGGCAGGCCGTTCGGCAAACGGGTTGCACGATTCCGCGTGGCGGCGTTGAATCGGGGCGACGAAACCAGCCCGATGACCGGCGGAGAACAGCGATGGCGACCGACAACAAGCGGCCGGCACGGACGGCTCCCAGGGAGACGATCCCCGCGGCCATCGAGGGCCTCGGCGTCTTTTACCTCGGCCAGAAGATCGATCAGGACAGCGGCACGCCGTCGGGCGAACCGCTGCTCGTCGATGCCAAGCGACTGACCACGCATGCCGTCTGCGTCGGCATGACGGGCAGCGGCAAGACGGGCCTGCTGATCGGACTGATCGAGGAGGCGGCGCTCGACGGCATCCCGACGCTCGTCATCGATCCCAAGGGGGATCTGGCCAACGTCCTGCTCTCGTTTCCAAACCTCGCCCCGTCCGACTTCCTCCCGTGGCTCGAACCGGAGGCGGCGAAGCGCGACGGAGTCACGCTGGAGGAACTGGCCGAGCGGACGGCGAAAAAATGGTCGGACGGCCTGACGTCCAGCGGCCAGTCGGGCGACCGGATTCGCCGCCTGCACGAGGCCGCGGAGATGGCCGTCTATACGCCCGGCAGCCGCACCGGCCGCCCGCTCGCGATGCTCGGCAGCATCGAAGCCCCCGCCGCCGCGATCCTCGACGATCCCGAGGCCCGCCGTGAACGCATCGAGTCGCTCGTGTCGGCGATTCTCGCGCTGGTCGGCATCGACGGCGAGCCGGGCCGCAGCAGGGAGCACGTGCTCCTTTCCACGATCGTCGACGCCCTGTGGAAGAGCGGCCAGCAGATCGATTTCGGCACGCTCGTGCGGGCGATTCCCGCGCCGCCGATCGAGCGGGTGGGCTTCCTCGACCTGGAAAACTTCTTCCCGGCAGGGGAACGGTTCCAGCTCGCCAGTCGCCTCAACACGATCGCCGCGGCGCCCGGCTTCGAGGCCTGGCTCGACGGTGAGCCACTCGACATCGGCCGCCTGCTCTGGACCGCCGACGGCCGGCCCCGGGTCGCGGTGGTGTCGATCGCCCACCTCGCCGACGCCCAGCGGATGGCGTTCGTCACGCTCCTCGCCGGGGCGACGGTGTCATGGATGCGCGGGCAGGGGGGCACGTCGTCGCTGAAGGCGATGTTCCTGATGGACGAGGTCTTCGGCTACGTGCCGCCGACCGCCAACCCGCCGAGCAAGACCCCCATCCTGACGCTCATGAAGCAGGCGCGAGCCTACGGCCTCGGCGTCGTGCTCGCCACGCAGAATCCCGTCGATCTCGACTACAAGGGCCTCTCCAACGCGGGCCTCTGGTTTCTCGGGCGGCTGCAGACGGCCCGGGACAAGGCACGTGTTCTCGACGGACTCGAGGGCGCGGCCCAGACCGCCGGAGGCTCGTTCGACCGCGGCCGGCTCGACAAGCTCCTCTCCGGCCTCGAGCAACGCCGCTTCCTCATGCACAGCGTGCACGGCGACGAGGAGACGCTCTTCCAGAGCCGTTGGACGATGGCGTATCTCCGCGGGCCCTTGCTCCGCGACGAGATCCGGCGGCTGACATCACGGGTGGCGGGCACTGCGTCGGAGCCTCCCGTGGCCGCACGTCCGCACGAGGCCGCACGGCCGCGAGGCGGCCCGCGGCCCATCCTGCCGCCGGGTGTCCGCGAGGTCTTTCTCGCGCCCCCGGGGCTGGTGCCGGTCGAGGCGACGATCCGCTACGAGCCGGCGATCCTCGGCAGGGCCCGCGTCCGCTAGTCCAAGCCGACGGCGGGGATCGAAGTCGATCGCGAGGTCTTCTGCCTGGCGCCGGCGGGCGACTCGCTCGGCGAATCGGCCTGGGAGTCGGCCGAGCAGTTTGCGGAGACGCCGCACCTCGAGCCGGCGCCGCGGACGGGGGAGTTCGCGCCGCTGCCGGCGGCGCTCTCCGGCCCGCGGGGCTACGCGACGCTCGCGGCCTCGCTGAAAAGCCATCTCGGTCGCACATCGAAGCTCTCCGCCTTCTCGGCCCCGGCGATCGGGGCCGTGTCGCGACCGGACGAGTCGGAGGGGGAGTTCCGGGTGCGGATCGCCCACCGCGTCAAGGAGTGGCGCGACGAGCAGATCGAGAAGGTCCGCGACAAGCAGGCGGCGAAACTCGCCGCCCTCACCGACAAGATCGATCGGGCCCGGCAGAAGGTCGAACGAGAAAAGTCGGAGGCCAAAAACCAGTCGCTGCAGACCTACGTTTCGATCGGCACGGCCGTGCTCGGCGCCCTGCTCGGCCGCAGGAAGGCGAGCGCCACCACGATCGGTCGGGCCGCCAGTTCGATGCGGTCGGCCAGCCGCGCCGCGCGGCAGCAGGCCGATGTCGCCCATGCCGAGGAGAGCCTGACGACGCTCGAGGAAAAGCGGCTGCTCCTGGAGCAGGAGATCGAGCAGGAGCTCGACCGCATCAGGCTCGAGTCGGGCCCCGATTCGCTCGCGCTGGAATCGATCGAGGTGCCGGCCAGGAAGACCGGCATCGCCGTCGATGAGGTGGTGCTCGCATGGGTGCCCGCCACGTCGCCGGCACGACAGCCGGCCGAGCGCGGGGTCTGGGGATGAGCGCCGCCCGCAGCCGCGACATCGTGCTCGTCGACTGTCCGGACGAAGTGGGTCTCATTCACCGCATCACCGGCGTGCTGCAGTCGCGGCGGCTCAACATCGAGAGCAACTGTGAGTTCGTCGATGTGTCGACCGGCCACTTCTTCTTCCGGGCCGAGGTCGCGCCGGCCGTTGAGCCGGTGCCCGCCGAGCAGCTGCGGGCCGACCTCGAGGCGGTGCTCTCCCGCGCCGCCCGGGTGCGGGTGACCCGCGAGGATCGACGGCCGATCGTCGTCTGTGCGACCCGCGAACCGCACTGCCTCGGAGAGCTGCTCCTGCTCGACGCCGTGGGTGAACTCCCGGGCCGGATCGTGGCGGTGGTCGCCAATCACGACGATCTCCGCACGCTGGTCGACAGGTTCGGCGTGCCTTTCCTCCACGTGTCGCACTCCGGCCTTTCCCGCGAGGCCCACGAAGAGGCCCTGCTCGGGGCGATCGCCGGCTTCGCCCCGCAATACATCGTCCTGGCCCGCTACATGCGGGTGCTCTCGGCCGCCGCGATCGCCCGCTACCCGGACCGCATCCTCAACATCCACCACTCGTTCCTGCCCGCGTTCGCCGGTGCCAGTCCCTACCGACAGGCGTTCGCCCGCGGTGTGAAGCTGATCGGGGCCACCGCGCACTTCGTCACCGAGCAGCTCGACGAAGGGCCGATCATCGCCCAGGACGTCACCCCCGTCGATCACACGTTCACTCCCGAACGGATGGCCCAGGCCGGCCGCGACGTGGAGAAAATCGTCCTCGCGCGGGCCGTGCGGCTGGTGCTCGAAGAGCGGGTCTTCCTGCACGGACCACGCACGGTCGTCTTCGGATGACGATCGGCGCACGGATGGTCAGGATGCCGAGCGGCATTCCGCATGTTGTGTCGGCGTGGCTTGACTCACACGCACGGTTGGTCTGCATGCGCCTTGAATCAGCGCGCCAGGACATGCCGCGCGCAAGAGCCAACCGGATCAGCGTATAACCACAAGGGGGGGTGTGGTATTCTTCTGAATCCTGGGCGGGGAGGGATCCCCGTCTTTCACCTGCCAAGGAGGGCGACATGTCCACGAGCGTTTCCCAGTGCGCGGCGTTTCTTTCGGGCGATGGGGTGCGGCATCACGTCGATGAGTGCGAGCGGGTGATTCGCCTCGCGTTCGTCACCCAGCGCTACCGCAACCTGCGGGGCGAGAAACTCGCGCTGGTTCGCATCGAGACCCCCGACGATGGCCATCGCTGTCGCGTCTCGATCGAGCGGGCGTTCACGCCCGGCCCGGACGCCGCGCTGACGTGCCTCGATCTCTGCCGGCTCGCCGCCGACACGCCGCTGGTCTCCATCGAGTATGCCGAAGACTTCGAGAATCTGCGGATGACCGTGGAAACGGTCGTCGAGGATGGTGAACTCACGCGCCTCCAACTGCTCTCGATGGTCGATCGCATCGTCGAAGCGGCGGAGTGCTGGCAGACCGCACTGGAACACACGGCGCTGCGATCCTCGCCGGGCCGGGCACACACGGCCGACTCCCCCGAAAGAGGGTACACTGGTGAGGCGGACCAGGAGGCTGCCTGACGTAGGGACAGCAAACAAGCGACTCGGGGTGCAGGAGCCTGGCTGACCAAGCCTCGTTGACCAAGCCTCGTTGACCAAGCCTCGTTGACCAAGCCTGGCTGACCAAGCCTCGTTGACCAAGGGTGCCGATCGGGGCCGCATAGTTGGTCCTCTCGGGTGACCATTGGCTGCGGGTGGTCCCCCTATCCAATGAGGGTGCGGACTCGCTGCGGTGGTCCGGCGGCTTCGCCAGGTCCAAGCGGCTCTGATTCCCACCCTCACGCCTCGCACCTTGTGACCATGCCAAGAAACCTCGCTCGCTACGAACAGTTTCTCCGCATCTACTCGCTTCTCGACATCCTCTCCACCGCCCGCCAGCCGCTCGATGACCAGACCCTGATCACGCAGGTCAAGGATCGGCTCGGTTTTTCCCGGCTCTCGCCGCGGACCCTGCACCGTGACTGCGAGTTCCTCCTGGCCTGCGGCTACCCGATCGACAGGCCCCAACTGCCCGGCGATCGGCGGCATGGGTGGCTGCTCGACAAGGAAGCGATGGTCAATCGCCGGTTGCCCGGCGAGCCGATGACGATTCTGGAACTCGTCGCCTTCAACGTGGCCCGCGATCTGCTGCGGACGTTCCAGGGCACGATCCTCTGGACGGGAATCGAATCACTCCGGTCGAAGATCACGACCGGGGTCCCTGCGGATCTGCTCGAGCGGGTGGAAGACACCCGCCGGGTGTTTCATGTCGATCAACTCGACAGCTCGAAGTATGCCTCGCATCCCCGGCTCCTCTCGGCGATCTGCACCGCCATCGACGACTGCCGGGAAATCGAAGTCGAGTCACGCCAGGCCGATGGCCCGGTCCGCCGACGCATCCAGCCGGTGATGCTGATGATCCGTTTGCCGAAGGTGCAGCTCGTCGGCTGGACGTCGCCGTCGGACGACGCCGGCCCGATCATGCTCGACATCGAGTTGATCGAGAAGGTGACGACGCTCGACAGCACGTTCACGCACCGCCCCATCGATCCGTCGCTGCTGGTCGATCGCTGATTCGACCGGCGGAAACGCCGGGGGTGTCCTCGGCCGACAATTTTTCGCATCCTGCCCGGCCACCGCTGTTCCACAGTCTGCCTGGGGTGTCAGTCGGCCAGGTCGAGATCCTCGTTGTAGCCCTGCTGCACGACGGCGTTTTCATTCCTCTCGTGGGCGATCAGATGGTCGGCGAAGGTCGCGAAGCCGCGGGTGGCCTCGTCCCACGCCCGGGAAGAAACGTCCTGACCCGCCAGCGTTGCCAGCAAGGTGTCGAGTTCGGCGAGCAATCGCGGATGATCGGCCAGGACCTTGCCGGCAGCGGACGCCAGGCGGGGCATCCGGGCGATCGACTCCTCCATGAAGCCGCCCCGTTCCTCCTGCTCAAAATGGGCCCTGAGGTAGTCCCGCAGGCACGTGAGCATCTTCCTCACGGCCCCCAGCCGCCGGGCATCCGGGGGCTCGACGGCGGCAAAGGCCGCTCGTGTGGCCAGCAGCTGCGCATGGAGTTCGCGATGCTGGCCGAGAATATGCCCGAGGATCACCGGGTCGATGCGGTCGGGTGAATACATCGCATCTGTCCTCGTGCCGGAGAGAACCTCGGAGTGGAGGCCGCGACCCTGCCCCCTATTGTTCGCTCAGCGGTTCGAGCATGGCGGGAGTCCGCCCCACCCGCCGGCTGGTGCTTGCGCCCCCGGTGATGGACACTTGCGGAAAGCCGCCCGGTCGTGACCGTCGAGGAACCGTTCCATGCCCGACGACCAGCGTTCACGCGACGCCGAGACCACCGCACGCCCGTCCGTCATTGACCGCATCGCCTTCCAGGCCCGGGCCGTGCTCGCCGGCACGGGTATCGACGTCTCGGCCCTCGGCTCCACCGACCGCACGGGCAACCCGCCGCTCGTCGTGGAGCTCGTGGGCTCGCAACTCGGTGGCGTGATCGCCGCGAAGCCGCCCGCGGGCAACGGCCTCGCCGTGCTCTTCCGCTACGGCGCGATCGTGTTTTTCGACGTCTCACCTGCCGCGGCCACCGACTACATCCGCCAGATCGGGCCGTTCATCCGTCAGCCTTTTCCCCTGATGGACCAGGAGACCGAGGTGCTCGACATTCGCATCGCATCCAACGGCAAGGAGACGATGGAGGGCAACACGCTCGTGCTCGGCGACGTGACGCTCGAGAAGCTCCAGCTCGTCGCCGACGTGCTCGCCAAGAGCGTGTCGCTGGCCCATCACGAGCGGGCCATCGAGAGCCAGTTCGAGCGGATCGAGCCCTTCGCCGCCAACCTCGATCACTGGGGCCGCGGCGGCCGCGCCGCCAGGGAGCTCCTCCAGCATCTCGGCACCGCGCTGCTCGCCGAACACCGGGTCGTGGCCGGGGCCCGCGTGGACGATTCACCCGAACTGCTCTGGGACCATCCGGAACTGGAACGACTCTGGGCCCGGTTGCGCGACGACTTCGAGATCCGCGAACGCTTCGCCGCGCTCCACGGCAAGCTCGCCCTCATCTCACGTACGGCTGAAACGGCCCTCGAACTGCTGCAGAATCGCCGCTCGCTGCGGGTCGAGTGGGCGATCGTGGGGCTGATCGTGTTCGAGATCCTCCTGACCCTGTTTGAGTGGGCGCTGGCGGCGGGCGGCCGCTGAAGGCCTTCCGTCCCGCCCTCGGGGTCCGCGGGAAATCCTCCGACGAAGGAGGCCTCCGCTCATCGCCGGCCGAAGACGGTTCGTCCGGAATCCGCGGTGTCGGCTATAAACAGTGGACCCCACCCGAGAGGACATCCGTTCATGCGATTCGCTCTGCTCATTGCCCTGCTCTTCACCGCCGCCACCGCCACCGCCCGCGGGCAGAAGGTGGAGGTGGAGGAATTCACGCTTCCCAATGGGATGCAGTTTCTGCTCGTGCCCCGGAGCGATCAGCCCAATGTGGTGAGCGCCGGCTGGATCGCCCGCGTTGGCAGCGTGAACGAGCGGCCGGGGATCACCGGCATCAGCCACTTTTTCGAACACATGATGTTCAAGGGCACCGACACCATCGGCACCCGTGAGCCCGAACGCGACTCGAAATACCGGGGGGAACAGAAAGCCATCCGTGACGAAATCAACCGCCTGGTCTGGTCGCGGCAATACGACCGCTTCTTCAAGGGGGAGATCGACGACCCATGGAACCCGGCCAACGACACCCAGGAACTGCGGGTGCTGCGGGCCCGGCTCGAGTCGCTGATCAAGGCCCAGCAGGGCCGCGGCGAGGCGGGGCCGGAGGCGGGCACGATCGTCAAGGACGAGTTCGACCAGGTCTACACGAAGGCGGGGGGCAGCGGGATGAACGCCTTCACCACCTACGACCTGACCTGCTACTTCATCACCGTGCCCTCCAACAAGCTCGAACTCTGGGCCTGGATGGAGAGCGACCGGCTCCATAACAGCGTGTTTCGGGAGTTTTACTCCGAGCGCGACGTCGTCCACGAGGAGCGCCGCCTGCGGACCGACAGCACGCCGACGGGAAAGTTCGAGGAGCAGTTCGACGCGATGTTCTGGGCGTCGTGCGGGTATGCATGGCCGGTGATCGGCTGGCCGAGCGATCTGAACAGCTACACCTTCGACCAGGCGCAGGACTACTGGAACATCTACTATCGCCCCAACAACCTCGTCGGGATCCTCGTCGGCGATTTCGACCCCGCCCGGGCGAAGCAGCTGATCACCAACTACTTTTCGCGGCTCGAACGCGGGAAGGTGGCTTCCCCGCCGGTGGTCACGCTCGAAGTCGAGCAGCTTGCCGAGCAGCGGATGAACGCGACGGGCGACTTCCCGCCGGCGATCGAGGTCCGCTACCACACGGTGCCGGCCGGTCACGTGGACAGCTATCCGCTCGACATGCTCGCCGAGGTGCTCAACGACCGCACCGGCCGGCTCTATCGGGGCCTGGTCGAAGGCCGCGGCATCGCCGCCGCGGCGCAGGCGATGTCGGACACCCGCAAGTATGCCGGCCTGTTCGCCGTGTCGGCCCAGACACGGGGAGAGGCCACGCCCGAGCAGCTCGAGCAGGCCTGGATCGAGGAACTCACGAAGCTCCAGTCCGAGGATCTCTCGGATCGTGAACTCCGCAAGGTCAAGAACCGGGTCGCCGCCCAGAACTACCGCAAGCTCGAAAACAACATGTCGCTGTTCGTGCAGCTCGGCTTCGCCGAGGCGGTGCTCGACTGGCGGGAGATCAACGAGGGACCGGCCAAGTACGAGGCCGTCACCGCCGCCGACATCCGCCGCGTGGCCCGAAAGTATTTCAAGGAGACCAACCGCAGCGTCGCCGTCTACCGTCGCAAGACCGACTGAGCCGCGAACGGGCGACCTTGCCATCCCGCCGGCCCGCGTCCGGCTTTTTTTCAACGGCCCAATCCTCCCACGGACAACCCATGACCCCACGCCAGTCGAAGTCCCACGCAGCCCGGATCGCCTGCTTGCTCGCCGCCCTGCCCGCCGGAGCGGTGCCGAGCCTCATCGAGGCGGCTCCGCCGGCCCCTGCTGCGGCGCCGGCCGCCGCCGCACCGGTCTCCACACCCCCGGCAGTGCCAAAGGCGGCAGGGTCGGCGGCGGCGGTGATTCCCGCCCGGCCCGAGCAGATCGCTTTTGAGCCGCTCGTGTTCGAGCCCCCCGATGCGAAGACTTTCCGCCGCGTGCTTCCTGACGGGACGGTCTGCTACCTCGCACCGTCGCACGAGTTTCCCCTCGTCACCGTCTCGATGACGTTCAAGGGGGGTTCGTCGCTCGACCCGGCCGATGCCCCGGGCCTCGCCGCGATGACCGCCCGTTTGATCCGCGAGGGGGGCACCGCCCGGCGCAAGCCCGGCGATTTCGACGAGACGCTCGACTTCCTGGCGACGGAGGTGGGTGTCGCGGCCAACGACACCTTCACCGTCGCCACGATGAACTGCCTGAAGCGGAACCTCGACGAGAGCCTGGCGTTGTTCGTCGAGCTGCTGCGAACCCCGGGATTCGATGAGGGCCGGCTCGAGACGGCCAAGGCCCGCATCGCGGAAGACCTCAAGCAACGAAACGACGATGCCTCGTCGATCATCGGCCGCGAGTGGAAGCGGCTCCTCTACGGACCCGATCACTTCGAGGCGGCCGAGCCGACCGAGAAGACCGTGGCGGCCATCGACCGGGACCGGCTCGCCGGGATGCACGCGAAGGTCTTTCATCCGGGCAACCTGATCATCTCCGTCTCCGGCGATTTTGACGAGCAGGAGATGCTCGGCAGACTGCAGAAGGCCCTCGCGGGCTGGGAGCGGGGGGCCTCGCCGGCGAATCCCGCCCCGCCCACCGCGACACTGACGCCGGGGCTGTACCACGTGCCGAAAGGCATCCCGCAGGGCAAGGTGGTGATGGGGTGCCGGTCGATCGCGCGGGACGATCCCGACCTGATCCCGCTCCTGCTCCTCAATGAGATCCTGGGCGCCGGCGGATTCACGAGCCGACTGATGCAGCAGGTGCGGAGCAATCAGGGGCTCGCCTACTCCGTCCGCTCCGGGATCGTGCCGAAGGTCGACTATCCGGGCGACTTCCGGGTGAGTTTCGAGAGCAAGAGCCCGACAGTGGCCCTGGCGACGAAGATCGTCCTCGACGAGATCGGCAAGATCCGCGATGAACTCGTGACCGAGGACGAACTCGACACCGCCAAGAAGAGCATCATCGAGACCTTCCCCCGGCAGTTCGAGAGCAAGCCGCAGATGCTCCGCCTGTTCGTCAACGACGAGTGGACGAAGCGTCCGGCCGATTATTGGAAGACCTTCCGCCAGAAGGTGGCCGCCGTGACCCGCGAGGATCTGCAGCGGGTGGCACGGAAGCACCTCGACCCCGGCAAGATGGCCGTGCTCGTGGTCGGTGACTGGGACGCGATCGCCAAGGGCGACCTCGAGGGTCGGGCGACGATGAAGGAGTTTTTCAAGGGCGACGTGACGCATCTGCCGCTCCGTGACCCGCTCACGCTCCAGCCGCTTCCCGAGGCGAAGGAGTCGAAGTGATCCGCTCCGTGATCGTGTGCGCCGTCATTCTCTCGGCGGCCGTCGCGACCGACATTGCCGCTGCCGCACCGGCCGGGATCGACACGTCGTCACCGGGCCATGGCCCCACGACGCAGTCCCGCTCACGGATCCGGCGGCATCGTCGCTCGACCGTTCGGCTGACCCACCGCACGCCCGAGGTGATGCGGGAGGATGCGGCGCGCGTCAAGCGCGGCGACCTGTTCAGCACCTGGTCGAGCGCGGCCGGAAACACGACCGAGTCCGGGGCTGCCCGAGTGTCGGGCGGAACGGCGGGGAGTGGGAGGTGACGGGTCACCAAACGATGCACCGCCCGATCATCGTGGAAAACGACGTTCCGGGGATCGTGGCAGGGGCTGCGGCCGCAACCTTTTCGATCGCCGGGCGTTGAACCCTCGGCAAGGCACTTCACAACCACTTCGAGGAGACATCCCGTGCGACTCCGCATCACTCTCGGAATCCTGGCCGTCGTCGCTGCCTGCGGTGCGTCCGCCACCGCTCAGCCGCCGGAGGGCCGAGACGGCCCACCCCCCGAGCACCGCGATCGCCTTCGCGACGCGCTCGACGCCAATGGCGACCACGAACTCGACGCCGACGAGATCAAGAACGCGGCCAGCGTTCTGGCATCACTCGACGCCGACGGCAACGGCAAGATCGACCGGGAGGAGTTTCGGCCGCCGATCCGCGGGGGGGGCGACGGCTTTCGCGGTCGGCCCGCCCCGTCGAGGGAACGCGATCCGGGCAGCGAATCACGCGGGCCTCGCGAAGGCAGACCGGAACGCGAACGCGAAGGCAGACCGGAACGCGAACGCGAGGGCAGACCGGAACGCGAACGCGAAGGCAGACCGGAACGTGGGATCGGCCCCAGGGATGGCGCGGGGCCACGCGGCGAGGGAGGCCCCTCGACCGAGCGAGTCGTCGCAAGGGCGATGAGCTTTGATGCCGACGGGGACGGCAAGCTCGACAAGAGCGAGCTGGAGAAGTTCGCCGGCGGCATGGTGGAACGCATGCGGGCCGCCAGGCCCGACCGCGAGGGTGCAGGCCCGCCGCGCAGGCCGGAAGAGTCAAAAGACGACGCCCGTCCGGAAGGTTCCCGCCAGGCGGAATAAGGCAGGGTATGCTCTGCGGAGCATGAAAAACTCCGCAGAGCAACTCCCCGCCCGTCCCGCCGAAGCCCACGCCCTCGCCGTCGCCCGCACGCTGCCCGCGACCCGGATCGTCTGCACCACGACAGGTCGTGGTCAGGCGGCCCACGCCCTGGCGATCGAGCGGCCCGACGCCGCCGTCACCGCCTGGTTTCTCGACCTCCATCCCTGCACCGCATCCCGGGCGGCCTGGTCCCCGGCTCCGTCCAACCTGACGGCCGCGTGCGTGGCCGACATTCCGCCCGGGCCCCATGATCTTGCGGTCGTGCCGCTGATGAAGGACGGCGAAGCCGAACTCTCACGGGACATCCTCCAGTCGGCTCTGATCAACCTCGCGATCGGCGGCCATCTGGTTGCCGCAATCGACAACCCACACGACAAGTGGCTCCGCGAGCAACTCGCCGAGACTGGCGAAACGGTCCGCGTTCGCCCCGCCGAGCCCGCGGCCGCCAAAGGCAAGGGGAAGGGGACGGGGAAGTCGGGCACGATCGCCTACGTCGTGCAGAAGACGCGGGAACCGGCGAAAATCCGCGACTTCTCCTGCGAGGTCGTGTTTCGGGACTGCGGCAACCTGCTGACGGCATTCACGCGGCCCGGTGTCTTCGCCCACCGGCGCATCGATCCCGGCGCCCGGCATCTGCTCAATGCCGTGGACGTGGCGGCCGGAACCCGCGTGCTCGACATCGGCTGCGGCTCGGGCTGCGTGGCCCTCGGCATCGCCGCCCGCGATCCGAGTGTTCGCGTGCACGCCCTCGACTCGTCGGCCCGCGCCGTCGACTGCGCCCGCCGTGGCATCGAGAAGAACGGCCTCACCAACGCGACGGTTGCCCTCGAGTCCGACGGCCGTGTGCCGGAGCCGGGCACGTGGGATCTCGCGCTGGCAAATCCCCCCTACTACTCCGACTTCCGCCTCGCGGAACTCTTCGTCGAATCGGCGCGGCTGGCCCTCGCTCCCGGCGGCACGCTCCTCGTGGTCACCAAGCAGCCGACCTGGTATCTGGAAAATCTGCCGCGGATGTGGACGGATGTCGTCCGCGAAGAGGTGAAGACCTACCACATCATCGAGGCCGTCCGGGCCTGACGCTCGCCGGGGCCGCCACCCGTCGCCCGGGCCGTGGCGGCATCCTACTGATTGACGTGGATTACTTTCGCCGGCGGAAAGCCGTTGAAGTGCGTGCTGCTCGCGGCCGAGTAGGCGCCGATGTTCTCGCTGTAGAGATACTCGCCGATCTCGAGGTCGGGCAGATGCTCGGAAAGGGTGATGGTGTCGAGGGCGTCACAGGTCGGACCGAAGACCGCGCAGATCTGCGAGGCGCCCCGCTTGAAGCTCTTCATGTGGTAGGTGCAGTGGTCGAAGATCACGCCCGAGTAGGTGTGGTAGACGCCGTCGTCCACGTAGTAGCTCAGCTTCCCGTTGCGGACGGCCTTGCCGATGATCTTGCTCACGGCGCTCCCGGCGGAGGCCACGAGAAACCGCCCCGGCTCGGCCAGAATCTCGATCTCCTTGGGAAACAGCCGGTTGAGCTCGTGGTTGATCTTCTTCGCCAACTCGGAAAACTTCGGCACGGTCGCATCGTACGCCGCAGGAAACCCGCCGCCGATGTCGAGGAGCTTGAGGTTGAATCCCCGCGACTTCGCCTCGGCGAAGATCCCGGCGCAGAGGTGGAGCGCCTGGATGTAGTTCTCGTGATTGGTGCACTGGCTGCCGACGTGGAACGAGAGCCCCTCCACCACCAGGCCGTGGTCGTGGGCATCCTCGATCAGATCCACCGCCTCCCCCGGCAGCGCGCCGAACTTGCTCGAGAGCTCCACCATCGAGCCGGTATTGGGCACGCTGAGCCGCAGCGCCAACCCGGCATGCGGCGCGTGCCTGGCGATCTTCTTGACCTCCTCGTGGTTGTCATACGTGACCAGCGGCTTGTACTGGTCGAGTTCCTCGAGCGTCTCGACCGGCTTGATCGGATTGGCGTAGATGATCTTGTCCCAGATGAAATCCTGCCGCTGCTTCGCCGGGAGTTTCGCGATGAACTGGTAGACCGTGCGAAACTCCTGGATGCTGGCCACGTCGAAGCTGCCGCCGAGCTTGTAGAACGTCTCGACGATTGCCGGGTCGCTGTTGACCTTCACCGCATAGTAGGCCTGGACCCGCGGAAAGTGCTTGCGGAACAGGGCGTAGTTCTTCCTCAGTTCGGCATGGTCCACGACGAACAGGGGCGTGCCGTGCTTCTTGGCGAGCTCGACGAGGGTCTTCTGGTTCAACTCAGTCTCCGTCGGTGAGGAGGAAGATCTCGAGCCGCCGGGGGGCGGCATGGTCGAAGTGAGGTCGGTCGGAGCCGTTGGAAACCTTTCCGGGGACGGCGACACGCCGGCCGACACCAGCGGTCGAATCACTGTTACGCAGCGCCGCCGCAAATGTTCGCCGGGGGGCCGTGTCGAGTCGGAGCGGAGAGATTCGAACTCTCGACCTCTTGGTCCCAAACCAAGCGCGCTACCAACTGCGCTACGCTCCGAGGCAGCGAGAGTGTAGCACGCCGCTGCGAAGCCGGGCGGGCCGCCCGCGGCCGCTCCGGCTCACTCGGTGATGTGGTCGAGCAATCGCTGGAACTCGTCGAGATCCCCGAATGGAATCACGATCCGGCCCGCCCCCTTGCCATTGGCGTGCACCACCACCTTCACGCCGAGCGCCCGCCGCAGCTGCGTCTCGACCGCCGCCACCTGGCTCGCCCGCCGGGTCGCCGGCCGGCCCGGCTTCCGCCTGGCAGCCGCGGGCCCACCGGACGATCCCTCGTCGGCCACGAGCGGACCTCCGTCCGACCCGTCGTCGCCGCAGCCGCCGAGATCATCCGCCTCTTCGCGGCGGATGATCTCCTGAACCTCCGCCTCGATCACCCGCACGGAGAGTCCTTCGGCCGCCACGCGGTCGGCCAGCCGCACCTGCTGGTCCTCGTCGCCGAGCGGCAGAAGCGCGCGGGCGTGGCCCATGGAGATACCACCGGAGCGGAGCTTTTGCTGCACTCCCGCCGGGAGTTCCAGGAGCCGGATCAGGTTGGCGACGGTGGAGCGATCGACCGAGAGTCGCTTGGCCAGTTCATCCTGGGTGCAGTTCCACATGGCGAGATACTGCTTGAAGCTGGCCGCCTTCTCGAGCGCGTCGAGGTCGCGTCGCTGGAGATTCTCGACGATCGCGATCTCCGACATCTGCCGATCGTCCACCTCGAGCACCCGGACCGGCACCTTCTCCCAACCGAGCCGTTTCGCGGCGGCGAGCCGCCGCTGGCCGGCGATCAACTGGAAGCGGTCGCCCTTCGCCCGCACCACGATCGGCTGCACGAGCCCGTGCTCGCCGAGGCTGGCGGCGAGTTCGGCGAGGTCGGCGTCGTCGACGATGCTCCGCGGCTGCCAGGGATTCGGGTCGATGCGGGCCGACGCGATCTCGCTGGTGGGCAGGGCGGCAGCCGCCTGCTCCACCTCGTCGGGCGCGTGGAGCATGAGCCGGGCGGCCCCCGACCCCAGACCGGTCGGCGGCGTGCCCCGGGCCGGCTGCTGCGCGACGGCGGAGGTGCCATGCGTCACGGCCGGCGGTGTGTCGATTCCGGCACGTCCGAGGAGAGCTTCCAAGCCACGGCCCAGGCGTCGTTCCTTACTCACAGTCGCGTACCTCCATGCAGAGTTCCGTGTAGGCCCTCGCTCCCGGTGAGCGAGGTGCGTAGTCGAGCACGCTCTGGGCGTGGCTGGGGGCCTCCGAGACGGCGACATCCCGTGGGATCACCGTCTCGAAGACGATCTCCCCGAAAAAGTCACGGACCTCGGCCTCGACCTCGGCCGTCAGTTCGAGCGTGGCATCGTGCATGGTCAGCACGATGCCACTGAAGGAGAGCCGGCCGGGCCTCTCCCGCATCACGTCGCGGATCACCTCGATCATCTGGGTGAGTCCTTCGAGCGCGAAATATTCGCATTGGATCGGCATCAGCACCTCGGTGCTGCCGGCGAGGGCTGTTCTCGTCAGGTCGCCGATCGACGGCGGACAATCGATGAGGCAGTAGTCCCAGGCGGCAAGTCCCAGGCCGAGATGGTGCTCGAGCACCGCGGCCCCCGCACGCGACTGGGCCGCGAGCCGCTCGACGTCGCGCACGCTGCGGCTGCCGGGCAGGATCGCCAGGTTGGCGATGGCTGTCTCAACGACCGACGAGGCCAGCGGGGCCTCCAGCACCAACGGATGGGTGACGGCGGGCGTCGCCCCCAGACCCGTCGTCGCGTTGCACTGCGGGTCGAGATCGACCAGGAGCGTCCGCATTCCGCCGTGGGCCAGCGCCGCTGCGAGATTGGAGGCGGTC
>SXWC01000044.1 GCA_005789975.1 Planctomycetaceae bacterium
GGTGCTGTTCTGCCACCACCTCGGCCTCGACTACGTGAGCTGCTCGCCGTTCCGTCTGCCGGTCGCCCGCCTGGCGGCGGCCCAGGCGGCGCTCGGCAAGACCTGGTGATGCCGGCCCTCGAGCCGCGGGCCGCCCTGGCCCGCGGCTCGGGGCTGCCCATGCCCCGTCGCCGGACGCTCACTCCGCCCTTCCTGGGCTTCATTCGCTCGATGCGGGCTGCGCTGCGGCATCCTGCCTCGGCTGACCAGTGACGCCGTCCCGCGGCTCGAGGCTGCCCATGCCCCGTCGCCGGACGCTCACTCCGCCCTTCCTGGGCTTCGTTCGCTCGATGCTGGCTGCGCTGCGGCATCCTGCCTGCGCTGGCCAGCAACGCCGGCTCGCGGGGCACGGGCAGCCCCTCGCTGAGTTCGTGCCCGTGAAAGCCGACCGGCCCTGAGGCCGCGGGCTGGCCCGGTGCGTCGCTCGGGGCGGCATCTCGCTGGATGGCGTTCTCCGCAGGGGGGCGGGGATACACTCCTTCCCATGGATCTCACCCCGGAAGCGCAGCGGCTCGCGGTCATCGTCGCGGTCGTGATCGTGCTCTGGTTCACCGAAGCCCTGCCCCTGGCGGTGACGGCGCTGCTGGGTGCGGCGGCCTGTGTGATCGCGGGCGTGGCGCCGGTGAAGGAGGTCTTTCGCCCCTTCGCCGACCCGCTCATCTTTCTGTTCATCGGGTCGTTCCTGCTCGCCGAGGCGATCCGGCTGCACAGGCTCGATCGCCGGCTCGCCTTCGCCGTGCTCGCGGTGCCCTGGGTCGGCGGGCGGCCCGCACGGATCCTCACCGCCGTGGCGGTCGTGTCGGTGTTGATCAGCGCCTTCATCTCCAACACCGTCACCGCCGCGATGATGGTGACGATCGTGGCGGGCATCATCGGGGCCGTCGAGGATGCCTCCCGGGGGAGTGGTCGGCGGCTCGATCCCCGGTTCGCCACCGGGCTTTTCCTCTGCATCGCCTTCGCCGCGTCGATCGGCGGATTGGCCACGCCCATCGGCACGCCCACCAACCTGATCGGGCTCGGCTTCATTCGCGACCAGTTGGGGGTCGGCATTTCCTTTCCGGGTTGGTGCGCGATCAGCCTGCCCCTGGTGGTGATCCTGACGACGATCCTGGTGGCCGTGCTGTCGTGGCTCTTTCCCGCGGGAGTCGCGCGGCTCGACGGCGTGCAGGAGTTTGTCAGGGCGGAGCGGGCCACGCTGGGCCGCTGGACGACGGGGCAGTGTTCCGTGGTCCTCGCCTTTGCGATCACCGTGATGCTCTGGGTGGTGCCCGGGGTGATCGTCGTGATGTTCGGGCCCGACCATCCAGTCGCCGCCTGGCTCCGCGATCGGCTGCCGGAGGGTGTCGCGGCGCTCGTCGGCGCGATGCTGCTCTTCATCCTGCCGGGGGGCCGGGGGGCCGAGGGCCGCTGGCGGCCGGCGCTCGACTGGCACGAGGCCCGGATCGACTGGGATATCGTGCTGCTCTACGGCGGCGGGCTGGCCCTCGGCGAGCTCTGTTTCTCCACGGGGCTCGCGGCGTCGGTCGGGGGGGCGATCACGGGATGGATTCCCCGGGGGCCCTGGGGAGCGACGGTGCTCGTGGTGGTGGCGGCGCTCGTCGCCGTCGTCACGAGCGAGTTCACGAGCAACGTCGCCAGTGCCACGATGGTGGTGCCGATCGTGATCGCGATGGGTCAGACCATCGGCGGCGACGCGATCACCGCGGCGTTGGCGGCCACGTTCGCGGCGAGCCTCGGCTTCATGATGCCGGTCAGCAGCCCCTGCAACGCCATCGTCTACGGCTCGGGACGGATCCCGCTGAGGTCCATGATGGCCGCTGGGGCGGTGCTCGACGTCATCGGCGTGGCCGTGATCATCGCCGCGATGCTCGTCGTGGGCCGGAGCACCGGCCCGTAAAGGCGGGCCACCCTTCAGAAACGACGCCGCGGCCCGGCCGGGGGCACTGCCGGCCGGACCGCGTCAAGGGTGTCGTCGTCTGCCGCCGGATCAGGCGTCGCGTCGAGGGGGGCGAGCTCAGAAGCCTCCCTCGATGGCCGCGCCGCACTGATGGCAACGGGGCTGGGCCAGCGGCCGGGGCGCGGGCATCGCGCCCTGGGCCCACATCCCATGCAGCCGTGGGAAGCACGGCGGCATCACCAACGGCTGGCACTGGTGGAGGTGCTGCCGAGGGTGCAACTGACCGCACGGGTCCGCATGGAACACGCGACACGGAGAGCAGGCCGGCCGACACTCCGTACCATGCACGTTTCCATGCCAGGGTGGCTGCTGCATGTTCCGACACCCGCAAGCTTCGCCACGGCCTTCCATGCCCATCATCACTGAATCGTCCGCGGACTGCATCGTCTCTTGGGCGGCCGTGGACCGGATCGTGAGGATCGACGGAACGGCTGCGAGGATGGCGGCGGCGAGGATGGGGCGGATGGTGCGCACGAGCGAATCTCCCGGGAGTCGTGGTGCAGGCCTTGCTGACCACGCAGCGTTCTTCGTCGCGACAACCCTGCCGGGATAAGCGAAAGCACCACGGAGACCGGTCGTAACGGTCGGGAAAGCGGTGCGGTCAGTCGAGGGCGACGTCAACGACCTCGAACGCCTCCAGGGCGTCCTTGGTGGCGAGCACGATGTGGATGCGGCGGCCATTCCGGAAGCCGCCGATGCCGACGAGGGGCCGGCCGTGCTGGTAGCGATCGACGACTCTCCCGTCGGCCCAGGCCACCGTGACCGATCCGTCCGGTGCGGCGATCAGCCACTGCCGCCGTGAGGTGCCGAGCAGATCCGCCCAGGCGACCGGGTCGATCGGACCGTCCCGGTGGACCCCGTCGCCCAGCGGAAGTTCCCAGACGGTTTCGAGCGACTCCGGATCGATGCCGACGGCCGCCTGCTTGCCGAGCGACGGGCCCGCGATCCCGAGCAGGGCCCACCCGGCGTCCGGAGCGACCGGGCCGCAGCGGAGAATCCGCAGCTGGCCGTCCGCGGGGCGGCCTGCGCCCGCGGCGGCCTGGTCAGCGCTCCTGTCGGCCCTGACGAGCCGTCCGTCTCCGGTGACGCAGAGCACCTGCCGAGCGTCGCCGGCCGCCACCGGCGGCCCCACGGCCACGTCCATGACCGAGCCCACCGAGCGATCGCGCCACAGCCTTTTCCCGTCGAGGCTCGCAGCCTGCACGCCGACGGTGCCGAGGTAGCCGACGACGATTTCCGGAGCGCCGTCGCCGTCGAGATCGGCCAGTTCGGCGGCGGTGATTCCCTCGTGAGTCGTGCCGCCGGGCTCCGGATAGGTGGCGTGGAGTTTCCAGTCGGAGGAGAAGACGAACACCTGCTGGCCGCCCCGCCGGCCGCCGAGCCACCACCGCCGTCCGTCCTGGTCGAGGCTTGTCCGCAGGAAGGCGACGCCCGCGTCGCGGGGCAGCGGGAGTTCGTGGCGGCCGACGGGGCGTCCATCGGCGTCGAGTTCAACGACGGTCCGCCAGCCGTCGAGGGCCACGATCAGTGGAGCGTCGGTGCCGCGGGACGCATCGAGGCAGACGACGTTGCCGGGGAGCGAGAGTCCCTCGGCCCGCCAGGTCCGCTCGAGTTTGAACCGGACCGGCTGCCGCCGTGGCGCGATCACCTGCTCGGGCAGCCGTTGGACCGCGCCGCCGGAAGCGGCCCGCTCGAGATCACGGCGGTATTCCTGCAGCCTCCGGGCATGCCGATCGCGCACCCGTCGAACGTCCACGGTGCCGTCCGCCGTCGCGGCGAGCGTCTCGGCGACGTCGGCCGCGATCCGCCCGTGCCGTCCGATGATCACGTCGGCCACGGTGCCATCGCCGCCGATGATCACGGTCGCCGGGAACGATTCGAGGGCGAACTCCTGCGGCAGCACGCCCTGTGGATCGCGAACGATCGTGCCGACCCCGCCAAACTCCGCCAGGGTCTTTCGCAGCGTGTTGGCCGTCACCTCGGCCGGATCGAGGCTGACGGCGAAGTGCCGCACGTCGGGCCGCTCACCTGCGTGGGCCCGCGCGTGGCTCGCGATGAAGTCGGCGACGCCCACGGCGACCTGCGGCATGGTGTGTGCGGCGGGCCCACAGCCCTCGAAGAAGAACTCGAGCACGACCGGCGCGTCGGCGAGCGACTTCCGCTCGACCTTCTCGCCGTCGAGCGTGGTGAGGGGAGTCGTCCAACCGGCCTTCCGGCCCACGAGTGCATGCACGGGCTGCGGCGGCTGGAGCGGTTCGAGCCGCGACACCTTGGCGGCGTTCTCGGGAACCTTGAAGGTGAACGCCTCGGGCGGGATCGCCGCGTCGAACGACGCGTTGGTGAAGTCGACCACCACCGAGATTCCCACCGGAGCGCCCGCCTGGCGGGAAAGCTCGTCGGCATAGGCTTCGGTGGGCACCTTCATCCGGCGGAGGAGTTTCTCCTGTCGGTCGATCCAGAGCTCGAGGAGGCCGTCCTCCTTCGGGATCACGATGCGGTCGCAGGCCCGCCCATCGACGGTCTCCCGGCCCATGATCCGCGGCGGGCCGGTGGTGCCGGCCACGATGAGATCGACGGTATCGTCGGCGAGCAGCAGCGGAAGTTGCGTGGGGCATCCGGCCTCCCCCTCGGCGAGCGCCACCTGCACGGCCTCGTCCTCGAAAATCTGGTCGAGCGACAGCGGACTCACCACCGGCCCGGCGAGCACCTGCCCAGGCACCGCGCCCACAGCTCCGAAAAACGTGGTGCCATCGGCCGCGATCCGTGTGTCGTAGGCGTCGATGCGGATCCTGTCGGGCCGCGAGAAGGCGACTCGAAAGGGGAAGGTCGCATCAGACGACACGTCGCCCCGCGTCTCCTTCACGGTGACCACGCCCTCGTCGGAGTAGTGCTCCGCCGACCGGTAGGCCCGGCCCATGGCGTCGATGATGGCGCGGGGATCCTCGTCGCATCCGGCGAGCAGCAGGAGGAGGCCGGCCACGGCGACGGCAGACCGCGGGAATCGTCTCGGTTTCATCCCGGTATCTTGCCGGAAAAACCCGCCGCGGTGCCAGATCATTCTCTCCAGTCGCACCGACGATAAGATGACCGCCGCCTTCCGGCCGCGCCTGCGTCGCCATCCACCCGAACCCCGGCTTTCACTCCCCGTGCATCGCATCTCGCTCGACTACGGCGCCGCCGATCCCCTCGTCCTCGAATGCCGTGAAGACACGAGCGTGGTCGCGTTCGACCCGCCGTCGGGTGCGGCCGGCGACGAGGCCCGGAGGATCACGGCGGCCGCGCTTGCCGCGAGCGTCCATGCTCCGCCGCTGGTCGCCCACGTCGTGCCGGGCGACCGTGTGGTCGTCGCCCTCGCCGGCGATATCCCGCAGGTTGAGCACGTCGCGGCGGCGGTCGTCGCCTGCCTCGTGTCGGCCGGCGTCGATGCGGCCGACGTGAGCCTTCTGCAGGCGCCACGGCTCGGAGCCGACGCGGGGGGATTTTCCCGCAAGGACCCGACGATCACCGGTGCGGAAATGTTCGCCCCGGGGCTCGACGATGCGACGTCCTATCTGGCGGCCGATGAGTCGGGCCGACCGCTCTACCTCGCGAGGCCGTTGGTCGATGCCGACGTCGTGGTGGCCGTGGGAGAGTGGGGCTGGAATGCGGCCCTCGGGGGCCGGGCGGTCGAAGGTGAACTCTGGCCGACGTTCTCCCGAGCCTCCTGTCGCCGCGACCTGCTCTTGGCGCTGGCCCGGCGCGGCCGCGGCGCGCTGGCCGACTGGAAGTCGGGGCTTCACGACATCCTGTGGCAGCTGGGTGTCTGCGCCAGCCTCCGGCTGGTTCGCGGGGCGCACGGCACGCTGCTTGCGGCCTGCTTCGGCCTGCCCGACGAGGCGAGTCAACGGGCCCGCTCGGCCGCAGCCGCCTGGAGCCCGAAGGTCGATGGCGTCGCCGGGCTCGCAATCGCGTCCCTCTCCGAACCGGCCGGGGATTTCGGCACCATCACCGCCGCCGTCGCCGCCGGCGCAAGGGCCACCCGGCCCGGCGGAACGGTCTGCGTGGCCAGCCGCCTCGGCGAGAAGCCGGGCATCATCTTCGAGCGGTGGCGACAGGGCGCGCCCTTGGAAGGTCTCGTGCACGAGGCCGTTGCCAGCGGCGACAACGCCCTCCTCGCCGACGCCCTGCAGACCCGGCTCTTTGCCCGAGCCCTCGACGACCGGCGGCTCGTGCTCCTCTCCGATCTCGACGAATCGACGGTGGAGGAGCTGGAGTTTGGCTACGCGGCCACGCCCGAAGTGATCGAGCGGCTGGCGCACCGCGCCGAGAGCCTCGTCGTGTTGCCCGAAGCCGACCGCTGCTTCCCCAGGCATTCGTGACGGCCCGCCCGCAGACTGTGGACCGGGTCTGCCCACGCCCCGTCGCCGGCCGCTCACTGCGTGCATCCTGACACGCGCCGCCAGGGCTCGTGGGCAGCGTGGCCCGGTGAGTGCCGTCACGGCAGGGGATCGTGCCGCCGGTCGCCCGCGCGATGCCTGGTTGCTCGGTGACGGAGCGCCTTGCCATGCAGTGGGCCCCAGTGGCGGGAGTCGCGGCTGGCGGTCGGAAAATCGCCGAGCACGAAATACTCGTCGCGGTCGAGTCGCCACTCCTGACGGCCGTCCGCCGCGGGGCGATGGAGGATGTCGCGCCACAAGGTGAGCCGCTCGACGACCGCGGCGGTCTCATCCACATCGACGGCCATGGCCGGGGCGTCGGTGGCTGCGGCGTCAGGGGTCGGCCAGGGCTCTGCATGCGTCCACGCGTCGGGCGCGGCGGCAGGCAGGCAACCGTGCTCCTCGACCGCCTGAGTGTCGTGCAGCCTCCACCCCGTGGCGACGAGGTGGCCGTCGAGCCGGCCGGCCACGAAGCAGCCGCGGCCGTCTGCCGGCAGCCGCCAGGTGATCCGCGTGTCACCGACGCGGATGTGGATGCGGGCCCCTCCTGCCGCCGTACGGACGATCACCGCGATCCCCGCGTCGCGGACCGGCAGGAGCGGCCGGTTCACCTCGGTGGCGAAGTCGACGTCGTCGAGCACCTCCCCGGCGGCGAAGCGGGCGTGCGGCCGGTCCCGGGGGCCGATCGACCGCGTCACCTCGACGGCAACTTCGGCGAGGACCCGGGGGCTCTTGAGGCAGACCCTGCCGTTGATGACGAGGTCGCCGTCGGCGATCGAGACCGTCTCGCCCGGCAGGCCCACGAGCCGCTTGACGGCCACGGCCCCGTCCGGAGTGCCGACGATCCACCGCTCCAACCGGTGCGGTCGCTCGGCGATCGCAAACAGGCCGCTGGTGACGACGTCCCCCGGCATGAGCCCGGGCGCCATCGAGAGCCCCTCGATCTCGTAGCGCACCGGCCGGGCCAGCCACCCGACGGCCAGCACCGCCAGAAAGGCCGCCACGACCGCCACGACCGTCGCGAGCCGTCGGGGCGTCACGACGTCACGTCACCGTGACCCACTGACGGCTCTTGGCGCTGGCGAGCACGGCGTCGCAGATCTTCTGCGTCTCGAGCGCGTCACGGAACGTCGGACGGGCGGGCTGCTTCTTGGCGTAGGCCTCGAGGAAGTCGGCCACCTGGTGCACGAACGAATGCTCGTAGCCGATCGCCAGGCCCGGCACCCACCACTTGTCCATGTAGGGATGGTCGCCGTCGCTCACGTGGATGCTCTTCCAGCCCCGCATCGGCCCGGCGTCCTTGTAGTCGAACACCTGCAGCCGGTGCAGGTCGTGGAGATCCCACTTGAGGCTCATGTTCTCGCCGTTGATCTCGAACGTGTAGAGCGCCTTGTGGCCGCGGGCATAGCGAGTGCTCTCGAACAGCCCCAGCGAACCGTTCTTGAAGTGGCAGAGAAACGAGCAGGCATCGTCGATGCTCACCTTCTCAACCTTGCCCGTGAGCTGGTGCGTCCGCTCCTTCACGAAGGTCTCGGTCATCGCCGTGACGTCGCTCACCAGGCCGTTGAGCCAGATCGCCGTGTCGATGCAGTGGGCCAGGAGGTCGCCCGTCACGCCGCTGCCCGCGGCCGCCGCGTCGAGCCGCCAGAGGGCCGCGCCCCCCTGCGGCAGGTCGGCGTTGATCGTCCAGTCCTGGAGAAACTCGGCACGGTAGTGGAACACCCGCCCCAGCGCGCCGGAGTCGATGATCCGCTTGGCGAACGTCACCGCCGGAATGCGGCGGTAGTTGTACCAGACCATGTTGGCGACGCCGGCCTTCTCGACGGCCTCGCACATCCGCTCCCCTTCGGCCGCGTCCATCGAGAGCGGCTTCTCGCAGAGGATCGCCTTGCCGTGCTTCGCCGCCTCGATCGCGATCTCGGCGTGGAGGTTGTTGGGCGTGCAGATGTCGATGGCGTCGATGTCGTCGGCGGCCACGAGCTTCCGCCAGTCGGTCTCGACCCGCTGGTAGCCCCAGCGGTCGGCGAAGCCCTTGGCCTTGTCGGCGTCGCGGGCGGCGACGGCCTGGAGGACCGGCAGGTATTCGAGGTCGAAGAAGTCCTTGACGCGGTTGTAACCGTTGGAGTGGGCGCGGCCCATGAAGCCGTAGCCGATCATGCCGATGCGGAGGGGTTTGGCCATGGTGTGGGGTCCTTTGTTTCAGTTCCAGCCGTGGGCGTCGCGAACGGCGATCATGGTTCTCAGGATCGTGTTCCAGGTGTGGGGATTCTCGAGCGTGGCGTTGGGGAACATGCAGCCGTCCCAGCAGATGTGCTTGATGCCGCGGTCGGCCGCCCCTTGGAGCCACTCGCCCGAGCACTTCACGATGTCGAGTTTGCCGGCAGGATCGTCGGCCGGGCAGTGCTTGCCCGTCTTGTCGTGGGAGCCGGCGCCGTGGACCTGACCGTCGTTCTGCGCCACGTGGAAATCGATCGTCCAAGGCCGCAGCCTGGCCACCATTTCCCGGTAGGCCGGCCAGAACTCCTCCGCGGAGCAGCCCGGCTGCACCAACGCGTGCTCCGGCGCGTTGTAACCGAGCAGGTAGAGGTAGGTGTGGGCGAGATCGGCCTGGAAGCCGAGCGCCTCGGGCATGCCCACCGCCTCGAGCAGGTCGAGCATGTCCTTCCACGAGTGCATGCCCGCCCAGCAGATCTCCCCCTCGGCGGCCAGCCGCTGGCCGTGATCCTTGGCGATCTTCGCCGCCTCGCGGAACGTCTCGGCGATTCTCGCGGTGTTGGCGGTGGGATTCTCCCGCCACTTGTTGACGCCGAACTCGGCCGAGTCGATGCGGATCACGCCATACTTCCGCACGCCGTGCCGCTCGAAGACCTTCGCGATCCGGCAGGCCATCGTCACGGCCTTGAGAAACTTCTCCCGCGCCGCCGCGTCGCCCATCGCCGAGTCACCCACCGTGCCCGGCCAGACCGGGGCCACGAGCGACCCGACGGCGAAGCCATACGAGGCGATCTTGTCGGCGATCGCCAGCAACTCCGAGTCGCTCGCCTCGGGATTGGTGTGGGGCAGAAAAAGGAAGTAATCGATGCCGTCGAACTTCTGGCCGTCCACTTCGGCCGCGGCGGTCAGCTCCAGCATCCGCTCGAGCGAGATGGGGGGCTCCTGGCCGGCATCGGTGCCCTTGCCGACGAGGCCGGGCCACATGGCGTTGTGGAGCTTGGGGGCGGAGTGGCTCATCGGTGCTTTCCGTGCTTGGGAAGGTCGGAATGGACGTCGGGACCGAAGTAGCGGAGCGAGACGAGCGGGCCGGGGCCCGTGTTCTCCACCGTGTAGCCCGCCGCCGCGGCGTCGGCCGAGATGAAGAGTTCGTCGGCGGTCATCTGGCCGAAGCGGATCAGTGTGGGGGTGGCCACGTCGTGACAGCCGACCCGGCCCTCGCCCTGCACCGTGATCCAGCCACTGGCGCCGGCGTCCTTCACCGTCACCTTGGCGCCGGGGTCGAGCGTGAGCTCCTTGGCACTGAAGAGCTGCCGGCCGTCCACATGGCCGTACACGATCCAGCGGTCGTGCACGCCGTCACCGGAGCGCGACTGGTCGATGATCGGCTCGAGGAAGTTGGCTTCCTTGAAGTGGGTGTCGACGTTCTTGTCCCAGTCGAGCTGGCCGATGATGAAGTCGAGATCCTGGTGTTTCTCCTGCGGCATGTCCTTGACCAGCAGGCTCCAGGGCACCGCACGCCCCTCGACGAGCGACTGGAACATCGCGAACACATCGCTGCCCCACTGCGGTTCGTAGGTCAGCAGCGAGCCCGGGGCATGCAACACGCCCGGCGGGATCAGCCAGCCGGTGCCCCGCTCGAGCCGATAGGCCTTGGCGAGGTCGATGATGCCGTTGTCGCCGCGGTTCCAGTTCTCGAGGCAGCGGCGGACGTCGGCCTTCGTGGTGCCCGGCTCGAGGCCCATGAAGGTGTACGGGAAGTTGTTGTCGCAGTTGTTGTACTGCGGCGGAAAGTAGTAACTCTCCGGTTTGCCTTCCTGGCCCACGAGCTTGGCGTCGTCGAACGACTGATGCATGTGGTGGGGAATCGGCCCCATGTTGTCGAAAAATTTGGAATAGACCGGCCACTTCCCGTAGCGATCCCAGATGGCCTTGCCCACGAGCCGCGACTTGCCTTCGGCGACGGCGTCACGCAGCAGGAAGCGTTCGCCGTCGAACACGCACCACGACAGCCCCTCGTCGGGCACGCGGCCCTCGTTGGCGGCCTCGGTCGTGCTGGCGAACCACCGCTCGTCGATGCCGCCACGGCTGAGACCATAGGAGTAGTAGTCGTCGGGATGCAGCCGCACCCGCTTGCCGGGGTGGAGAAAACTCCGCGGCACCCAGGTGGGCGAGAGCCGCAGGATGCCCTTGCCCGCGTCGAACGCCTTGTCGAGGGCGGCCGCGACATTCTTGACCTCGGGCAGAACGGCTGATTTCTTGGTGGCGGCCATGCGGTGACTCCGGGCAAAAGGCTTCCGATGAGACGTCGAAGTTGTAAGGGGACTCAGCGGAGGTCGCAAGCAGTGCGGCGGTCAGCGACCGCCCCCGTTGCACGTTTTCAGGCGGGGTGGTGGTGGCATACACTCTCACCATGGGAAGCCGGGAGAAGTTTCGCCGAGTTCTGCTCGTGGCATGCGCGGCGTGCCTCTGCGCCGGGGGGTCCAGGTCCGCGAACGCCGCCCCCCCGCCGGTGCTCGTGACCGATCTGGCCGACCGCGTGCTCGCCTGCACGGTCGGCATCGAGGCGGGCACCGACGACGGCGGGTTCTCCGGTTCCGGAACGGTCGTCTCGTCCGATGGCCACATCCTCACGGCCACCGGCGTGGTGCCCCGCGACGCCCGGGAGGTGACCGTTCTGTTTCCGGGTTTCATCCGCCGGCAGGCGACGGTCGTGGAGGTCGATGACGCTCTGTCGATCGCGCTGATCAAGGTCGATGCCACCGGACTGTCCTGCCTGCCGATGGCGGATCAACTTCCGGATGTCGGCGACGTGGCGTTCTCGGCGGGCGATGTCGACGAGGTGATGTTGGCCAATGGCCGGGCGTCGTTCAGCCGGGGCATGGTCAGCGGCATCTACTCCGTCACGAAGCAGGGCGAGGCCGTCTACGAGGGTGAGGTCATCGAGACCACTGCGGCGGTCAATCCTGGTTCCGATGGCGGACCGCTGATCGACTCGCACGGCCGGCTCTGCGGAGTGATCAGCCTTTCCGTCTCACCGCTTCGCTGGCAGGGAGTGGCGGTGCCGACGCAGGTGATCCTCGGTCGCTTCGCCCCCTTCGCCTCGGGCCGGCTGAAGGCCGACGTGGCCGCCGGGCTGCCGCCGGTCGCATCGCCGCCCCAGTTGATCGGCCTCAGCCGCACCGCGGCCGGGCTCGAGCCCCATCTGGCGGGCATCGAGGTGGAACGGACATGGAAGCCCGAGCAGTTGCCGCGGATTTCGTGGGCGGAGCAGCGGCGGACGATCGCCGATTGGGAGGGCCTCACCGAGCAGGCCCGCCGGCAGCGATTTGCCGCGTTCGCCGCCGTCTCCCGGATGATGGACGTGAACCAGCTCCTCCGGCGGCCGCCGGGAATGGTCACGGGGATCGTCGTCTCACCCGACGGCTTCGTGCTCACGAGCCTCTTCAACGTGGGCGACGACACGGCCTTCGTCGCCAGGAAGACCGGCCAACCCCGCGGGTTCAGCGGTGGAGAGCCGCCCGAGAAGCTGTTCGCGGAGCCCGATGGGGGTTACGAGCAGAAGCCGAATGCGATCCGCACGATCACGGTGGTGCTGGCCGACGGCAGCCGCCACGAGGCACGCATCCACGCCCGCCATGAGCCGCTCGGCGTCGCCCTGCTCAAGATCGACGCCGCCGCGCTGCCCTGGTTCGATCTGGCCGCGGTGGCGACGTCTCCGCAACTCGGCGACCCGGTCGCCGTGCTCGGTTACCCGCCGTCCGCGGAGGCCCGGCCCACGCTCAACGCGGGCATCGTCAGCGCGGCCGCCCGGAACCGCGGCCAACAGTTCCAGACCGACGCCCTCCTCAACTACGGCAACTCCGGCGGCCCGGTCTTCGACGCCGCGGGCAACTTCCTCGGCGTCGCGGCGGCGCCGATCGAGCCCGACACCGTGCTCGGCCGGCTCTTCCCGCTCCAACAACTGATGCGGTGGACGCGGGCGCCCAACTCCGGCGTCGGACTCGTCGCCCGCGCCGATCGCATCCAGGCCGTGCTCGAGGAGCTGAAGCAGGGCCGGTCCTTCAAGCGCGTGCCGGGGCCGTATCTCGGCGTTCAGGCCGACGAATCCCGCGCCTTCGGTGACAGCGTGGTGATCGGCGGAGTGGCGCCGGGCTCGCCGGCCGCCGAAGCCGGCCTCAGGAAGGGGGACGTGCTCCTCGAGTTCAACGGTGCCGAACTCAGCCAGTGGCGCGACCTCACCGACCGCATCGCGGCCGCCAAGGCGGGGGACGTCGTCATCCTCAAGGTGCAACGGAAGGGCTCGGGTCCGCGGCTCGTGATCGCGGGCCGCGACATCGAGACGGCCGAGGACCTGCAGGCGCTGAAGAAGTCGCTCAAGCCCGGCGACACCTTCGATGGCTCGCTGAGCACCGACGATTCTCGGGAGTTGAAGGCCGTGCTGGAGGAGCCGAAATGAACCGCCATCCAGGTCCGCAACGGGCGTGTCTCCGGGTTGCCTGGGGGGCCTTGGTTGCCGCCGCGGCCGCCGGCATCCGTGGCGTGGCGGCCCCGGCCCCCGAGCCGCCCGATGTCGCGGCGGTGTGCGTGCAGGTCCGCCCCGCGTTCGTGTTCATCGCGGGCGGCAGCGGCGTGTTGATCCGTCCCGACGGACTGATGCTCACCAACGACCACGTGCTCGAAAACCGCCGCACGTTCGACGTCCGCCTCGGTGATGGCCGCTCCTTCAAGGCGAAGTTGCTCGGCCGCGATCCGGTGGGCGATCTTGCGGCGTTGCGGCTCGAGCTGCCCGAGGGTGAGACGGTGCCGCATCTCGAGCTCGGCGATTCGGAGGCGCTCCGCGTGGGCGACGAGGTGCTGGCCGTCGGCAATCCATTCGCGCTCGGCGTGCTCGACCAGACCCCCACCTTCACGCTCGGGATCGTGTCGGCGGTGCATCACACGCAGGGAACCTACACCGAATGCATCGTCACCGACGCGGAGCTCACTCCCGGCAACTCGGGGGGGCCGCTGGTGAACGGGGCCGGGGAGGTGGTGGGGATCAACGGCCAGATCAGCACCCGCTACGGCCTGCGGAGCAACACGGGCCTCGGGTTTGCGATCAGTGCGCGGCAGATCGGGTTCTGGCTGCCGCTCCTCGAGGCCGCCGGGGGGGGCGAGGTGAAGCACGCGACCCTGGCCGGTCTCGGATTCGAGAGCCGCAACCGCGAGACGCCCGAGAGCGTCGTGGTGAAAGACGTGGCCGACGGGTCGGCGGCAGCGGCCGCCGGCTTTCTCCCGGGTGACCGCATCGTGGCGCTCGACGACGCCGCGGTGGCCAACGGACACAGGCTCGCGGGGCTCTTGGGCATCTATCCGGACGGGCAGCGGGTCTCGGTGCTCGTCCGCCGCGCCGCCGACGAGGTCAGGCTCGACCTGGTGCTCGCCGCCGCCCGCCGCTGCCGGATCGGTCTCGAGCTCGGCCGGCCCCGCGGCGCGGATCTGCTGCCGGTGGTGGACGGCGTCGAGCCGGGCTCACCCGCCGAAGTCGCCGGCATCGTCGCGGGCGACGTGATCGTGTCCCTCGGCGGCCGCCGGCTCGAGTTCTCCAGCCGTGAGCAACGCAAGGCATTCGACCGTGCGTTGCGGACGAGCATCAACGTCGGCGACATCGTGCCGCTCACCGTGCGTCGTGGCGATGGCGAGGTCGAACTGCGGCTGGTCGGGAAGTGAGCCCGCACGACGCCATCCCGTTTGGCGAACTCGCAGCCCGCTTCGAAGGCGACATCCTCGTTGACGACCTCGCGAGAACGGTCTATTCGACCGACGCGTCGGAATATCAGGAGCGGCCGCGGGCGGTGGCCCTGCCCGCATCGGAGGCGGATGTCGGGGAGTTGGTCCGCTTCGCCGCGGACCGGCGGATCGGCCTGATCCCGCGGGCCGCCGGCACCTCGCTCGCCGGGCAGGTGGTCGGCGACGGGATCGTCGTCGATCTCGGCCGCCATCTCAATCGCATCCTGTCGCTCGACGTCGGTCGGCGGCGGGTCCGGGTTCAGCCGGGCGTGGTCCGCAACGACCTCAACCGGTTTCTCGCGCCGCACGGCCTGTTTTTCCCCCCCGAAACCTCGACCGCCAACTGGGCCATGATCGGCGGCATGGTGGGCAACAACTCCTGCGGGTCGAATTCCATCGCCTACGGCTCGACGCGGGACCACCTCGTGACGCTCCGCGGGTTTCTCGCCGATGGCAGCGAGGCGACGTTTGGTCCGCTCGGGCCCGCCGAGTTTGCGGCGAAGTGCGCCGGGCCGGAGTCGCTCGAGACGAGGATCCATCGCGAACTCCGGGAGATTCTCGGCGACGAGTCGAACCGCCGGCTCATCCGCGAGTCGTTTCCACGGCCCGAGGTCACCCGGCGGAACACCGGCTACGCGCTCGACGCCTTGATGGATGCCTCTTGTTTTGATCCCGGCAGCGACAGCCCCTTCAACCTCTGCCGCCTCCTCGCGGGCTCCGAGGGCACGTTGGTGCTGGCCGTTGAGCTCGAACTCAACCTCGTCCCGCTGCCTCCTCCCGCCGCGGTTCTGATCGCCCACTGCGGGACGGTCGATGAGGCGCTGCGGGCCGCGGTCGTCGCGATGCGGCACCGGCCCACGGCCTGCGAACTCATCGACGACAAGATTCTCGAGTGCACCAAGGCCAACCGTGAGCAGGCCCGAAACCGCGACTTCGTCGTGGGCGATCCGGGAGCCGTGCTCGTGGTCGAACTTCGGCACGGCGACCCGGCGACGCTCGCGACGATGCTTGCCGCCCTCGAGGCCGACTTTCGTGCGGCGGGGCTGGGCCACGCCTATCCCGTGCTGCGTGGCGACGAGTGCACCAAGGTCCGGGACCTCCGCCGCGCGGGGCAGGGGCTCGTCAACAACCTGCCTGGTTCCGCCAGACCACGCGAGGTGGTCGAAGACACCGCCGTCGCCGGCGGCGATCTGCCCGCCTACATCGCCGAGTTCGACCGGCTGCTCGCCGATCGCCACGGGATCGGCTGCGTCCACTACGGCCATGCGGGGGCGGGTGAACTCCACCTCCGGCCGCTGTTCGACCTGCGCACGGCCGCCGGCCTGAAGATGTTCCGCGACGTGGCTGCCGACGTCGCGGCGCTGGTGAAAAAGTATCGAGGGAGCCTCAGTGGCGAGCATGGCGACGGCCGGCTGCGGGGCGAGTTCATCCGCGGGATGGTGGGTGACGACTGCTACCGACTCCTGACGCGGGTGAAGCGGGCCTTCGACCCGCGGGGCATCTTCAATCCCGGCAAGATCATCGACGCCCCGCCGATGGACGCGTTCCTGAGGATCCTGCCCGGAGAGCCCGAGCCGCGGCACAAGACGGTGTTTCGCTTCGCCGACACGGGGGGCGTGCTGGGGGCCGCTGAAAAGTGCACCGGAGTCGGCCAGTGCCGCAAGTCGCATCTCGCCGGCGGCACCATGTGCCCGAGCTACATGGCGACGCAGGACGAGACCCACACGACCCGGGCCCGGGCCAACGTGCTGCGGCAGGCCCTCGCCGGCCCGCCGGAGTCGGCCGACCCGTGGAGCCGCCCCGAGCTGGCGGCGGTCATGGACCTCTGTCTCTCCTGCAAGGCCTGCAAGAGCGAGTGCCCATCGAACGTGGACATGGCCAGGCTCAAGGCGGAGTGGCAGCAGCACTGGCACGACTCCCACGGCGTGCCCCTGCGGACGCGGCTCCTAGCCGGAGCGGCGGCGCTGCTGCGCCGGGCGGCCGTGGCCCCATGGGCCTACAACTTCGCCGTGCGGACGCCCGGCCTCTCACGCCTCGTGAAGGCGATGATGGGCTTCGCGCCGCGGCGGTCGCTGCCGCCGCTCTTCCGCACGACGCTCTCGGCGTGGATGCGCCGCCGGCCGCCGGGCGGGGCCGCTCCCAACGGCCGGGTGCATCTGTTCTGCGACGAGGTGACCGACACGCTCGATGCCCGCGTCGGCATCAAGGCTGTCGAGCTGCTCGAGGCGCTCGGCTACGAGGTCGTGATCCCGAGGCACGTCGACAGCGGTCGGGCCCAGATCTCCATGGGCATGCTCCGCGAGGCCCGGGAACTCGCGGCCGCCAACGTCGAACTTCTCGACCCGGTGGTGACCGACGAGGCCCCGCTTGTCGGCATCGAACCGTCGGCGATTCTCGGCTTCCGCGACGAGGTTCCCGATCTCGTCCCGGAGCGGCTCGCCGCGGCGGCCCGACGGCTGGCCTCACGGGCGTTGCTCATCGATGAGTTTCTGGCCCGGGAGGCCCGCCGGGGTCGGGTGTCGTCCGCGGCCTTCACCGACCAATCCAGGCGGATCGCCCTCCACGGCCACTGCCATCAAAAGGCGCTCGCCTCCGTGGGCGATTCGGCGGAGATCCTGCGGTTGCCGAGCCACTACGCCGTCGAGGTGATCCCCAGCGGCTGCTGCGGCATGGCGGGCTCCTTCGGCTACGGCCGCGAACACTTCGAAACGTCGATGCGGATCGGCGAACTGGTGCTGTTTCCATTCGTGCGGTCGGCGGCGGCGGAGACGCTCGTCGCCGCTCCGGGCTCGAGTTGCCGGCACCAGATCGAGGATGGCACCGGACGGACCGCCCTGCATCCCGTGGAAATTCTCCACGCCGCGCTGCGCCGGCCTACAATCCGGCCATGAGTGGACCCACGATCGTCTGGTTTCGGCACGATCTGCGTCTCGACGACAATCCGGCGCTCCTGGCCGGGGCGGCGCGGGGCGCGGTGGTGCCGGTGTTCATCTGGGCTCCCGAGGAGGAGCATCCGTGGGAGCCGGGTGCCGCGTCGCGGTGGTGGCTGCACCACTCCCTCGAGGCGCTCGCAGCCGCGCTCGACAAGGCCGGCGTGCCGCTGGTCATCCGCCGCGGCCCTTCGCTCGATGCCCTGCGGTCGCTCGTGAGGGAATATGGCGCGACCCACGTCGCCTGGAACCGGCGGTACGAGCCGGCCGTCGTGGTCCGCGACACCGGGATCAAGAAGGCCCTGACAGGCGAAGGAGTGACGGCGGAGAGCTTCAATGGCTCGCTGCTTTTCGAGCCGCTGCACGTCGCCACGAAGGAGGGCCGACCCTATCAGGTGTTCACGCCGTTCTGGCGGGCGTTGCTCGCCCGTGACGAGCCGGCGGAGCCGGTGGCCGCGGTGAAGAAGCTGAAGAAGGCCGCGGGCCGGGGCGGCGAGAGCGCCTCGATCGAATCACTCGGCCTGCTGCCCGCGATCGACTGGTCGGGCACGATGCAAACGACCTGGAAGCCCGGCGAGGCGGCCGCGGCCAAGCGGTTGTCGTGGTTTCTGGAGCAGGGGCTTTCCGGATACGCCGCCGGCCGGGATCGTCCCGACAACGACGGCACGAGCAGCCTCTCTCCGCATCTGCATTTCGGGGAGATTTCGCCGCGGCGTGTCTGGCATGCCGTCCGCGCTGCGGTCGGTGGCAGACCGGCGAAGGCGATCACGACCGGCGGCGCCGAGAGTTACCTTCGGGAACTCGGCTGGCGGGAGTTCGCCAACCATCTGATCTACCACTTCCCGCACACGCCCGACGCGCCCCTCCGCGGTGATTACGCCCGGTTTCCGTGGGCGCACGACCCGGTCGGCCTGCGTGCGTGGCAGCGGGGCCGCACCGGCTTCCCGATCGTCGAC
>SXWC01000045.1 GCA_005789975.1 Planctomycetaceae bacterium
CCGCTGGTGCGGTTGGGCGGGAGATCGACCTGCGTGGTGTCGCCGGAGATCACCATCTTCGAGCCCATGCCCAGACGGGTGAGAAACATCTTCATCTGCGAGACGGTCGTGTTTTGGGCCTCGTCGAGGATGATGAAGGCATTGTTGAGCGTGCGGCCCCGCATGTAGGCCAGCGGGATCATCTCCACGACGTCCTGCTCGGTGAGCCGCTTCAGATGGTCGTAGTCCATCATCTCGCGGAGGGCGTCCATCAGCGGCCGGAGGTAGGGGTTGATCTTCGCCTGGAGGTCGCCCGGGAGATACCCGAGGCTCTCACCGGCCTCGACGGCCGGGCGGACGAGCACGATCTTGCTGACCTGCTCGGTGCGGAGCGCGGCGACGGCCATCGCAACGGCGAGGAAGGTCTTGCCGCTGCCCGCCGGCCCCGCGCAGAGCACGATGTCGTGGTCGCGGATCGCCTGGACATAGGCGGCCTGGCCGGCCGAGCGGGGCTGGAGGGGGCGGCCGGGCTTCTGCACCTCGATCGGATCGTGACGGGGTGGCGGCTGCTCCCCCGTGGCGATGGCCAACAGCCGCGCCACCTGATCGCTCTCGACGCCTCCGTGCTCGCGGGCGATCCGGTCGAGCGCCTCGAAGATCTCGGTGGCCCGCCGGACGGCCGGCTCGTCTCCATCGATGTGGATCGAATCGTCGCGGGCGGACACGCCGACCCCGAGCGCATCACGGATTCTGCGCAGGTGCTGGTCGCGCGGTCCGAAGATGGCGCCGAGTCTCTTGGAATCGACGACCGCGATCGTGGAGCGGGGCATCGAAACCCGCGGCGAAAGGTGGTCGCCGTCGGTCTCGTGGGAACGGAACCAATGCCTTGAATATACCCCACGCCGCTCCCACGCCCCGTGGAATCGCGAAAAGGCCTGATTTACGGCCGCGAGCCGGCCATCCACAGGATCCAGGCGATGGGTGCGGCGACCAGGAGGGAATCGACGAGATCGAGGAACCCACCCATCCCGCCGAGGCTGGCCCCCGAATCTTTGGCGGCGAGTTCGCGTTTGACGAGCGACTCCGAGAGGTCGCCGACCATGCCCGCGCAGCCCACGAGGATTCCAAACAGGGGCCAGCCCCCCAGCGGCCCCGGAAAAGCGTCCGGCTTTCCGATCACGATCCAGGCCATGGCGAGCGATGCCGCGATCGAGGCGGCGGCGCCCTCCCACGTCTTGCCCGGGCTCAGCCGTGGCGCCATCCGATGCCATCCGATCAGCGAACCGACGACATAGGCGGCGATGTCGCCTGCCTTGACCACGGCAATCAGGCTCACGAGCGGCATCAGGCCCGACAACCTCCCGCCCGCGGCGGCGGTGTTCGGCAGCAGTCGCAGCGCCACGAGGAAGGCCAGCGGCAGGCCGAGCGCCACGGCCACAAACACGCTCCCCGAGAGTCGGGCGAGGGTGCGGCTGCCGAGCGGGTAGCGCGTGATCTCGAAGGCGAACAGGGCGATGACGGCGAGACAGCAGGCGACGGCCGCCGTGCCCACGACCCCGAGTGGCTCCGCGGGGTTGGCGACCCGCGCCCAGACGCCGACCGCGGGCGCCACCGCTATCGCCGCCGTCGCGCAGGGCACGAAGACCGGGGCGATGCCGACGCCCCGCGCCGCCGCCAACCGCACCGCCTCGCGGCCTCCACCCAGGGCGACCACGACCGCCAGAGGCAGAAGCCAGACAACGGGCGGAGCGGCTGCCAGCCCGGTCGCATCGGCCCAGGCGAGCGCAGAGAAGCCGGCGAGGGCCACCGCGGCCATGATCAGCCTCGAAACGAGCGCCGCACGGCCCTTCCCGGCGGTGGTGGCGGAATCGTTCACGATGGCGACAAGCCTCCGAATCGGCGGTCGCGGGCCGCGAAGGCGGCGAGCGCCTCGTCGAGGTGCCGCTCCTCGAACTCGGGCCACGCCACGGGCGTCACCCAGAGTTCGGCATAACTGATCTGCCAGAGCAGGAAGTTGCTGATCCGCATCTCGCCCGCGGTGCGGATGAGGAGATCGGGGTCGGGCATTCCGGCGGTGTCGAGGCGGGCGGCGAAGGATGCCTCGTCGATCTCCTCGGGCCGGAGCCTGCCGTCCGCCGCGTCGCGGGCGATGCTCCGGGCGGCATCGACGATCTCGGCCCGGGAGCCGTAGTTGATCGCGAGACACAGCCGCATGCCGTCGTTGGCGGCGCAGAGTTCGACCGTGCGGTCGAGCGCCTCGAGCGTTTCGGCAGGCAGTCCGTCGCGGCGGCCGATCATCGACAGCCGCACCCGCTGCCGCATGAGGAGCCCGCGTTCCTCGACCATGTATTGCTCGAGCAGGTGCATGAGAAACGTGAGCTCCACCGCGGGCCGCCGCCAGTTCTCGCTCGACAGGCAATAGAGCGTGAGCTGACCGATGCCGCGGCGGACGCAGTGCTCGGTGATCCGCCGGACGCTGGCCACGCCCCGCCGATGGCCCTCGATGCGGGGCAGCCCGCAGCCCTGGGCCCAGCGGCCGTTGCCGTCCAGGATGA
>SXWC01000046.1 GCA_005789975.1 Planctomycetaceae bacterium
AACTGGGCACGGCGGATGCCGCCGAGTTCGCGTCCCTTTCCGCTGATGATCCCGGCGCTGACGGTCGTCTCGAGTTCGAACGGATTGCCGATGGCGATCACCCAATCGCCGATCTCGAGCTTGTCGGAATCGCCGAGCTTCGCGGTCGGCAGATCCTTGGCATTGGCCAGCCGGATCACCGCCAGGTCGCTCTCGGGATCGGTCTTGATATCGGCCGCCTTGAACTCACGGCCGTCGGCAAGCTCGACCATGACCTCGTCGGCGCCCTGCACGACGTGGTTGTTGGTGATCACGATGCCGCCGGCATCGACGATCACGCCCGAGCCGACGCCCGAGCGGCCGGGTGTCTGCCCGCCTTCCGGCATGTTGAACTCGAAACCCTCGGGCAGCCCATCCGGAAACATCCCCTCGAACGGAGTGCCCTTGAAGGGATTCTCGCCCTCGCGGCGGGGTTTGCCGGCGGCCGCCTGCTTGGGTTTCGAATCGCTCCGCACGACGACCACCGCGGGCGTGGTCATCTCGGCGGCCCGCCGGAACGCGTTGGAGAGGGCGTTGGCGTGGGTGATGTCGTCGGTTACGGTCTCGGCGGCCCGGCCCGCGCTCGGGGCGAGGGCGGCCACGACGGCGGCCGCGGACAGTGCCGCCGCACAAAAGACGCAGAGCGTCCGCGTGGGCCGGACGGTGCGGCGGGGGGCGGGCGAATGTGAGTAACGGGGGAGTGGGTATCGGGAGTTCATGGTTGGAACAACACCTCGGGAGGAGCGGTCGTGCGGTGCATCGTAGGCTTGTCACGTATCAACGGCACCGGCCGGCCCAAAGGCCGGCGGTGGCTGACACGACGTGTTTCCCCTCTCTACGAAGCCGGCCCCGGGGCGGTTCGCGGCGTTTCCCCGGGGGGCGTCCGGTTCGTGCATCGCGTTGACAGGCCCAGGGGAGCGGCCCTATTTTTGCCGGTGAACGGAGAGACTGGATGCCCATGGCCGGACAGGAGCAGCAAGGACCGGCCGACGCCGGGGTCGATGTCGCGGAGTGCCAGCGGCGGATCGGCTACGAGTTTCAGGACCCCGCCCTCCTGGTGGCCTCCCTGACCCACGCCTCCGGGGCCCAGCACCGGCTGGCCTCCAACGAGCGGCTCGAGTTTCTGGGCGACTCGATCCTCGGCTTTCTCGTCTGCGAGACGCTCTACCGGTTGTTTCCCGATCTGCTCGAGGGAGACCTGACGCGGATCAAGTCGGTGGTCGTCAGTCGCGAGACCTGCAGCCGGATCAGCGAGCAGCTGCAACTCATCGATTTTCTGATCGTGGGGAAGGGGCTCTCCGTGAACAACCGGTCGGTGCCGCCATCGGTGCTCTCCGATCTGTTCGAGTCGCTGGTGGCGGCGATCTACCTCGATGGCGGGATCGACGCCGTCCGGCCGCTCGTGGCCCGGATGCTCGAGCCCGAGATCGGGAAGGTCGTCAGCGGCGAGATGGGATCCAACCACAAGTCGCTGTTGCAGCAGTGGGCGCAGCGTGATTTCGGGGTCACGCCCACCTATGAGGTGATCGAGGAGACGGGGCCCGATCACAGCAAGAGCTTCCATGTGTCGGCCCAGATCGGCAGCCGCCGATACACGCCCGCCTGGGGTCGCAACAAAAAGGAGGCGGAGCAGCGGGCCGCGTCGAACGCGCTCGCCGAACTCGAGGCAGCAGCCAGTCGCGGCGGCGACACGCCGCGGTAGCAGGCCGCGGTAGCAGGCCGGGGAGCAACTGCTGCCCGGGCAGGGGGCGGGGATCTTCGGCCGGGGAAGCCCCCGGTGACGGAAAGTGGTCTTCCGCGCGGCCGGTCCCGCGCCTAACCTCCGCCGCTCGTTCTGCAGGCGACCGGCCCGGTCCGGTCGCCGCTTTGGCAGCGGAGGTGCGCATGCAATCCGACGTTCGTTTTTTCGCCGTCCGGGGGTGGCTCCTGGTGGCCATGGTTCTCCCCGCAGGCATGTCTCCCGGACAGCAGCCGTTTTCCGGTCCCACGACGTCGGTCGCCGTCCCTGCCGCCACGATCTGGCCCGCAAAACCGCCGGCCAGGATCTACGTGCTGCCGTTCGCCATGGAGCCGGGGCTCCAGGAACAGCTCGACAGGCAGGCCGAAGCGACGGTGATCCCCCAGGGGCCGGTCCGCAAGCTGCTCTCGGCGAGGCCCCGCGTGGCCGACGTGGTCATGGGAAACGACCGCAGCCTTCCGGTCGGCGACAGCATCTCGAAGCTCGTGGCTGACGAGCTCGCCGGGGCGGGTTGGCCGGCGGTGTTTTGGAACGACCCCAATCCGCCGCCGGCGGACGGCTGGCGGCTCGGCGGACAGGTCGTCGGTCTCGACGACGGCAGTGCCGCCGCCAGGAATGCGATCGGGTTCGGCGTCGGCAACAAAATCATCGGCATCGACGTCGCGATGTCCGAGCCCTCGACGGCCGGCGGCCGGCCATTCTTCGTCCTCGAGACGTCCGACAAGGGGCTCAGGATGCCCGGCACGCTCCCCCTTGCCGCCGTGGCCGGATTCAATCCGTATGTCGTCGCCGGCAAGGTGGCGGCCTCGAGCAGCGGGATCGCCGACATCGCCCAGCAGCGGCGGATGGCCGACGAGATCGCGAGGGCGGTCGCCGAGGCGGTCAGTCTTCACGCCGCGGCTCCGGCACGTTGAAAAGGCATGGTGAACCCGGCGGCTCCGGGTTTGCTTCGATGTCCGGGTTTGCTTCGGTCTTCAGGTTTGCTTCGGTCTTTCAAGGGCTTTCCGCATGATCACCAGACTTCCGGCCTGCTTCGATTTTTTCCTCGCGCTCCCCATGCCGCTGCTGATTTTATTTCTCCTGGCGTACTGGGGCGGTCTGGCGTTGGTCGTCCACTGGTATCTCGTGCCGCGGATCGCGGGGCGTGAAGGCGACCGACTCGGCAGGCTCGAGGCGGAGGTTCCGGCCCAGATCGGGCTCGCCTTCGGCCTGTTGGTGTCGTTCATCGCGATGCCGGTCTGGGAGCAGCACAGCCTCGCCCAGGAGGCGGCCCGCACCGAGGCGGCGGCCTACCGCGAGATGGCCGAATCGATCGAGGAGACCGCCGGTGCCGAGGCGGGGCCCCTTGCTGAATCGTTGCGGAACGCGGTCGGATTCATCGTCGCCACCGAGTGGCCGCAGATGGCCCATCTGGCCAGCCCACGGGTCGCCGCCCCTCCGCTGCGGGAGTTGCGGGGCAGCATTCACGCCTTGCCGGAAGGTGCGCTGCACAGCGAGCTTCGCGACCTCTACCGGCGGGCAGTCGACGCTCGCGAGACGAGGCTGCGGATCGCCTCCACCCGCCCGCCTCCGGCCCGGTGGGCCATCGTGGGGGTGCTGGCCATCCTCACGTTGCTGGGCGTGGGGCTGATTCACGCCGACTCCCGGCGGGCTCGGCGGATGGCGCTGGGCATGGTGGCGGTCGGGATCAGTTGCTGTTTCGTGATCTTGTTCGCGTACACGCGGCCCTACCTCGGCCAGTTCGCCGTCGGGCCGGAGGATCTGCAGATCCTGCTGGTCGATATGGAAGATGAGGCGCAAACGCCCCAGTTCAGCACGTTGTGAGGGGCCCGCGGGCCGGAATTACCTTGCAAAGCAGAGAGGTAGTGCTATAGAAAGCAGGGTTTCAGCGGCTTGGGGTCTTGAACCGAGGAGTCTGGCATGGCGCTCTGGCGGCGGCGGAAGGCGACCCGGGCCCGCGGCGATCGGCGGCGGCTCGTGGCGGAACCGCTCGAGGACCGGCGGATGCTCAGCGTCGGGGCGACCGCTCCCTGGACGCGGTATGAGGCCGAGGCGGGCAATCGGGGCGGCGCCGCCATTCTCCTGAGTGGCAGCCGGGGGATCGGCGATCCCTCCGGCGAGGCCTCGGGGCGGCAGGCCGTGTCGCTGCGGTCCACCGGCGACTTTGTCGAATGGCGGGTCGCGGCTCCGGCCAACGCTCTCGTGATGCGGGTCAGCATCCCGGACGCCGCGTCGGGAGGGGGCATCGACTCCTCGATCGCCATCTACCGCAATGGCGTGTTTCTGCAGTCCCTGCCGGTGACGTCGCGTTATGCCTGGCTCTACGGCAACGACAACGCGGTCACGAACAGCCCGGCGTCGGGGCCGGCCCGCAAGATCTACGACGAGAGCCGTACGCTGCTGAAGACGTCGCTCGTCGCCGGCGACACGATCCGCGTGCAGAAAGACGCGGCAAACTCGGCGGCCTTCTATCACGTGGATCTCGTCGAGCTCGAGCAGGTGGCCGCGGTGGCCCGGCCCGCCAACTCGATTTCCATCACCGACAAGGGAGCCGTCGCCAACGACGGCGGTGACGACACGGCGGCGATCGTCGCGGCGATCGCCGATGCCAAAACGCAGGGCAAGACGGTCTGGATCCCCGCGGGGCAGTTTCGCCAGTCGTCCACGATCGCGGTGGCGGGGGTGACGGTGCAGGGGGCGGGCATGTGGTTCTCGGAGGTGTGGGGCTTCAAGAGCGGGCTCGCGGGGGCCGCGGGCGACAACGCGGTCGGCTTCAACGTCAACGGCGGGGGCACGAAGCTCTCCGACTTCCGGATCGTCGGCGAACGCACCATCCGCCGTCCGCTCGGAAACGCCCTCGGGGGCGTGTTCGGCACCGGTTCGGAGTTTCGCAACCTGTGGATCGAACACACCGAGTGCGGCGCCTGGGTGGGCATGGACTACTCCAACAACCCGGCCACCAACCTCCTCTTCAGCGGGCTGCGGATCCGCAACACGTATGCCGACGGCATCAACCTCTGCAACGGCACCGTCGGATCGACGATCGTCGAGTGCACGGCACGGGGCACGGGCGACGACTCCTTCGCGATGTGGTCGGTGGCCTCGTCGGTCCGGGCCAACAGTGGCAACGTGATTCGCAACTGCACGAGCGAGTGCACGTGGAAGGCGGCCGGGCTCGCGGTCTACGGCGGCAGCGGCGGCCTGCTGGAGAACAACCTCGTCGCCGACACCTTGACCTATTCCGGGATCACCATCGCCGCGAGCTTCAATGCCCTGCCGTTCGCGGGCACGACGACGATCCGCAACAACACGCTCCTGCGGTGCGGCGGGGTCGCATGGAACCAGAAGCACGGCGCGATCTGGGTCTTCTGCGACGACCGGAGCATTGCCGCCGCCATCAACGTGTCCGGCAATCGGATCATCGACGCCACGTACAGCGCCTTCGAGATCAACGCCTCGGCCCGCGGCAACAGGATCGTCGGACCGGTGACGTTCTCCGGCAACGTGATCGATGGCGCGGAGAGCCTGCTGTGGGTGGCCTATAACGCCATCGGAACCGCCACCTGGCAGAACACGGTGGCGTCGCGGGTCACCCGGGGCACGGCCGTGCAAAACGACAGCGCGGGCAAGTTCGTGCCGGTCGGCATCGAGTCGGTCACGCCCACGCCCACGCCGACACCGACACCGACACCCGTGTTCAGTGGCGGTCTGGATATCGGTGCCGTGGGGCGGGTGGGGAGCGACAGCTTTGACGCCGCGCAGCAGACCCATCGCGTCAGCGGCAGCGGAGCCGACATCTGGAATGCCGCCGATTCGTTCCGCTACGTGAGTCGCAGTGTGCAGGGCGACCTCACGCTCGTGGCCCGCGTGGACAGCCAGACCAGCACCGATCCCTGGGCCAAGGCCGGGGTGATGATCCGCGGCGGCACCGCCGCCAACGCCCCGTTCGTTGATCTGGTGCTCACGCCCGGCAACGGGGTCTCGCTGCAATGGCGGACGGCGTCCGGTGCCAATGCCGGGGGATTTCAGGTCGGCGGCGTGACCGGACCGGTCTGGTTGAAGCTCACGCGGTCCGGAAATCGCTTCGCCGGCTTCACGAGCCTCGATGGGGTGGTGTGGCGGCAGGTCGGCTACGCGGTGAATGTCACCATGGCCACGGCGGCCTCGGCCGGGTTGGCGGTGACCGCCCACAACAACAGTCTGCTCTCGACGGCCGTTTTCAGCAGGGTTTCGCTCGCGCAGGCCGTCAACCTCGCGGCCGGCCGTCCGGTCGCGGTTTCCACCACGTCCTCCGGGAGTCCGGCTGCGATCGTTGACGGCAACCCCGGCAGCAACTGGACGAGCGGGCTGGCGGCTTCGCAATCGATCCGGATCGATCTCGGCCGAACCATGGATATCCGCCGGGTGCGGCTCGACTGGGCCGCCAACCGTGCGACCGCCTACCTCGTGGACGTGAGCCACGACGGCATCACCTGGGCCCGGGTCGCCGCCGTGACGAACGGTTCGGGCGGGGTGGACGATCTCAGCGGGTTTGTGGCGTCGGGCCGATTCGTTCGGCTCACGCTCACGGCCCGAAATGTGGCCAGCACCGGCTTTGGGGTCAACGAGGTCGCCATCTACGGGTCGTGACCGTCTGTTTTCCGATCCTTTTGACCCCCACCCGGGCTGTCGAACCAGGCTGTCAAACCCGTCAGGGTGGCGAGGCTCGAAATCGTTGACAGTTCGGGCTGATTCCAATAGCCTTTCCGGAAGGTCGGCGTATAGCGGCTTCGCTCTACGCTCTGTGGGTCTGGCATGAGTCAGGGATTTCCCGGGGGGCTGCCATGAGTTCACTTCTTTTCATCGTGCGCGGACTTCGCAGGTTGCAGAGCCTGCGAGCCCATCGAAGTCTCGCCGTTGTCGGTCGCGCCGCTTTCGGTCGTGCTGTGTGCGGCACGCTGGCCTGGGCGGCGTTGGCCGGTGCGACGGCGTTTGGCCAGACCGCGATCTTCGACTTCGGCAGTGTGCTCACGACCAGTCCGGATTCCAACGGCAACTACTGGAACAACATCCTCACCGGCACGTTCGGCACGGTCACCTCCACGGCGAATGTGTCCACCGGCTACACGTGGGATTTCTCCACGGGCGTGACAACGAACTCCGGTTTTGTGCCGGCCGTGAGCCTGCCGAACCTCGGCAATCTCAATCAGCCGACCGCGACGACCGACGGTGTTTTCCTCTCGTCCGGCACGACGACGTTCCGCCTCCAAAACGTCAACCCCTGGCAGACGTACGACTTCACGCTCTACGGCGGCCGCGAAACCGGGATCACGCGGGTCACGCAGTACGTGATCAACGGCTCCAACTCCGGCACCACCACGACGACCACCTCGGGCTCGGGCGTCGGCACGGTCAGCGGCACGGCCGTCAACTATGCGACCAGCACCGTGGGGATCAACGGCATCACCACGAGCGGCACGGTGTTGGTAAACATCATTCCCGTCTCCGGTGGCTTCGCGTATCTCAATGCCATGCAGATGACGGGCTATGTTCCCTATGCCACCGGCGGGACGATCGACATCACCGAGGCCAGGACCTATCCGGGTGCGACGTCGATCACGAACAACACGACCGTCAACGCCAACGCCGCGGGAGCGCTCGGCAACACGACGCCGACCGACCTCACGATCGCCGCCGGCTCCACGCTCAACCTCGGGGCGTCGCAGACGGTCGCCGCGCTCACGGGGAGCGCCGGCTCGGCGGTCAACGTCAACGCGAACACGCTCACGGTCAACGGGTCGGGCACCACCACTTTCGCCGGTGGCCTCGCCGGAACGGGCGGCCTGACGAAGTCGGGAGCAGGCACGCTCCGGCTCTCGGCCTCGAGTGCCTTCACGGGCGCGGCGACCGTGAGCGGCGGGGTGCTCGCGCTGGCCGACGTCAACGCCCTGCAGAATGCGACCCTCGACACCGGCGTTGCCGGTGCCCAGTCGGTGTCGCTGGCCGTCGCGGGGGCCAACACCTACACCGTCGCCGGTCTGGCCGGCAGTGACGACCTGGCCCTCGGGTCCAACTCCCTGACCGTGTCGGGCAACGCGCGGACGGCAGCCTACGCGGGCGGCCTCTCCGGATCGGCCGTGCTCACCAAGCTGGGCTCCGGCACCCAGACGCTCTCCGGTTCCAACTCCCACTCCGGCGGCACCGTGCTCTCCGGTGGCCGGCTCAACGTCAATCATGCCTCGGCGCTCGGCACGGGCAACTTCACCATCGGCAATGGGGTCGTCTTCGCCAACACCAGCGGCTCGCCGATCGTCAACCAGGGCAACAACGCCCTGACGATCGGGGGCACGGCCACGTTCGCCGCCGGCACCCTCGACCTGGGAACGGGCCCGGCCACGCTCGCCTCGACGTCCCGGCTGATCGTCGAAAGCCCCCTCACGATCGGAGGCGTCGTCAGCGGCTCGTCGGTGCTTGCCAAGGACGGCGGTGGAAGGCTGACGCTCGCCGGTTCCAACGCGATGACGTCGTTCGTGGTCGTGGACTTCGGCGAGCTGCAGCTCGGAAACGTCAACGCCCTCGCCAACGCCCAGCTCTATCTCTACTCCACCGGCCCCACCAGGAAGGCGACCTTCGGCGTGAGCGGCGCCAACACCTACCAGATCGGCGAGGTGATCGGCACGGCCAGCGGGGTGCTCGATCTCGGGGTGAATAGCGTGGCCGTCGGCGGCAACGGTTCCACGGGGGCCAGCTTCCCTGGGCAGTTCACCGGCTCGGGTGGCTTCGTGAAGCAGGGCGGGGGCACCTACACGCTCTCCGGCAGCAACGGCTACACGGGCGCGACGACGGTTTCGGCCGGTCGGCTCGTCGTCGCGGCCACCGGCGCCGTCAACACGTCGTCGGGAGTGTCGATCGCGGGGGGTGACTTCCGCTACAACTCCGCGACGCCGCTCACGGCGCCCGTGACGTTCACAGCCGGGATATTGTCGGGCACGGGCACGATCGGCACCCCCGTCGCGGTCGCAGCGAGCGGCACGCTCTCTCCGGGCAACTCCCCGGGGCAGCAGACGTTTTCCGCCGGCCTTGCCTGGAATCAGGCGGGGGGGTATTCATGGGAGGTCAACTCGCTGAGCGGCACCGCGGGAATCAACTGGGACCTCATCGCCGTGACTTCGGGCACCTTCGACCTGTCCACGCTCGGTTCGGTGGCTCCGCAGAAGTTTTTCCTCGATCTGACGACGCTGGCGGCCGGAAACGTGCCCGGACCCCTCAGTGTCGGATACGTGCCCGGCCAGTCTTACGAGTTTCAAATCGTCGATTTCGCGGGAGCGACCCTGCAGGTGCCCAACGGGTTCTCAACCGCCGCCGGCAGCGACCTGACGTCGCTGTTCACCATCGGCCTCGCCAACTGGCAGGGCACCGCCCCCGCCCTGGGCGACGTGTCGGTGCGGGTGGCGGCGAGCGGCTCGGGCCTGAATGTCGTGGTCGTGCCGGAGCCGTCGGTCACCGTGGCCGCGATGGCCGGCGGAGCCCTGCTCGTCGGTGCGCTGCGGCGGCGCCGGCGAGCACCCACGGGCTGAGCCGTCGGAACAGACCATCAATGCCCAGACGTCGGCGATTCACGAGAGGGTTTACGCTCGTCGAGTTGCTCGTCGTGATCGCGATCATCGCGACCCTGATCGGGCTCTTGTTGCCCGCCGTCCAGTCGGCCCGCGAATCCGCCCGGCGCACCGGCTGCGGCAACAACGTGCGGAGCGTCGCCCTCGGGCTGCTCCTCCACGAGAACGCCAAGAAGGCATTTCCGAAGGCCATTCAGAGAACGCTCGACAACGAGGTCTTCAACGGCTACAGCTTCCACACCTTCATCCTGCCCTTCGTCGAGGAGAAGGACCTGTTCGACAAGCTCAAGCAGGAGGCGGTGCAGGACGGCAAGCCGTGGTGGAAACCGAACCACTACTGGCCCGTCAACCAACGCACCCGCTACACCCGGGTGCCGGCGTTCGTGTGCCCCTCGACCCCGTCGCGAACCGATTACCTGGAGGAGGGCAAGCCGGTGGTGGCCCACTGCAGCTATCCGGGCAGCGTCGGCACCAACCTGGCGTGGACCGATCTATCGGTCAATCAGCAAAACGGCGGCCTGCAGCTCGAGACCGCCACGAGGCTGGCCACGTTCACGGACGGCCAGTCGAAGACGATCCTGATCGGCGAGGTCGTGCTCGGCGACATGCAGCAGGGGGCGGGGCCCTTTGATCTGATGTCGGACGTGGTCTGGGCCGGCGCCTGGCCGGCGGGAGCGCCCGTGTCCACCAGCGACGGGCCGATCACGGCCGATCAGATCCGCACCTTCGGGGAGGGCTGCCGCGGCAAGGCGACCGCGGGCCACACCGGGTTTTCGGGCTACAAGTGGGTGCAGCCGGTCAACATGTGCACGCTCTTCAACACGATCGCGCCGCCCAACTGGCAGTATCCCAGTTGCATGCTCGCCAACGGATTCATGAGCGGCAACACCCGCGGCGTCTACCCGGCCCGCAGCCCGCATGCGGGGGTCGTGATGCACGGATTCGGCGACGGTTCCGTGCGGCCGATCGAGGAGACGATCGACGTCGGCGTGTATCAGGGCCTCGGCACCCGCAATGGCGGCGAGCCGGCCGTCGTTCCGTAGCCGCACGGGGGGCCGATCCCGCCGGGACGCGGAAAGAGCCTTCGTGCTATACTTTTCGAGGGCCGCATGCCCGGCCCGGGCCAGGCACGCCAGCTGGCGCGTGGCTGCAAGTCTTACTGCAACATCCTGCAACTCCAGGGAGACGAACATGGCGACGACAGTGATGGCCCGGTGCGGCGTGATCGTGGCTCTTTTCTTCGCCTGCGTGCCCTCGGCCCGGGCCGCCGACAGCTTCAGCGCGTCGATCAAGGCCGGTGAGAAACTCCAGGCCGATGGCGCCCTTCCCGGTGCGATCGAGGAGTTTCGCGCCGCCGAGAAGCAGGCCGCCAACGACACGGAACGGGCGATCGCCCTCGCCAAGCAGGGCTACGTGCTCGCCGACGGTCGGCAGGACTACGCCGCGGCACGCAAGGTCGCGGAGCAGGCACTGGAACTCGGCGACGTGCGGGCCGTCGGCAAGGTGATGGCGTTGCAGGTGCTCGGCAAGTGCCAGATGAAGAGCGACAAGGACTTCAAGGCGGCGGCCGAGACGTTGGAGAAGGCCCACGCCCTGGAGGGTGTGGAGTGGGCGCAGCCCGGCGTGATGATGTCGCTCGGTGACTGCTACCGATTCACCGGCCGCTTTGACGAAGCCAATGCGTTGTTCACCGAACTGTTGGAGACGTCGGGCGTGCCCGGCGACATGAAAGCCGTCGCGCACCTCAACATGGCCCTGACGTACCAGTATGGTCTCAAGCAGCCCGCCGACGCCCGCCGCCACTACGAGGAGGCGGTGAAACTCAATCCCAAGCTCAAGGGCGAGGTGGACGGCCACCTTTCGAAGCTCTGATTCGCCCGCCGCGGCGGTCGGCCTTCAGCCAGCCGAGATGCATCTGCCGTCGGCCGCGAGCGCGCGTCCGGTGGACTCGCCCTTGTGCAGCCGCGGCGAGTGGGGCGTCACCAGCAGCGGTCCCTGCCAGCCGCTGCCGCCGGCGGCGAACCAGCTGAAACAGCCCTCGAGAAGCGGGCCGATATCGGGCGTCTCGAGGCCGGTCAGTGACGGGCAGAAGTATCGCCCGGTCGGCTCGCAGTTGATCGCGGCGATCGAGATGGCTTCGCCAGCCTTCAGTCCGGCATCGTGGCAGGCCCGGATCGCGCCGACCGCCGCGGGCTGGGTGGTGCAGACCAGGGCCGAGGGCAGCCGGGAGCGGAAGCGTTGAATGAACAGCTGAATCGAGCGATACGCCGCGGCCGTGGGGTCGCCGTAGGCGGCCACGGGGTGGTCGTGCAACGTGCCGGCCAGTGAGTGCCGCGCGAGCCAGTTCCGCCATTCTCCGATGCGCTGCCCGATCTCGTGGCTGTGGCCCTGCACGTTGAGGCAGTCGATCGTGCGGTGGCCGAGTTTCCTGAGGTGGTCGAAGACCCCCACGACGTGTCGCGGGGCGAAGAACCTCACCGACGGGATGCCGTGGCCGGTCATGTCGTCGTCGAGAAACACAACCTTCCGCTCCGGTGCCAGGAATGCCTTGATGACGGCCGCCGGCAGGGGCTCCGTGTTGGGGATCACGAACACGCCGTCCGCCCCGGCCAGGGCGTCGTTCACGCTCGGGTCGTACCAGTGCACGTACTCGACGGGGCGAAACCGAACGCCGTGGTCATTCGCCGCCTGGGCGACCGCATGCCGGCAATGCAGCAGGTGGATCGACGGGTAGGCGGGCGTGAGCAGCACCACCTTCGGCCCCTGACCGGCGGCACCGCCGCCGGCGCCGACCACGAGGGTGCCGTTCGGGCGGCGGGCGAGGACCCCCCGCTCGATCAGGCAGGTCACGGCCTTGCGGGCCGTCATGTAGCTCACGCCCGTCTCCTCGGCCAGCCGCCGCTCGCCCGGCAGATCCTTGAGCATGTAATCGCCCGCGGCGATCCTCCGCTCGAGGGTTGCCATGACGTCGGTGAAGAGGCGCTTTTTTGCCATCGGATGCGGTGCGGAAAACGAGCCGAAACGAGTCCTCATAGAGTATGCTCGCGTCGAATGGGATCCAGCCCCCCGAGGAGTCTTTTGATGCTGCAGCGATCGATCATGGGTGCCGCCATGGGTGCCGCCATGGGTGCTGCGTTCCTCGTCATGGCGGCCGCCGGCGTGCTGGCGGATGATCCGCCGGCCGCGGTGCAGCAACCGGCCGCCGACAAACTCCTGCTCGTGCACTACATGCCCTGGTACCAGACTCCCTCCGTCCGCGGTCAGTGGGGCGGCCACTGGAAGGGTTTTGATTCACCGCACGACCCCGGCCGCACCGACGCCCAGGGCCTGCCCGACATCTGGTCGCACTTTCATCCGCTGATCGGCCCCTACGACTCGACCGATCCCGCGCTCGTCGAATGCCACCTCGGCTGGATGAAGCTGGCCGGCATCGATGGCGTGATCGTGGACTGGTACGGCGTGGCCGAGGCGCTCGACTATCCCGCGATCCATCGCGGAACCGAGGCGATGTTCGGCGGAGTCGGCGGGTTCGGCCTGCAGTTTGCCGCCTGCTACGAGGACCGGGTCGTGGAAATGATGATCGCCCGGGGATCGCTGGCCGCGGACGGCGGGGAGGGCCGGCTCCGGGAAGACATCGCATGGCTCTCGGAGCACTGGTTCGCCACCCCGCAGTACGTGAAAATCGACGAGCGGCCCCTGCTGCTCAACTTCGGCCCGATCCGCATGAAAGACGCCTCTGCCTGGAACGCGGCCTTCGAGGGACTGCCCGCCAGGCCCGCCTTCTTCGCGCTGCACCATCTCTGGCGGAATGCCGGGGCCGACGGCGGGTTCACCTGGATTCACTGGGAGCCGTGGAAGGGCGAGGCCGACGACGCGACCGTGGCGGAGCGACTCCGCCGCGTGTGCGAGATACCTTCCTCCGATCCGAAGCAGGTGATCGTCTCGGCGTTTCCCGGCTATCAGGATGTCTATCGCGAGACGCGGCCGGTGCTCGAGCACCGCGGCGGCAAGACGCTGCGGCAGTCGCTCGCGGCGGCGCTGGATTCGCGGGCGGGGATCGTGCAACTCGTGACCTGGAACGACTACGGCGAGGGCACGATGATCGAACCGACCCACGAGCACGGCTACACCTTTTTGGAGATCGTGCAGGACGCGGCCCGGGAGCGTCGGGGCGGCTCGTTTCCCTACACGTCGGCCGACCTGCGGCTCCCGCAGCGACTCTACGAGGCTCGCAAGGCCGGCCGGGCCCCGCCCGCCAAGCTCGACCTGATCGGTGCCGCGATTCGTCGCGGCGACTGTGAGGCGGCGGCGGCGGCGCTCGACAAACTGCCCTGAAACCCGGCCGGCGGGGGCCGGCCACCTTCCATCGGAGATCGTCATGTTGATCGCATCCCGTGCCGCTCGTCAGATTCCCCGCGCGGTCGCCACCGTGGCCGCCTGCATGCTCGCCATCGCGGCTGCGTGGGCGCAGGATTTCGGAGACCACTCCTCGGCCACGCTCACCGGCAAGGCCTGGAAGGCGCTCGGCGAGGCCGACCCGGAGCAGGCACTCGCCTACACGAAGAAGTGCCGCGAGATGTATCTCGCGGAGGCGGTCAAGCAGCAGAAGGGGCTCACGGGCTACGTGCCCGCCGAGAAGGCCCACGACATGTGGGCCCTCAACGATGTCGGCACGTGCCTGTTCATCGAGGGGCAGCTGCACGAGAAGCAGGGGCGGCCCAAGGAGGCTGTCGCCGCGTATCAGAGCCTCGTGAACGATCTGGGATACTGCCAGTGCTGGGACACCAAGGGCTGGTTCTGGCGGCCGGCCGAAGCCGCCGCCGGCCGACTCAAGCAACTCGAGTTCGATGCAAAACTTGACTAGCAGGCTCCGCACACATTCCTCCACGACGTTCGTCCACTGGATCGAACAGAGGAAAAGCGGGTGGAGAAGCGGGGGGAAAGACCGGGGGTTGCCCCGGTCCGTGATCGCCTCATCGTCCACGGGCCGACTTGGTTCACGGTCTGCTCCGCGGTCGCGTATCCCCGCCATGCTCTGGGCCGCGGTCTGCGGGGGCTGTGTCGCCGCGGCGGGCTCCCCGGCCGCGGAGCCGGCCGCGGGCTCTGTCGCGGGCTCTGTCGCGGGCTCGGTGGTCCGCGTGGAGGGCGACGCCGAAACCGGCTGGCGGCTCGTCCGCAACGGCCGCCCGTTCGTCATCCGCGGCGTGGGAGGCACCGGCCATCTCGACGTGCTCGTCGCCTGCGGCGGTGACGCGATCCGCACGTGGGACGTGGCGTCGGCCCTCGCCGTCGAGGAGGGAAAGCCGCTGATCGAGCGGGCCCACGAGGCCGGCCTCGCGGTGACCGTGGGCCTCTGGCTCGGCCACGAGCGGCATGGCTTCCGCTACGACGATCCGGCGATGGTGGCGAAGCAGCGGGCCGAGGTCGAGTCGGCCGTGCGGAGCGTGCGCGGCCAGCCGGGCCTGCTCTCGTGGGGGCTCGGCAACGAGATGGAGGGCCCCTCCGGCCGCGGTGATTCCGCCGTCGTCTGGCGGGAGGTGGGTCGGCTGGCGGAGCTCGTCAAGTCGCTCGATCCGGACCATCCCGTGATGACGGTCGTCGCCAACGTGAATCCCGACAAGGTGCGGGCGATCCGCGAGCACGCCCCCGCCGTGGACATCCTCGGGGTCAACGCCTACTCGGGCGCCTCCGGCATCGGCGACGCGCTGCGTCGCATGGGTTGGACGAAGCCCTACTGCATCACCGAATACGGCCTGCCCGGGCCGTGGGAGGTTGAGACGACCGCCTGGCAGGCGCCCGTCGAGCCGTCGAGCCGCCGCAAAGCCGCCCTCTACAACGTGACCACCACCGACATCCTCGCCGACACCCGGCAGTGCCTCGGCTGCTACGCCTTTCTGTGGGGCAGCAAGCAGGAGGCGACGGCGAGCTGGTTCGGGATGTTCCTCCCCTCCGGCGAGAAGACGATCGCCGTGGACGCCGTCGCCGAGGCCTGGGCCGGCCGATGGCCGGCCAATCGCGCGCCGGTGCTCGGCGACGTCACCATGCCGCTGGCGGGGCGACGGGTGGCCGGCAAGACCCGCTTCGAGGTCGTTGCCCGCTACCGGGATCCCGAGGGGGATCGGCTCTCGTTCACGTGGGAGGTCCGGCGGGAGAGTTCCGATCGCCGGGAGGGGGGCGACGCGGAACGCGCCCCGGAGGCCGTCCCGGGCTGCGTGGTGCGGGCGGACGACGCGGGCACCGCCGAGATCCTGTCGCCCGCGGAGACAGGACCGTACCGTCTCTTCGTGACCGTCCGCGACGGTCAGGGCTCGGGCTGCACCGACAACTGGCCGTTCTTCGTCGAGCCCTGACCCGCCTCCGGGAGGTCGGTCGCGGCCGGTTGCCGTGAGCCACATGCTCGACATGCTCGACGCCGGGGAGTTTTGCTAGATTGGCGGCCCGCGGCCGTCGAAGGCGACTCGTGTTTCTCGAGGGCCGTGCCGTCACAGGGGGAGACGATGATCATGTCATCTCGATCGCAGCGTGGGCCCGGGCCGGTGTCGCGGCGTCGATTCCTGAAGCGGGGAGTCGCCATCGGCACCGCCGCCGCGGTGGCCCCGGTCGTGATTCCCTCATCGGCGCTCGGGCTCGACGGCGCGGCGCCGCCGAGCGAGCGGATCCGGGTGGCCGGCATCGGCATCGGCCGTCGGGGCGAATACGATCTCGGCTGCTTCCTGCAGCAGCCCGACGTGCAGTTCGTCGCGGTGTGTGACGTGAAGGAGTCGAGGCGGGCCGTCGTGAAGGGCATCGCCGACAAGCATCACGGCACCGCCGACTGCCGCACCTATCGCGACTTCCGCGAACTCCTCGGCCAGCCCGACGTCGATGCCGTGCTGATCGCCACCGGCCCCAACTGGCACGGGCTGATGGCGATGCTCGCGGCGAAGGCCGGCAAGGACGTCTACTGTGAGAAGCCCTGCACCAAGAACATCGCCGAGAGCCTCCTGCTCCGCGACACCATGCGGCGGTGCGGCACCGTTTTTCAGGCCGGCACCCAGCGGCGCAACCTGCCGCACTTCGCGTTCGCCTGCGAACTGGCCCGCACCGGTCGGCTCGGGAGGATCACCCGGGTCTACGCGCACCCGGCCGGGATGCATGCGTCGAGCAGCGGCTGGCTGCCGGCGGAGCCGCTGCCGGATCAGGCGGTGGCCGACTGGGACATGTACCTGGGGCCCGCGGCCTGGCGGCCCTTCAACTCGCAGACGCTGGGAGACGGCTTCAACTTCGAAAAAGGGGGCGGACTCGTCGGCGGGGGCGTGCTCGAGTGGGGGTCGCACTGCGTGGACCTCTGCCAGTGGGCCGTGAACGACTGTCTGCCGCCGGTGGACTACGCGCCGCCGGTCGATGGCCGGCTCGTCTGCCGGTATGCCAACGGCACGGAGCTCGTCTTCCGGGAGAAGGATTGGATTCCCCTCGGCTCGTGCCCCGTGCGTTTCGAGGGGGAGACCGGCTGGGTCGAGGCGGGTGACAGCGGGAAGATGGTGCTCTCGTCGCCCGAACTGATGGCTGGTCGCAAGGTCGAGGAGATCGGCGGCTATCCGGCCACGTTCCACGTCCGCGACTTCCTCGACTGCGTGAAGACCCGCGGCAAGCCCAAGGGCAATGCCGACGCCGCCTGCAACGCCCACATCGCCTGCCACGCGGCCAACGTGTCGCTCTTCCTCGGCCGGCCCGTGCGACTCGACACCGACGCCTGGCGATTTTCGGACGACGACGAGGCGAATCGGCTGCGATCGGAGTCGCTGCGTGAACCCTGGAGACTCTAGACGATGCACCGCAATCAACCCTCCCCGCCGTCCCGTGGCCTGCGTGCGGCGATCGGCCTCTGCGTGGCGGGCATGGCATGTCTGATGGCGGGGCGGGCCCCGGCGGAGGAGCCGGCCGCGAAGACCCGTGAGCAGGCCCTCGTGGCGGTGCTCCGTTCGGAGACGCCCGAGGCCGACAAGGCGCTCGCCTTCAAGGGATTGGCCGTGGTGGGATCGCCTGCCTGCGTGGCCGACGTGGCCAGTTATCTCGGCAACGAGCGGCTCGCGTCGTGGGCGCGGATCACGCTCGAGGCGATTCCGGGCGAAGAGGCGTCCGCCGCGCTCCGCTCCGCGGCCGAGACGCTCTCCGGCGGGCTGCTCGTGGGTGCGATCAACTCGCTCGGTGTCCGCCGCGATGCGGCTGCCCTGGCGGTGCTCGGGAAACTGCTGGGGGATGCCGACGCCGACGTTGCCGCCGCCGCGGCTGCGGCGCTCGGAAAGATCGGCGGCCCCGAGGCCGCCGCGGCGCTCATGCGGGCGTTCGCCGCCGGGAAACCAGACCGCGAGACGGTGGCCGAGGCCTGCGTCGTCTGCGGCGAGCGGCTGCTCGCCGCTGGTGACACGTCGGGGGCGGTCGCCCTCTTCGCGGCCGTGCGGAAGGGGGAGGTGTCCGAGCAGCGCCGGGTGGAGGCGACGAGGGGGGAGATCCTCGCCCGGGGCCGCGACGGGATTCCGCTCCTGGTCGAGCTCGTCCGTTCGCCATCCCGACGGTCGTTCAACATGGGGCTGTCCACGGCCCGGGAGTTCGCGGCCGGTCCTGACCGTGACGCGGCGCTGGCGTATGAGGTCGATCTGGCGGTGCTCGGCACCCTGGCCGGCGTGGGGGAGCGGGCGCTGGGCGGCGAGCGGATGACGCTCGTGATCGACCTGCTGGCCGATCGTCATCCGGAGGGCGCCGGGAAGGCCGTGCTGCAGGCGCTTCTGGAGGCGGCGGGCGGGAGCGACCCGGCGGTGGCGACGAGGGCGATCCGTGCGGTCGGGCGCTGCGGCGATGCGGCCTCCGCCGCAAGGCTCCTCGAGATCGCCGCCGGCGGTGATCCGGCCCTCATGGCGGCCGGTCGCGGTGCGATCGCCGGAATGCGGGCCGAGGGAGTCGATGAACTGATCATCGCGCGGCTGGCCGACAGCGGCGACCCGGTCCTGCCGTTGGCCGTGCAGCTGACCGGAGACCGACGGATCATGGCGGCCAGCGGCAGGGTTCTGCCGCTCGTGGACCATCCCGAGGCGGCGGTGCGGGCGGCCGCCCTGGTGGCGCTGGGATCGATCGTAGACCCCGTGAATCTCGGGGTGGTCGCCCGCAAGGCTGCCGTGCCGAAGGATGACGCCGAGGGGGCGCTGGCCGCGGCGGCCCTCAGGGAGGCGGCCGTTCGCATGGCCGATCGGGACGCCTGCACGGCGACGCTCTGCGAGAGTTTCAAGGGGGCCGACGCCCGCATGGGCGTGCTCATCGAGACGCTGGCCGAGGTCGGCGGCTCGGCGGCCCTGGAGGCCGTGGCTGTGGCGGCGAAGTCGGGTGACGCCCCGCTGGAAGACTCCGCCACGCGGGTGCTCGGCAAGTGGATGACGGCCGACGCGGCTCCCGTGCTCCTCGATCTGGCGACGAGCGACGCGGCGGGGCCGTACCGCGGTCGGGCGCTGAAGGGTTATCTCAGGATCGCGCGGCAGTTCGCGCTGCCGGCGGCCGAGCGGGCGGAGATGTGCCGCAAGGCCATGGCCGTCGCGGATGATCAGGCCGATCGGAAGGCCATCATCGAAATCCTCGTGCGGTATCCGCATGCCGCCACGCTCGCCGTGGCCCGGGAGGCCGAGGCCGTGCCCGCCTTCGCCGACGAGGCGAAGGCTGCCGTCACGGCGATCGAAGCGAAGCTGCCGAAGCCTGCCGGCGCCAACTGAGTCTGCCGTGAGTTCGCCGGCAAGGAGGCCCTGGCTACCAGCGCCTGCAAGGTGGCGGCGCTCCGGGACACGCGGTGACGCTCCCTGACGCCCGGCTGTACCGCCGCGGGCTGTTCCCGAAGGGTGCTCAGGCGGCTTCCGGGAGGAGCCAGCCGTTGGTGAGCACGCGGAGGCGGTGCTCCCGGGCCGCGGCGAGCGTCTGCGGCGAGATCGCGATGACCGCCCTGCTGAAGGCGCTCGGACAGGCGGGGATGTGAGGTCTCGGGGCTGCCCATGCCCGTCGCCGGACGTTCGCGGCGGGCATCATGCCCGCCGCTCACTGCATGTCCGCTGCGCTTCGCCATCCTGCCTGCGCTTGCTCCCATAGCCCGGCTCTCGGGGCACCGGCAGCCCCTCGCGGATGTGCGGCTCGCGCGTCGCTGCGATTACTTCGCGCCGGCCTGCAATGCGTCGAGCTCCTTCGCGGCGGCTTCCGCTTCGGCCTGCCGGGCGGTGATCACGGCCTTCTTCTCCTCGGCGGCTCTGGCCACTTCCGCCACCGCCTTGCCGGCTGCCTCGGCCGCGGCGGTGGCGGCGGGTAGATCACCCTGGAGCTTCGCGAGGTCGGCCTGCTGCTTGGCGATCGTCGCGGCGAGATCCTTGGCCTGCTGCTCGGCCTGCGCCATGGCGGCGGCGAGATCGGCTGCCTGCTTCTGGACGGTATCGCGTGCGGCGGCCGCGGCCGCCGCGGCCTGCTCGTCGGCCCGCCGCCTCCCCTCGACCGCTCCCCACTCCGACTCCGCCGCCTGCACCGCGGCCTGCCGATCTGCCAGGAGCTTTGCCAGCCGTTCGTGCTCCGCCTGAAACGCCACCTCCGCGAGCCACGTGGCGTGCGAGGCGGCGGCACGGGCCACTTGGTTCTTGAGATCGATCACGGCCGCCTCGGCCTTGGACTTCTCGGCGTCGGGTGCGGCCGCGAGGGCCGCAGTGGCTTCGTCGAGTTTTTTCTTGGCATCGGCCATCGCCCGCTCCGTGGCGGCAACCCGGTCCGCGAGTGACGGCGGGTTGGGGTCGAGCGTGCCCACCCGCCCGCCGTCGGCCACGGTGAACACCCGCAGTTCGCCCGTCCAATCGCCCACCACGAGCCGGCCGGTTTCGCCGCACGAGGCGATCGCGAGCCCCGCATCGGCGCATGCCTCGAAGGCCCGCTCCTGCGAGCCGTCGGCCTTCCAGAGTTTCGGTGTCTTGTCGCGGCCCACCGACACGATCCTGCCGTCTCGCGTGAAGCCGAGGGCGAGCACGCCGCCGCCGTGCGCCTGCCAACCTTTCACCTGCGTGCCATTCTCGGGATCCCAGAGGCGGATCTGACCGTCTTCGCAGCCCGTCGCGAGCAGTTTCGAGTCGCCCCTCCACGCCAGGCAGGCCACGGCCGACGGGTGGGCCTGGATCGCGAGGAAGTCGCGGCCGGTGCCGGCCTCCCAGAGCAGCACGTTGCCGGCCCGGTCGGCCGAGGCGAGCAGTCGGCCATCGGGGCTGAAGGCCGTGGCAAGGATCCAGTCGGTGTGCTTGCCGAGATCGTGGAGCTTCGCGCCCGTCTCCACCGACCAGATCCGCACCACCTTCTGCGGCCCACCGAGGGCCACGAGCCGCTGGTCGGGGCTGATATCGGCCGCGAGCACCACGTCGAGCTCGTCGCCGAGCGTGCGGATGCGGCGGCCGCTCGTCACGTTCCATACCGCCACGCGACCACTCTGGGATCCCACACCGCCGCCGGCGATCAAGAGCCCGCCGCCGGCGCTGAACCGCACCACGTGCGGGCGTCCCTCGGGGAAGGGCAGCACGCCGATCAGGTCGAGCGAGTCGGTGCGGTGCAGCAGGATCTGCTTCTGACCGCAGACGGCCGCCAGCGGCGCCCACGGGCTCGCCGCGATCGACGCACAGGCGTCGGGCTTGGCCGTGCGCAGGGCCGGCTCGCGGGGCAGGCGGCCGGGCATCGGCACCACGGCGGGCCGCTCGGTCGCGGGTGTCGCCATCGCCACCTCGACCTTCGCGGTGGCCACGGCCACGCTGCCCGCCGTCTCCAGCACGCCGCCGTCGATCCAGGCCCTGAGCAGCTGCCGCTCCGCCTCCGGGATCGGTGGGGAATCGGGAGGCATCTTCGGCTCGTCGTCGTGGTTGGCGACGCGGTAGAGATAGCTGCCGCTGGCATTGCCTGGCGTGATCACCTCGCCGGAGCCGCCGCCGCGCATGATCGCGGCATAGCTCGTCACGTCGAGACCGCCCGCCTTCTTGTCAGGATTATGGCAGGAGCCGCATCGCTGCCGTAGCACCGGCAAGAGGTTATCGATGTAGGTCACCTTCTCCGCGCCACGCACCGGGGCCGCCGCAACGGCGACCGTCACGGCGAAGCAGCGGAGCAAGCGCGTCTGGAGGCAGGCCCACGGACGCGGGCCGGCTGCTCTGCGAAATGGGAGATTGTGTTCGAGCATCAGTGGTTGAAGACGAACTCGCGGGAGTTGAGGATCGCCCAGAAGCCATCTTCGAGCGCCTCGCGGAGGCCGGCTGGCTTCTCGGCAGCTGGGTCGCCCTTCACGATCTCCATGATCGCGGCGAGTTCCTTGGCGGTCGGCGGGCGGGTGAGCGTGCGGAGGGAGAGCTCTTCGATCACCTGCTCCGGGGTGCGACCGTCGTCGAGCAGCTTTTTGACCACGCCACCCTGGCGGATCTTCTGCTGGATCGTGTCGCCGTTGAGGAGGTGGAGGGCCTGGGAGAGGTTCGGCTCCATCTTCACCTCGCAGGAGCAGGCCGTGGCCCGCGTGGCCCGGCCGAAGGTGGTGAGGAAGTAGGTGCTGGTGTTGCCGTCGGCGATCTGCACGGCCCGGGCGCCGAGCGGCAGGCCGCGGAACTTGTCCTTGGTGCCGGTGGCCCCGGAGACCACGTCGAGCAGCACCTCCGCCCGGATCCGCCGCAGCGTTGCCTTGGAGAAGTTGCGGTCGTCGGTCGCGTTGGTGTCGTTGGGCATCGTCGACCGCTGGTAGGCGTGCGAGGTACAGATCTCCCGCACGAGCTTCTTGAAGTCATAGTTGGATTCCACGAACCGTGTCGCGAGCGTGGCGAGCAGGGCTTCGTTGGCGGGCGGGTTGCTCACGCGAACGTCGTCCACCTCGTCGACGATGCCCCGTCCGAAGAAGTGGGCCCACACGATGTTCACGAGATTGCGGCCGAAGTGCGGGTTGGCCGGCGACGCGAGCCACGCGGCCAGCACCTCGCGGCGGTCCTTGCCGGCGGTGTCGGCCGGGCCGCCGCCGAGGAACGTGGGAGGCACCACCCGGCCACCCACGGGGTGCTTCACGTCGCCGGATCCCGAGTTGAAGACGATCGTCTCCCGCGGGTCCTCCCCGGGCTTACGGCCGATCTGGGCGAAGAAGTTGGCGAAGCCGTAGTAGTCGTCCATCGTCCAGCGGTCGAAGGGATGGTTGTGGCACTGGGCGCACTGGATGCGCATTCCCATGAACACCTGGGCGACGTTCTCCGCCGTCTTCAGCGTGTCGAGTTCGAGCTGGAAGAAGTTGGCGGCGGGGTTCGAGAAGGTGCCTCCACGGGCCGCGAGCAGCTCGCGAACCAGGGCGTCGATCGGGGTGTTGGCCTCGAGCCGGTCCTGGAGCCACTCGGCATACCGGAGCATCGCCTTGTAGCTCACCTGGTTGGGCACGGTACGGATCATCAGCAGTTCCGACCATTTCATGACCCACAGGTCGACGAACTCCTTCCGCTCGAGCAGCTGGTCGACGAGGTGGGCACGCTTGTCGGGGTCGGTGCCGGCCATGAAGGAGCGGTATTCGTCGGACGTCGGCAGCACCCCGCAGATGTCGAGGCTCACCCGCCGCAGGAACTCTTCGTCGCTGCACGGGCCTGACGGGTTGATGCGGAGCGTGCGGAGCTTGGCATTCACGAGGTCGTCGATCACATCTGCCGACGGCGGCGACGCCCATTCGAAGGCGAGGCCCTTGGGCAGCGTGATCACCGGCGTGCCGACGGTGTGGGTGTCGAAGCGGGCCATCACGAAGGCCTCGCCCCGGTCGCCGGCGGTCACGAGGCCTGCGGGGTCGACCTTCGCCGCGGTGTCGTTGTTGGAGAGGAACACCGCCAGAGACGTCACGTCGCGGTCGGTGCCGTCGGCGTACTTCGCGAGCACGGTGAACTGCTGCGTGGCGCCGGGGCCGTCGAGCACCGCCGCCACCGGGTGCAGTTCGAGCGATACCACGGTGGGTGCGGGGCCGGGATCGTCCGGTGCGCCGGCCTCCAGCCAGGCCTTCAACGTGGCGTAGTGCTCGTCGGCGGCGTCGAGCCGCTTCCCGCCGGTGTGCGGCACGGCGGCGGTCGCCTTCGTGAGCAGCAGGCTTTCGGCGGGCAGGGCCAGGTTGATGCGGCGGCCGGGCAGTTCGCGGGTGATCCGGTGATAGTCGGCGGCCGGATCGAAGCCGAAGAGCGAGAGGCGGAAGCCATCCTTGCCACGAGCCGAGCCGTGGCAGCCGCCGGAGTTGCAGCTCTGCCGCATGAATACGGGCATCACGTCGAGGCGGAAGCTCAGCGGCGGGTGGTCGCCGGCCCGTTCCACGTGCACAGGGACGGTCACCTTGCGGTCGCCGAACGTGGCCGTGACCAGCGTATCGCCGTCGGCGAGCGGGTGGAGGGTGCGGCCGTCGAACCGGGCTTTCGTGGGGTCATCGAGGCCAAGCACGGCCTGGGCGGTTACGTCGCGGGTGATGCCGTCGGGCTCCACGAACTGCACCACCAGCGACTGCCGGTCGCGGGCGGTGGAGAGATGCACGGCCGGGGGCACGATGCGGAGCGACACCTCCGGCTCGGCCGCTGCCGCCGATGCTGCGGCGGCGAGGAGGATCGCCCAGACGCCGCCGTGGAGATGGCAGTGGGTCATGACTTTGGACCCTCCGCGGGCTTCACGATCTTCAGCTCGGCGGTGCCGCCTCGCATCCGTGCCTGTTCACCGGCGACGGGCGTGACGATCTCCACGAACACGCTCTTGTGGCTGCCCGGAGGGCTCTTGTCGGTGGTGGTCACGGGGAAGACGAGTTCGGCCGTATCTTTCGTGAATCGCAGTTCTGGGGCCGAGGTCTCCGGAGGGAGGCCTTGCAGCCGGGCGACCGCCTCGCCCTCGAACGGCCGGGGGTGGGAGAGCGTGCAGGCGATGCTCGCCTGTTGGCCTTGTTCGCAGGTGGTGCGTTTGAGGTTCGCCGTCGTGAAGGGCTCGGCCACTTCCAGCGCGACGGGCGGAGACGCGACCCACGCGGTGCCGTTCACGTCGGCCCCGGCGACCACGTGGAGTGGCCACGAGCCGGTCGCCGCCTTGCCGTCGGCGTTGATCTGGTAGACACCCTCGCTCGCTTCGGGCGGGATCGTGATCGACGGAGCCGCCCCCACGCCGCCGGGTCGGAAGGGGAGTTCCACGGTCACCGGCTTGCCGAAGCCTTCGGCCCGCTTCACGACCACCCGGAGGTCGATCGCGCCGTTCTTCACGAGGGGCGCCTTCGGGGGCACGAGCTCCACCGAGAAGGGCACGGCTTCGACGACGGCCACGGCGAGCTTCTCGACGCGTCCGGCGTAGTAGACGGCGTTGTTGGGATCGCCGCTGACGAAGTCGGCGGAGTTTTTGAAGTGTCCACGGACGCCCGCCGCCCCCTCCGGATCCTGTTCGGTGACGTGGCGGGCCTCCCAGCGGATGAGCCGGCCGGCGAGCGGCGCGTCGGCAGTGGCCTCGAACACGACCGGGATCTGCGTCTGGCCCGCCTTGATCGGCGGGGCTGTCATCGTGACGCCGGGCGGCAGTTGGCTGCCATCCACGACGAGATCGCCGTCGAAGTTCGTGCGAGTCACGTTGAGCAGCACCGCGAAGCGGTTGCCACGGGGCACGGCGACGGCCTGCCGGGTCTGCGAGAAGCGGTCGATGCGGGGAATCGACAGCGACAAGGCCGGCGCCGGTGGCGCGAGTTCCACGCGGTAGGTGAAGGCGGGCTGTCCGCGGTCGAGATGATCCTTGACCCGCACGAGATAGTCGCCGTCGGCGGGCGCCTCGAACCGAAGTGCGGAGTCGGGGCCCTTGGCGTCGTCGTCGCCGGCCACTGTGCCGCCGTCGGCCTTGAGCACGTGCACCACCGGATCGAGACCTGACCGCAGCCGGCGGGCGTGGCATTCCACCTCGAACACCTGGCCCTTCGTGGCAGCGAATCGGAAGTGATCGACGTCACCAGGCCGCTCGATCACGCCGTTGAAGGCCAGCGTCGTCGCGGCCGGTGTGGCCGTGCCCGGCTCGTCGTTGGGCTCCTGCTCGAGGGCGTTGGCGAGCCCCGAGATGCGGAAGGGCAGGGGCGTGGGGCAGGTGCCTCCGTCGTCGCCGACGACCAGCCGGTGATTCTCACCGATCGGGCCCGCGGGCACCTCGACCTCCCGCGGGATGGGCCCCGAAGCGTCGCCCAGAAAAGTCACCGTCACCTTCTCGCCCGCCTTGCCCCCGGCCGGATACACCGCTGCAGGCCGCGGAAAGCTGCCGAGGTGGAGACGGTAGCGGGAGGCGTCGTCGCCACCGTACGAAGCCTCACGCACCTTCACCATATAGCGGCCATCGTCGGGGGCGAGGATCGAGAGGATGCCGTCCTGGAGCGTGGCCGGCGAGTCGTCGGCCACGGCGAACTGAAAGCCCTTGGTGTCGAGGATCGACACGTGCGGGTCGAAGCGATGGCTGCCGAGCCGCAGGCCCTCGATCTCCACCGAGAGCCGCTGGCCCTTCTTCAGGTCGACGGCGAAGCAATCGACATCCTCGGCGGTGACGATGCCGTGCACCGTATGGCCGGGCGGGACGGCCTGGGCCGTGTCGGGAGTGGTATTGGGCTCGGCTTCGTCGATAACCGGCAGCAGGCCTACCCAGAACGAGCGGTAGTCGCTGATCCCCGACTTCGTGCGGACTTGAGCGATCTGCTCGCCGGCCGGGCACTGCTCCGGCACGGTCACCACGACCTTGAACGATGTGTCGTTCACCGGCTGGATCGACTTCACCACGATGCCGTCGTCGCCGTAGAGGAGCACCTCCTCTGTGTCGCCGAGCCGCTCCCCCTGGAACACGAGTTCGCGGTCGCCACCCCGCTGCACGCCGCGGGGCAGGATGATTGAGAGCGAGGGTGACGCGGCCAGCGCCGGCACAGCCATGAGCGACACGATCACGAAGATGCCCGGCCGCATGGCGTGTGCCTCAGGTGATCAGTTGCTCGACCACGTTCCCGCCGTCGACGATCTCGACGGGGCGAGGCCCCGGCGCCACCAGCTCCTTGCGGGCGTCGATGCCGAGGCGGTCATAGACCGTGGTGGCCCAGTCTTCGACGGTGAGCGGCGAATCCTCGGGCTCGGCGGCCGTGGCGTTGCTGGAGCCGTGCACGATGCCGGCCTTGATCCCGCCGCCGGCCATCACGATGGAAAACACCTTGGGCCAGTGGTCGCGGCCGGCGGTGGGGTTGATTTTCGGGGTGCGGCCGAACTCGGTGCCCACGCATACGAGCGTGGAGGCAAGCAGTCCGCGGCGATCGAGGTCGCGGATCAGCGTCGCGAAGCCCTGGTCGAAGGCGGGCGTCTGGGCCTTGATGTTTTTCTCGATGGCGTCGTGGTGATCCCAGCCGCCGTAGGTGAGGGTCACGAACCGCACGCCCGATTCGACGAGCCGGCGGGCGAGCAGCATCCGCATGCCAGCCTGGGTGCGGCCGTATTCGTCCTTGATGGCATCGGGCTCCTTCGACATGTCGAAGGCCTCCTGCGCCTTCGCCGAACTGATGAGCCCGTAGGCCCGTTCGTAAAACGTGTCGAGGGCGTCGAGCGAGTCGCTGCGTTCCTTCTCCCGGAAATGCTCGTTGACCACGTCGAGCAGCCGGCGTCGCTTGTCGAATCGCGCATCCGAGATTCCCTCGGGCAGTCCGAGGTCGCGCACCTTGAACTTGCCGTCGGCAGGATCGGAGCCGAGGCTGAAGCCGGAGTAGGCGCTCGAGAGGTATCCCGAGCCGGCGAACTCGTTGGGCTGGTTGGGGATGCAGACGTAGGCGGGGAGGTTCTCGCGGGGGCCGAACTCGTGGGCCACGACCGATCCGAGGCTCGGATACTGGAGCGCGGGGCTCGGCCGGTAGCCCGTGAACATGTTGTGGGTGCCGCGTTCGTGCGCCGCCTCGCCGTGGGTCATCGACCGGCAGATCGCGAGTTTGTCGGCGATCCTCGCCGTGTGGGGCAGCACCTCGCCGAAGCGGACGCCGGGCAGGACCGTGTCGATGCTGCCGAGCGGCCCGCGATATTCAATCGGGGCGAGCGGCTTGGGGTCGAAGGTTTCCTGGTGGGCGAACCCGCCGGGGAGATAGATGTAAATCACCGACTGCGCGGTGGCCTGCTTGGGCGGCCGGCCGGGGTTGGCCTCGCCGCGGGCGGCCTGCATGCGAAAGAAGTCACCGAGGGAGAGCCCGAGCCCTCCGACAGCCCCCACGGTCAGAAACCCGCGTCGATCGACGCCACGCGCGAAGGTCCCCATGAACCGCCCTCCGGGATGACTAGGCTGATGCCCAATATACGAAGACTTCCGCGGCGGAACGCCGCCTCGGTCGGAGGTGGGGGCATGGCTGCTCGGGGGGGCCGTGGCAAAGTCCTTGGCCTGCAAGCCTTTCGGATCGCTGGTGGGCTTTCAAGCATCGTGGGGGCCCCCAAGTCGGCCGGCAAGCCCGCCGGCCAAATGCGAGGGCCGCGGGGTGGGCCGCTTCGAGCGTCTGCGGTGTTGGCCACGATGGCAGTGAGTCATCTTGATTGACACCCGGCCCCCCTGGAATATACTCCATTTTAGTTCAACCAAAATGGAGTGGCTTCCGGAATGGAAGAGCGGTTTCGCAGACTTTTGTCGTTCGATCTTCCGCCTGGGCAGTCCGCCTTTCTGTGGGGGGCTCGCAAGACCGGGAAATCGACCCTGCTGCGGACGGCGTTTCCCCAGAGCCTGTCGTACGACTTTTTGAAGACCGACCTGGCGCTGTCGTTCGGCGCGCGGCCGTCACTGCTTCGTGAACAACTCCTGGCCCGTCCAGCGGCCGAACTGGAGCGGCCGATCATCCTCGACGAAGTCCAGAAGGTTCCGGGCGTTCTCGACGAGGTGCATTGGCTGATCGAGAACCGCGGCCTGCGGTTCATGCTGTGCGGTTCGAGTGCCCGCAAACTCAAGCGCGGTCGCGCGAACCTCCTCGGCGGCCGCGCCTGGCGGTTCGAGATGTATCCGCTGGTGACGGCCGAGTTTCCAGCGGCCGACGGCCTCGCGGGCGGGTTTGATCTGCTCCGCGGGCTGAACCATGGCATGCTGCCGAGCCACTACCTGTCCGCACATCCTCGCCGGTCGCTGGAGGCCTACGTGCGCGACTATCTCAAAGAGGAGGTCTTCGACGAGGGGCTCACCCGCAACGTGCCCGCCTTCTCGCGATTCTTCGAGGCGGTCGGCTACTCGCACGGCGAACTCGTGAACTACGCGAACATCGCCCGCGATTGCGGCGTGGACGCCAAGACGGTGAAGGAATACTTCCAGATCCTCTGCGACACCCTCCTGGGACGCCTGGTGTCGCCCTTCAAGAAACGGCAGGAGCGGCAGGTGATCAGCAAGGCGCCGAAGTTCTATCTCTTCGACGTGGGCGTCGCCGGCATTCTCTCGAAGCGACACGTGGTCGAGCCACGCGGCGAGCAGTTCGGCCGGGCGCTCGAGCACCTCGTCTTCATGGAACTGGCCGCGCACGCCTCGTACCGCGAGTTGGCGTACGACATCTGCTTTTGGCGGACGAAGTCGGGTGCGGAGGTGGATTTCGTGCTCGGTGACGGCGAGGTGGCGGTCGAGGTGAAAGGCACGTCGCGCGTGGATGATCGGGAACTGAGGTCGCTGACGCTGTTCTCGGAGACCCACTCGCCCCGGCTCGCCGTCGTGGTGTGCAACGAGCCCGACGAGCGGCTCGTCCGCGGGATTCGGATCCTGCCCTGGCGGCGTTTCTTCGAGGAGTTGTGGAGCGGCCGCATCATCGGTGGCTGACCTCTCTTCGGGAGAAGCCGCCCCGGCGCGATGTTGGTGATCAAGCCCGGGTGGAAGCCCGGGGAGTCCGCGTGGAAGCGGAGCCTGGTCTGCACGTGGCATGGAAAATCGAATCGCCCGCCACGTTACAAGTATGTGCGGCGGTTGACGGTGGCCTTCCAGCGGCCCGATGCGGCGATCTCGACGAGCTGGGCCTGCGTGAACGAGCGGCCGTGTTCGAGGACGGCGCGGCGGATCACTTCCTTGACGTCGGCGCCCGTGGCGCCGTCGAGCACATGGGCCAGTGCTGCGAGGTCGAGCGGCAGGCTGAGCGGCGCGAGGTGCCGCGCCAGGATTCCCTCGCGCGAGGCTTCGTCGGGCTTGGGCAACGTGATCACGATGTCGAATCGATTCGACCGCTGGGCGGCGGGGTCGAGCGATTTGGGATCGTTCGTGGTGGCGATCGTGAGGATGTCTTCGCGTTGGCGGACCCCGTCGAGCGTGGCCAGGAAGTCGGCGAGGCCGGCGTTGTCGCCGCTGCCATCGCGATGTCCGAGCACGAGGTCGATGTCGTCGAGCACGACGAGCGTCGGGCCGAAGGTGTCGCTCTCGGCGTAGATATCGGCGATCTGGTGCCGCACCGAGTTGGCGTCGGCGAGGATCGTGGTGTAACGCCCGGCGAGCGCCGTCGCGATCACGCGCACGAGATGCGTCTTGCCGACGCCGGGCGGCCCGGCCACGAGCAGCCCGCGGTTGGTGCCGAGGCCCAGTGAGCGAAGAAGCTCGCGGCGCTCGGTCGCCGAGGCGAGAAAAATGTCTACTTCCCGCCACACGTCGGCCGGCAAAATGAGGTCGGCGCGCTCGTTCGCGAGTGCGCGGCTCGCGCCGATCCGCAGGCAGCCGTCATCGACGCGTGCCTCGAGCACCCGGCCACGCAGCGGATTTTCGCTGGTCTTCAGCCGACGCTGGAGGTCGGCGAGCACACGCTCGGCCTCGGCCTTGTGGGCCGTCGAGGAGAGGATGCAAAACTCGCGCTGCCAGCTGCGGTCGTCGATCGCCATGCACAAGGGCACGGAGGCGAGCGTGTCTGCCGGGAAAAACGCCACCAGCCGTCCCGGCACCACGAGCTTCTCGTCGATGCCGAGATCGAGCTGCGTCCAGGTGGGGGGCAGTCCGTCACCCGGCGAGCCGATCACGATCCGCCCGGCATGACGCTGCATCTCGAGACGCATGAGATTGCCCAGGAGCAGGAGTGATGTCGCCGGGCCGGTGGACTTCGTGCTCGCAATCTCGAGGCAATCGATGCCGAGGTGGTGGATCGCGAACTGGGCGGGGGGCATCACGGCCACGGGCTGGTTGCCGAGGAGTTGCCCCAATACCCGGATCGTCTCGCGGGAGTGCTCGCTCGCCGATTGCAGGATCGCGTCGAGCGACCGTTCTCCGGCAGGTGTCGCCGGGGAGAGGTGCTCTCCCTCGTGTTCGATCCGAGCGCTTTCCATCCGCCGCCTCCTGCCGCCATGGGCTCCCCGCCGGCTTCACGAAACCTCTGCCGAGCCTGGCGGCGGTCGTCGGCTACGGGCTCGCCTTCTTCTTCCTGTCGCTCACGCTCGACAAGGTGCCCGTGGGGATCGCCTACGCCGTCTGGAGCGCGGCCGAAGGATAGCCCGGCCAATGGCACATCCGCAACGGTTTTCGGGCTGATGAGCGGCTCGTGAACTGAGGGCCCGGCCTTCCTGACCCAAAAAGGCGTTCCCGAAACACGCGGCTTTCCTCGCTGCAGTGGCGGTTTTTTTACCCTCGGCGCGGAGTCTCTTCGAGTCGGGCCGCGTGGCGGCTGCTTCAGCGCCTGGCGTCCGGCAGCGGTCAGAGGCTGTGAGTATCGATGGCGGGCAGCTCGTCCGGCGACGGCTCAAAGACGTCGCGATCGTCATGGATCTGCACGAATTCGCCCCAGTCGGTGGGCGGCCACCGCCAAAACCCCCGTCGATGGCGTGAAGGTGAACGTCTGACCGAGCGTCAGCGCTCCGGTCGTCCACTCGCCCGTGTGAGATTTTGATGTGGCTCGCGCGGTTGCTTGTGATGCGGCAGGGCCTTCCCTATCGTGGGGAGCCGACGCGGGAAAGCGGCGGAAGAGAAAGCACACGGAGCGCGGCGGAGCATGGAGTTTTACGACGCGATCGAGGCCCTCTCCAACGGCCAGATGCTCCTGCTGATCACCGCCCTGGCAATCGCCTTCGGGTTCGAGTGCGTCAACGGCTTTCACGACACGGCCAACGCCGTCGCGACCGTCATCTACACCAAGTCGCTCAAGCCCACGCCCGCAGTCGTCTGGTCGGGCATCTGGAATTTCATCGGGGTCCACGCCGGCGGAATCGGGGTGGCCTTCAGCATCGTCCACCTGCTGCCGGTCGATCTGCTCGTCAACATCAAGACCGGCAAGGGATTGGCGATGGTGCTGGCGCTGCTGCTGGCGGCCATCATCTGGAA
>SXWC01000047.1 GCA_005789975.1 Planctomycetaceae bacterium
TCCGGCGATCTATCCGTGGTTCGTGCCGCGGTCGGTCCTTCCGCCTCCGTCCGCCTCTCCCGGGCAGTGAGGCACCGCCGCACGAGCGGGTGATCCTGACGCTGTCGTGATGATCGATTCGAGTGTGGCTCGGGTGCGAGACCTGCCGTATACTTCGCCCTGAGGCGGTCCTCCCAGCCGGGTTCATGTCATGATTCGCAGCCTCCGCAAACTGCTGATCGCCCCGGCGGTCCTCGCGACCATCCTCGCGGGCGTTCAGTCGTCGCTTGGCGAGAATCGCCCGCTCGAAACGGGAGTCTCCAAGTCAAACGACCGTGGCCACGACGGCAGTCGAGAAGACGATTCGGGCACCCGATCCGAGCAGGTCGGGGAGGACGAGAGCGAAGAGCAGGACGATCGTGAACTGCATCTCTTCGCCACGTCGGAGCTCTGCAGCACGTTGAATGGCGACGTTGCCTGCCTGCCGAGCGCCATGGGTCACGCGACGCCGAGGACCGGCCGCCGCTCTTCCCTGGGCCGCGACCCACCGGCGGCGCTCTGACGCGCTCCACGGCCGTCCCCATGCGGCCGCGTGATTGCTTCGTGACGGAGATGCCCGGAGACCGCGACGGCGGCCTCGCCCGGCATGCCCTGCCTCGCTCAGCACCGACCTCCCGACACGGCCATGCACCAGCCACACGCCTCCCTCGAAGACATGATCGCGACGGCCGCCCGGTTCCTGCCACCGCAGGGGCCGATCGACTCGTTTGTCGCCCAGAATCCCCTTCAGGGCTTCGAGGACCTGCCGTTCGAGGAGGCGGTGATCCGGGCGGCGCGGCTGTATGGCGCCCAGCCGTTCCTGCCCGAGACCGCCTACCGGGAGGAACTCGCCAAGGGACGAATCCGCATCACGGACCTCGAAGCGGTGCTCGCCGCCGATCTCGGCGGCCGCCGACTCGCGCCGCTCGCCGGCGGGCGGGCGACGCTCGGCCGCCTGCACCTGCAACTCCTGCTCCACGGCGTTCGCATGGAGAGTGACGTGGCAGTCCGCTGGACGCTGACGGAGAGCCGCTCCATTGAACGGCTGCGCGACGACCTCGAGCCGCAGATCCGGGCTCGGCTCCTCGCCTCCGTCGATCCTGCGTCCGACCACTCATCCCCGGGGTCGATCGCCCCCGGCGTGATCGACGGCCGCGTCGCCAGCGAACTGTGGCACGCCTGCGTCGAGATGACCGCCGGCGCGCGTGCGGCGGTGGTGCACGACCAGCCCCCGCTTCGCCATCGCGACCTGATCCTCGCGAGCGTGCCGACGCTCGACACCGATGCCCTCGTCCACCCGTTGCTGATCCGCATGGTCGCCGCGTTTCTAGACCAGGGCGTGGCGGCATGGCCGATGCCCGACCGGGATCAGGGCCTGCTGGCGGCCGTCGCCGGCGTCTATTCGGGACGGCTCGGCCCCGTGGAGCCCTGGAGCCGGGAGTTGCCCGACCGTCTGCGGAGGATCCGCGGAGCCTGCGACCGGGGCGACGACCCAAGGAAGGTCGCGCTCGACGTGATCGCCGCCGAACTGCGTCGGCTCGGCGTGCCGGAACCGTCGTGGCAGGATTTCATGACCGAATCGCTCGTCGCGCTCAAGGGCTGGGCGGGGATGGTGCGACAGCTGGAGGATCGGCCCGACCGGGCTCCCGTGGAGGCGGTGCCCGCGCGGCTCATCGACTTCCTGGCGCTTCGGCTGCTGCTCGACCGGACGGCCACCGAGTGGGCCGCCGGTCGGCTCGGACACCCGCCCGCGGCCGGCGGCGGGCCGACCGACGAAGCCACGCTCGCGCCGCTCTGGGGCGAACTCCGTGGCCGACATCCGCCGCGGCGCGGGCCGGGCAGTCTGGCGCGGGCCTTTCTTTTGCATCAGGTGTCGCAGCTGCTGGGCCTCGCCGCCGACGACGTCCGCGGACTCGGCGTCCACGAGCTGCTCGAACTGGAGCATGAGGTCGCCGCGTTCGACCCGATCGCCCGCCGGCGGCTGTTTCATCTGGCCTATGAACGGCGGCTGCGGGTCGAGATGCTCGACGCGCTGGCGGCGCAGTGGTCGGCCAAGTCGCCCGCCAATCCGGGCCGACCCCGTGCACAGGCCGTGTTCTGCATCGACGACCGCTGCGAGTCGTGGCGCCGCGGCCTCGAGGAACTCGCGGGCGACGTCGAGACCTTCGGTGCCGCCGGATTCTTCGCGGTGCCGATGTACTTTCGCGGCATCGACGACTGGCACGCCGTACCCCTCTGTCCGATCGTCATCCGGCCGGATCACACCGTCATCGAACGGCCCGAGGACCGCGCCGCGGCGAACCATCGCTTTCAGCAGTCGGTCCGGCGTTCCCTCGGACGGCTTCGCGGCGGGATTTCCGAGGGCAGCCGCTCGCTGCTGCGCGGCGGAATCCTCACGTCGGTGGGGGGTGCGCTCGCAGCGGTGCCGCTCGTCGCCCGGGTCGTGTTTCCACGGCTGACGGCCCGGCTCGCCAGCGGTGCCGCCGCCCTCGCCGGCCGCCGCGTCCCCACCCGGCTCGATCTGAAACGCGGCGCTGATGCCCGGCTCCCCGACGGAACACGCCCGGGATTCGACCTCGACGAGATGGCCGCCATCGTGCGGCGATTGCTGGAGGACATCGGCCTCACGAGCGGTCACGCCCGGCTCGTCGCGATCATCGGCCACGGCTCGACGAGCCTCAACAATCCGCACGAGAGCGCCTACGACTGCGGCGCGTGCGGAGGCGGTCGTGGCGGCCCCAACGCCCGCGCGGTCGCCACGATGGCCAACGACCCAGCCGTGCGGGCACGGCTGGCGGCCTCCGGCCTCGTTATCCCGGACGACGTGGTCTTCGTCGGCGGCATGCAGGACACCTGCACGAGCGTCATCGCCTGGTACGACACCGACCGGATCCCCGATCACCACCGTGGCGAGTTCGAGGCGTTTCGTCGCCTGTGCGCCGAGGCCGGCGGGCTCGACGCACAAGAACGATGCCGGAGGTTCGATTCGGTGCCCCCCGGCGTTCCGGTCGCCGAGGCCCTCGGCCGCGTCGAGGTGAGATCGGCCGACCTCGCGCAGGTGCGGCCGGAATACGGCCACGCCAGCAACGCCGCCTGCATCGTGGGACGCAGGGCGCTCACGCGAGGACTGTTTCTGGACCGCAGGTCATTCCTCGTCTCCTACGATCCCGGCCACGACACTGCCGGCCGCATCCTCGAACGGACGCTCGCCGCCGTCGGGCCCGTCTGCGGCGGCATCAACCTCGCCTACCTCTTTTCGCGAATCGACCCGCTCGGCTACGGCGCCGGCACGAAGCTCCCGCACAACATCACGGCCCTGATCGGCGTGATGGACGGGCACGCGAGCGATCTCCGCACCGGGCTTCCCTTTCAGGGCGTGGACATCCATGAGCCCGTCCGGCTGCTGATGGTCGTCGAAGCCGCACCCGAGCGCATCCAAGACGTGCTCGAACGGCTGCCCGTCGTGAAAAACATGGTCGCGAACCGCTGGATCCAACTCGTCTCGTGGCATCCCGAAACGGGCGGTCTCGCCCTGCAGGAAACCAGCGCCGCCGGCGGGATCGCCTTCGTGCCGTACGTGCCCGAGTCGGAGGCGATCCCCGTCGCGTCGTCGTCGGCGGCCTGGTATCGGGGCCGCCGCGGCAACGTGCCGCCGGCGCGGCTGACCGCCCAACGTTCCTCCATGCCCGGTCAGGAGGCCGTGACGCCATGACCACCCCCCGCTTCCTCGCCGATCCGGTCTCCGCGCTCGTCGTCTGGCAGCTCGTCGCGCCCGTCACGGCACTCGCCGGCATCGGCCTGCCGGCGTTGCTCGGTCGCCCGCTGTCGGAGCGGGCGACCACCCGGCTCGTCGGCACCGCGTTCACGACGGGCTTCATCGCAGCCCTGGCCACGCTCGCCGCGATCGCCAACCAGGGCTTCGCGGCCCACCTCGTGCATCTCGGCCGGCTGTTTGACGTCGGCCACCACGCCGCCACCATCGAACTGGTGGCCGACGGCCTGTCGGTGCCCTACGTCTGCTTCTCGACGGGCCTCTGTGCTCTGGTCAACGCCTTCGCGGGGAAATACCTCCACCGCGAACCGGGATTCACCCGCTTCTTCATCCTGCTCGCCCTGTTCGGCACCGGGATGAACCTGATGGTGCTGGCCGGCAGCATCGACGTCTTGTTCGCGGGCTGGGAGTTCCTCGGCATCTCGTCGGCGCTCCTGATCGGGTTCTTCCACGAGCGACGAAACGCCGTCGATGCGGCGCTGCGTGCCTTTACGACCTACCGCATCTGCGACGTGGGGCTGTTCGGCGCGAGCGTGGTGATCCATCGGGCGACCGGCTCGGGGGACTTCGAGCGGCTGTTCACGGGCGACTGGCCCCATGCCGTGTGCCCGGTCCCGGCCGCCACGGCCTTGTTCGTCTCGCTGCTCCTCGTGTTCGCCGCCCTCGGCAAGAGCGCGCAGGTGCCCTTCTCCGGCTGGCTGCCCCGGGCCATGGAGGGGCCGACGCCGTCAAGCGCGATCTTCTACGGAGCCTTGTCGATCCACGCGGGGGCCTATGTCCTGCTCCGCTACGAGGCGGTGCTCGACGCCGCACCCGCCGCGGGCTGGCTGCTCGTCGTGATCGGCGCGGGCACGGCCCTGCACGCCGCGATCGTGGGGAGCGTGCAGACCGATCTCAAGAGCATGCTTGCCTACGCCTCGATGACCCAGGCGGGCATCATTCTCGCCGAGATCGGGTTCGGCTGGCGGGTGATTCCGCTGGTGCACGTCATCAGCCACGCGATCCTCCGCAGCCTGCAGATTCTCCGGTCACCCTCGGCGATGCACGACCGCCACGAACTCGCCGCGGCCCTCGGCGGACACCCCGGACCGTCGGAGTGGTCGCTCATGCGACTGCTGCCCAAGGGCGTGTCGCGGGGCCTCTATCACATCGCGCTCGAACGGGGGTTCGAGGAGACGTTCGTCTCCGGTCTGTTCGTCCGGCCGCTGCTCGCGGCGCTCATCTCGGCCGATGCCCTCGAGCGCCGTTGGGTGGCCACCCTCGGGGGCGGCCCGGCGGATGACCGGCCGCGCGACTCCAAGGAAGGAGCCGCATCGTGATCGGCCCGGACGACCTCATGCTGATGGCCGTCGCCGTGTGCATCGTGTCGCCGCTGGCCGGCGCCGCCGCCCAGCGGTTCGGCGGTCAACGGCTCGACCCCCGGCTGATCGCGGCCACTTCCATCGGCATCTCGTTCGCGGCGACGGTGGTGGCCGCCGCCTGCTGGCATTTCGGCGATGGCCGCCCGGTGACGTTCGGCCACCGGCTTGCCGGTGGCGACCTGATCCTCGTCGACGGGCTCACGGCGCTGCTGCTGCCCTACGTCGCCGTGGTCGACATGGCGATCGTGCTCGTCGCTCCGCGGAGGGCGTTCGTCTCGTCCAGCGCGCGGCGGCTGCTCGTGGGCGCGTCGCTCACCTTCGCGACGCTGTCCACCTCCCCTCCCCTGATCCTCGTCGGCCTGTGGGTCATGTCGATCCTCGCCACGTGGGCGACGGTGCGGAGCACGATCGGCGGCCGGACCGCCGCCCGGGTCTACGGCCTGACGATGTCCCTGGCGGTCGCCTGCATGGTGATCGGCACCGGGCTGCTGGTGGCCGACCCACCCTGGCTCACGGGAAGTGGACTGACGGGCGCCGCGGGCGGCTGGCTCGTCGCGCTGGCGGTCATGATCCGCAAGGGGCTGGTCCCGTTCCACTCCTGGTATCCAGCCCTCTTTTCCGGAGCCTCGATGGCGACGGCGCTCCTCGTCACGATGCCGCAGATCGCCACCTACACCGCGTTGCGGCTGCTGGTCGGCCATGCCGACGGCGTCGCGCAGGAACTCGTCGTCCTGGCCAACGCAGCCCTGCTCACCGCCGCCTACGGCGCGGCGCTCGCCGTGGTGCAGCGGGATGTTCGCGGACTGCTCGGCACCCTCGCGATGAGCCAGTCGGCGATGGTGTTGGCAGGCCTCTCCGGCACCGTGCCGATGGAGCTCTGCGGGGCCCTGGCCGTGTGGCTGTCGAGCGGCCTGGCGCTGACGGGCATCGGGCTCGTCGTCTGGGCGCTGGAAAGCAGGGCGGGGGGGATCTCGATCGAGACGCTCCAGGGACGATTCGCCGACACTCCGGCCCTCGCCGCATTCTTCCTGCTCTTTGGGCTCGCCATCCTCGGCTTTCCCGGTACGCTCTCCTTCGTGGCCGACGACCTGATCATCTCCGGCAGCCTCGACGACCATCTGCATGCGGGGATATTCGTGATTCTGACCACCGTCTTCGGCGGCATCGCGGTCATGCGGGGCTGGTTCCGCGTGTTTGGCGGTCCCGTCACGGTCGATGCGCCGCGGCATGCGATCCTTCCGCGGGAGCGGTTTGCGTTCACCGCCCTGCTCGCGATCCTCTTCGGCCTCGGCCTCTGGCCGGGCCCGTTCGTGCAGTCCCTCGAAAAAGTGGCCGCCTCGCTGCTCGCAGCCCGGCAGGAGCTCGATGACCCGTCCTCTTCCGGAGTCCAGCCATGAAGGCGATCGAACGCGACTCGTCATCCGTCCCGGGCCCGGGTGAGGTCCCTCGCGGCACGGCCGCCGGTTTCCGGAAATACTTCCGTCAGGACGTCGTCAGCGGGCTTCTCGTCTTCCTGATCGCGCTGCCCCTGTGCCTCGGCATCTCGCTGGCGAGCGGCTTCCCGCCGGTGGCCGGCGTGCTGACGGCCATCGTGGGCTCGATCCTGACCACGTTCCTCAGCAACTCTGAGCTCACGATCAAGGGGCCGGCGGCCGGCATGATCGTGATCGTGCTGGGAGCGATGCACTCGTGCGGCTTCACCGCGGGGGCCGATCCCGAGGCCGACATGCGGGCCTACCGGATGGTGATCGCCATCGGCTGCGTCGCGGGCGTGGCTCAGGTGGCCGTCGGACTCCTCCGCGCCGGCGCGCTCAGCGAGTTTTTCCCGACCGCGGTCGTGCATGGCATGCTCGCCTCGATCGGCTTGATCATCTGCCTCAAACAGCTGCCGGTCGTGTTCGGCCAGAAGGCGAGCGGCGAGCCTTTCGAAATCCTCCGGGAGTTGCCGGAGAAGCTCCTCAACCTCAATCCCGCGATCACGCTGATCGGCCTGGTGAGCCTGGTGATCCTCTTCGGCTGGCCCGCCATCCGCCAACGGCTGCGACCGACCTGGCTCCAGTTCGTGCCCGCTCAACTCCTCGTCCTCGCCGTCGCGGTGCCGCTCGGGGTGTGGCTCGACCTCGCCCACGAACACACCTACACCTTCGCCGGCCGTGAGCACCGGGTCGGCGGGTCATTCCTCGTGAGCGTCCCGGGCAATCTCCTGTCGGCGATCACCACGCCCGACTTCTCCGTGTTCACGGCCGAGGCCACCAGGCTCTCCGCGATCTGGTGGGTCGCGATGTTCGCGATCGTCGGCAGCGTCGAGTCGCTCCTCTCCGCCAAGGCGATCGATCTGCTCGATCCATGGAAGCGGAAGACCGACATGAACCGGGACCTGCTGGCCGTCGGCGTGGCCAACGTCGCCGCCGCCGCCATCGGCGGTCTGCCGATGATCTCCGAGATCGTCCGCAGCAAGTCGAACATCGACAACGGCGCCCGGACGAGGTTCGCCGACTTCTGGCACGGCATCTTCCTGCTCGCCTTCGTCGCGCTCGCGCCGGGCCTGATCCACATGATCCCGCTCTCGGCGCTGGCGGCGATGCTCGTCTACACGGGCTTCCGGCTGGCCTCGCCCCGGGAGTTCATCAACGTCTTCAAGATCGGCCCCGAGCAGTTGCTGATCTTCGTGGCGACCATGGTGGGCGTGCTCGCCACCGACCTGCTCGTGGGAGTGGGCATCGGGATCGTCCTGAAGTTCATCATCCACGCGATCAACGGCGTGCCGCTCAACTCGTTCTTCAAGCCCTTCCTCAAGGTCACCCCGATCGACGACCAGACGGTGCAGATCGACGCCAGTGGATCGGCCGTGTTCACCAACTGGATTCCTTTCCGTCGGCAGATCGAGCAGCTCGGGCTCGTGCAGAAAAACAACGTGATCGTGAACCTCGCCGGCACGTCGCTGGTGGATTCGAGCGTGATGGAGAAACTCCACGAACTGGCGCTCGATTTCGAGCAGGCGGGACTCCGGCTCGACATCGTCGGCCTCGGATCCCACAAGCAGTTGTCGGGGCATCCGCTGGCGTCCCGCCGGCGGGTCACCATGCAGATGCGGCGAATCACCGTGGTGGGGCCCGCCACCATGGAGCGGCCGCTCGTGACGATGGTCCGCGAGCAGGGCGCCTCGGGCTACACGGTCGTGCCCTGCCATGGCGGCGGCCGTCGGGAGTCGCCGCAGGGGGGCAGGCCGCTCGTGCGATTCGAGACGATCGTGCCGGCGGAAGTGGCCGGTCGGGTGCTCGACGGCCTCCGCGAGCCGCAGTTCAGCGCGGAGCGAATGACGGTCTGGATCGAGCCGGTCGATGTCCTGCGGCTCGAACAGTTTTGAGGGGCGGGACCGGCTCATCGACGTGCCTTTGACCGTGCCCTCCTGCGGACCCCGGGAGCAAGTGCAATGCCGATGATCGCCCTCGTGTTCTGCTCTGTCGCGGCGCTGGCCACGATCGCCGAGGCCTACGATCCGCTCGCACTTCCCGCCGACACGCACGCCGTGCCCCGTGATCTCGACGTCCGCGATGCACGGCGGGATCGCGGCCTTCCGGTGCGGGTGTTTCTCCCGCCGGACGACGCCACCCCCCGTCCCATCGTGCTCTTCAGCCACGGTCTGGGCGGGTCCCGCGAGGGCTGCGGCTATCTGGGCGACCATTGGTCGCGCCGCGGCTACGCGGCCGTCTTTCTCCAGCATCCGGGGAGCGACACGGCGGTCTGGCGCGACCTGCCGCCCATGCGGCGGCTGGCGGCGATGCGAGACGCCGCCTCGCTTGCCAACTTCCGGCTCCGGGTGGACGACGTGGCGGTCGTGCTCGACGCGCTCGCCGCCTGGAATCTCGAGGAAGGACACCCGCTCGCCGGCCGGCTCGACCTCGACCGCGTCGGCATGTCGGGGCATTCGTTCGGGGGCCAGACCACGCAGGCGGTGTCGGGGCAGTCGTTTCCGCTGCTGGGCCGACGGTTCACCGACCCCCGCATCAAGGCGGCGCTCGTGATGAGTCCGGGCACGCCGCAGGGCCGCCACGACCCCGGCGAGGCCTTCGCGGAGGTGGCGATCCCGTGGCTCCTGATGACCGGCACGAAGGACACCGCGGCGGTCGGTGGGCAATCCGTCGAGTCCCGGCTCGCCGTGTTTCCGGCGCTGTCCAAGGGCCGGGCCTACGAACTCGTGCTCCACGAGGCGGAACACTCGGCTTTTTCCGATCGTGCCCTGCCCGGCGACCGTGTGCCCCGAAATCCGAACCACCACCGCGCGATCCTCGCGCTGTCGACTGCCTTCTGGGATGCCTTCCTGCGCGGCGACGCCGAGGCCCGTGCCTGGCTCGACGGCCCCGGCCCACGGACGGTGCTCGAGGCCGACGACCGCTGGCAACGGAAGGAGGAACGCACGGGCAATACGGCCTCGGCAACGGGGGGTGCCCGTTGACCCCGACCGGATCGCGAAGCGGACGACCTGCGGCGGGGAGTGCCGCTTGACTGCCATACGGAGCGGGGCGGTCCGCCTTCCACCCGGGGGCTGAGTCTTCGTCTGACGGACGCCGTATTCTTGGATGGGCTCGATCGGGTCCGTGAGGGCAAGGCGGAGGCGTCGGTGGCGGCCAACGTACGCATACGCGCGCGGATCACCGGGGTCGTGCAGGGCGTCGGCTTCAGGCCGTTCGTCTGGCGGCGGGCGACGCGGCTCGGGCTCACGGGCTGGGTCGAGAACGACGCCGCGGGCGTGACGGCGGAGATTCAGGGCACCGCCGCCGCGGTGGCCGCATTTCTCGACGGGCTTTCCGCGGCCGCGCCTCCCTTGGCCCGCGTGGCGGGCGTCGAGCCACTCGAGTTGCCCCCCGACGCCGACAGCCACCGTTTCCTGATCCTCGAGAGCGCCGCGGTCGGCCCGGGGGGCGTCGTCGTGCCACCGGACGTCGCCCCCTGCACGGCCTGCCTCGCGGAGATGGCCGACCCTGGGAATCGGCGGCACCGCCATCCGTTCATCAACTGCACCGACTGCGGCCCGCGCTTCACGATCATCGAGAGCCTGCCCTACGACCGCGGGGCGACGACGATGCGGTCGTTCGCGATGTGCGCCGCGTGCGTGGCTGAATACCTCGATCCCTCGTCCCGGCGGTTTCATGCCCAGCCGAATGCCTGCCCCGCCTGCGGCCCCACGCTCTGGTTCGCCCGTGCCGCAGACGGGCCGCCTCCCGCCGACCGCTCCACTCCCGCCTGCCCCGGCGACGCCGCGATCGAATCCGCGCGGGCCATGCTCCGCCGCGGCGGCATCGTGGCGGTCAAGGGCGTGGGTGGCTTTCATCTCGCCTGCGATGCCACGAATCACGCGGCCGTGCGACTGCTCCGTGACCGCAAGCAGCGGCGCCGCAAGCCGTTCGCCGTGATGGTGGCCGACCTCGCCGCGGCTCGGGAGCTGGCCCACGTCGATGAACAGGAACGTCGGCTGCTCGAGGGTTTTGAGCGGCCGATCGTGCTCCTGTCCGCCCGGCCCGATCCGCGGGGCCGACTGGCCCGGGTCGCGGCCGAGGTGGCGCCGGGCAACGACTTTCTGGGCGTCATGCTCCCCTCGTCGCCGCTCCATCACCTTCTCTGCGGCGGCATGCCGCCGCTCGTGATGACGTCGGGCAACCTCGCCGAGGAGCCGCTCGCCACCGACAACGCCGATGCCATCGGCCGGCTCGGAGCCCTCGCCGACGGGTTTCTCCTGCACGACCGCAGGATCCACACGGCCTGCGATGATTCGGTGGTGCGGTGCGTGGCCGGCCTGCCGCTGCCGATCCGTCGTTCCCGCGGCCACACGCCACTGCCGATCCGGCTTCCCCGTGGCGGTCCCCCGGTCCTCGCGGTCGGCGGCGAACTCAAGGCGGCGATCTGCCTGGCTGGCGACGCGGAAGCGGTGATGAGCCAACACATCGGCGACATGGGCAACCTGGAAACGCTCGCGGCGCTGGACCGCGCGGCGGCGCACCTGATGCGACTCCTCGACGTGACGCCGGCCGCCGTCGTCGCCGATCTCCATCCGGGCTACCTCTCCACGGGCTGGGCCCGCGGCTTCGCCGCCGCACGCGGCCTCCCGCTCCTGCAGGTGCAGCATCACGAGGCCCACGTCGCATCCCTGCTCGCCGAACATGGGCTCGACGCCGACGGCGTTGCGGGGTTCATCGGCGTCTGCTTCGACGGCACCGGCTACGGCCGCGACGGCACGATCCAAGGCGGCGAGTTCCTCGTCACGGGTGGCGGCAGCCTGCGGCGCGCGGCCCACCTGCGGCCCTTTTCGCTGCCGGGCGGCGACGCGGCGATCCGTCACCCCTGGCGCACCGCGCTCGCCCTGCTGCGGGAGGCCGGCCTCCCGTGGAGCGGGCAGCTCCCGCCCGTCGGGCGCGGCTCCGCCGCCGATCTCGAACTGCTCGCGCGGCAACTGGAGCGGTCGCTCAACTGCGTGGTCACGACGAGCATGGGCCGCCTGTTCGACGCCGTGGCATCGCTCGTCGGACTGTGCGACTCGATCGACTACGAGGCCGAGGCCGCGCTGAATCTCGAGGCCCTGGCTGCGCGGGCGGACGCAGCGGACGCGGCGGATTCGCACCTTCGCCACGCCTTCGGCCTGGCCGCGGCCGGGCCGCTCGTGGCCGACTGGCGACCGCTCGTGGCAGCCCTCGTCGCCGACGTCACCGCCGGCGTGCCCGTGTCCGGCATCGCCGCCGCGTTTCACGGGGCCGTGGCGCGGATGATCGTCGATGTCTGCTCCCGGCTCCGCGAGGCGGGTGGTGGCAACCTCGTCGGCCTCACCGGCGGGGTGTTTCAAAACCGGCTGCTCGTCGAATGGTCGCTCGAAGGCCTGCACGCCGCCGGCTTCGAGGTGCTCACCCATCACGCCGTGCCGCCCAACGACGGCGGCCTCGCGCTCGGCCAGGCCGTGCTCGGGCGGCTCTCGATCGCTCAGCCCACCGCGAAGCCCGCGCCCCCGGGGGGCCAATCGCCGTGAGCTGCCGAAAGGCGCGACCTCATCCGCGGTGGGCCGCGTGGCCCGGCCAACCGGCCGCAGGGCTGTTTCAGGAATGTTTCGTCCCGCCGCTTCCCTCACCGCCATGGATCGGGGATCATGACGGCATGACACGATTTCCGGGGGGGTGCACCATGCAGCGACCGGCAGGGAGAGCAGGCGGGATGGCGGCCCGGACGATTCGTGCTCTTCGTCTCATGGCCATGGCCCTCTGCCTGATCGCGACGGAGTCCGGCACGGCGCATGCTGTGGTGATCAACACGCTGACCGGCACGGGCAACACGTCGGCGCCGGTCGACGACCCCGGCTGGGCCAACGTGGGTGTGCTCGGCGTCGGCACGGGCGTCTACCTCGGCAACGACTGGGTGCTCACGGCGGCCCATGTCGGCGGCGGCAGCATCGTGCTCAACGGCGGCACCTACGCGATGCTCGCCGGCTCGGGCACGACGCTCACCAACGACGGCGCCGCCGGCAAGTCGGCCACCACCGACCTCTACATGTTTCGGCTCGCATCCACGCCCGCGGGCCTGCCGAACGTGACGATCGCCTCGGCGACGGCGTCCGGTGGCAGCGCGGTGACGATGATCGGGTCCGGCCGCGACCGCGGCGCCTTCACGGAATGGAGCGTCAACACCGGCACCACGCCCTGGGCGTGGACGGAGGTGTCGTCGGGCGGCAGCGCGGCCGGCTACAAGACGGTCGGCAGCCGTTCGATGCGGTGGGGCACCAATGACGTGGGTTCCACCGGAGTGTGGCTCGACGCCGGGTTTGGCGATGTCTTCATGTTCAGCACGTCATTCACCGCCGGCGGGTCTCCCTCGACCGAGGCGCAGGCCGCCTATGGCGACTCGGGGGGCGCGATCTTCCACAAGAACGGCTCCGACTGGGAACTCTCGGGCATGATCCTCACGGTGGCGGGCTTCTCCGGTCAGCCCGATCCGGCGGCCAACGCGATCTACGGCAACGCCACCTACGCGGCCGATCTGTCGTTTTATCGCTCGCAGATCGTGGCGCTCGTGCCCGAGCCGTCGTCGCTGGCGATCCTCGCCGCGGCCTTTGCCGGCCTCGCCGCGATGCACCGGCGAGAGCGTCCCCCGGCGACTCGTGGTCGGCACGGGATTCACCGGGCTGCCGGTCAACGGCCGATGTTTCGTTCTTGATGTTTCGTTCTTCATGACCGACCCCGCACTCGACGACGCCTACCGCGGCACGACGTATTCGGTCCTGATGCCGGAAGGGAGCCTGCTCGCCCTGCGGATCGGGGAACGCTCCGCCCCGCTCGACCGCCTGCTCGCGGCGACGGGCCACGACGACTGGGCATTCGTCACCGCCTGCAATCCCCGCTCGACGCGGCTCGACGCCCTCGAGAACGCGGAGCGAATGGCCCGACTTGCCGAAACCGTGCAGGCTCGCGGGCTACGGGCCATCCCCGGTGAATCGCGGGGAGATGGCGGCGACTGGCCCGCCGAATCGAGTCTGCTCGTGCTGGGCATCGGGGAACCCGACGCAATCGAACTCGGCCGGCTCTTCGATCAGCACGCGATCGTGGCCGGCTCGCGCGGCGGTCCGCCGCGGCTCGTCTGGATTCCGCTGGCGTGAGGAATCCCAGGCCAGCGGGAGGGCGGTCCGCCGCGCCCGCCCGGGTTTGGCCGAAGATCAGGCCTGCCGTATGCTGCTTTTCTGCCGGCATCGAGCCGACTCCCTTCGTCACGACCACATCCGGACTCTCGCTCCGCATGCGGCCCGTCCTCGTCGAGCGGGGCTCTTGACCCGGCACATTCGCGCCGCTGTGCGGCTCGGCACTGAACACGTCAGGAGGCGGAAGCGATGATGCGGAAGGCACGATGGTGGGCCGCGCTCTGGCTGGCGGCGGTGGCGATGGTGTCGCAGGTGCCGACGGCGCTGGCGGCGGAGGTGAAGGGCCTGCGGTGCGAGTATCTCGAGAACCCGTTGGCGATCGACGTGGCGAAGCCGCGTTTGAGCTGGATGATCGAAGGGCAGGAGCCGCGGCCTGAAACCCGAAACGAGCGGCAAATCGCCTATCGGGTGCTGGTCGCCTCCACGCCGGAGCTCCTCGCCCGCGACGAGGGTGACTTGTGGGACAGCGGCAAGGTCGCCTCCGACCAGAGCATCCAGGTGGAGTATTCCGGGAAACCGCTCGCGTCCCGGGCTCGCTGCCACTGGAAGGTGCGGGTGTGGACCACGACGGGCGAGGCGGCGAGCGATCCGGCATTCTGGTCGATGGGCCTGCTCGCGCCGGAGGACTGGTCGGCGCGGTGGATCGGCTACGACGCGGCGTATGCTCCGCCGCCGGACGTCGCCGCCGACGACCGGTTGTTCAACATTCAAGGCCTGCCGTGGGTGCAGATGCCGGGCGGCCAGGCGGCCGTCGACACGTTCTTCCGCAAGCGGATCGACCTGCCGGCCGACCGGAAGATCCGGCGCGCCGTGTTCGCCTTGTACGCCTACCATTTCTGCGAGGCGTCGATCAACGGCACCACGATCGGCGAAGCCGCCCACTGGGAGGCCACCGCTCGGCTCGACGCGAAGAAATCGCTGCGGCCCGGCGCCAACGTGCTGACCCTGCGGGTGAGCCACACGGATCCGTATCCGCCGGCGGTCATCGGCCGCCTGGTGATCCAGTTTGAATCCGGCGACGACATGGTCGTGCCGGTGGATCCGAGCTGGAAGGCGTCGCAGTCGGCGTCCGCGGGCATGGAGCGGACGAACTTCGACGACTCGGCGTGGCCGGCCGCGCAGCGGGTCGACGGACAGCCGTGGCGCGGGCCGCCCGCGGTGGCCGATCTCGCGCGGATGCCGGCGCCCTACCTCCGCAAGGAGTTCGCGGTCGCCCAGAAAGTGAAGCGGGCCACGGTGCACGTCACGGCCCTCGGCACCTACGAACTGCGGCTCAACGGCGAGCGGGTCGGCCGCGACGTGCTGGCGCCCGGCTGGACCGAGTTCCGCAAGCGGGTGCACTACCACACGTACGACGTCACGTCACAGGTGGCGCAGGGGGCCAACGCGATCGGGGCCATCCTGGGGGACGGTTGGTATGCCAGCACGCTCGCCCATCTGTGCCGGCGAAACATCTACGGCGGCAGGCCGCGCTTGCTCGCGCAGCTGGAGATCGAGCTGGCCGACGGCAGCGTGCAGACGGTCGTCACCGACGACGGCTGGAAGGCGTCGTTCGGCCCGATCCGGCATGCCGATCTGCTCATGGGGTGCGACTACGACAGCCGTTTGGAAATGCCCGGCTGGGACAGGGCCGGTTTCAACGACACCGCGTGGCAGTCGGCCGACTCTTCGTTGCCCGGCGAAGCACAGGCCGACGTGACGCGGGTCGTCGCCGCCGCGGTGAAGGACGGGCGGCTGTCGATCAAGGTCGAGAACGACCTGCTCGGCGGAGACCCGGCCCTCTTGAAGGTCAAGACGTTGCGGGTGGACTACCGGATGGACGGGACCGACGCCACGAAAACCGTGCGTGAGCACGAGGTGCTCGAACTGGCGGGATCCGGCCTGCAGGTCAAGCGTGCCCGCTACGGTCACTTCACGGATGGCGGGCCCGGGTTCCGGGTGCAGGCCGCGGTGGCCGAGCCGTCGCGGGTGGTCGAGACCCTTCCGGCGGTCAAGGTCACCGAACCGCGGCCCGGGTGCTGGACGTTCGACCTCGGCCAGAACATGGTCGGCTGGGTGCGGCTGAAGGTGAAGGGCAAGCCTGGCCAGCGGATCACGGTCCGCCACGGCGAGATGACCAATCCCGACGGCACCATCTACACCGCGGCGCTACGGAGCTGTCCGGCGACCGACTTTTTCATCCTCTCCGGCGAGGGCGAACAGATCCTCGAACCCGCGTTCACGTTCCACGGGTTTCGCCACGTCGAGATCCGCGGGCTGAAGTCGAAGCCCGACCTCGACGCGGTCACCGGGATGGTGGTCCACACGGACATGCGGCGAACCGGGGATTTCAAGTGCTCCCACCCGCTGGTGAACCAGCTCTATCACAACATCGTCTGGGGCCAGAAGGGCAACTATCTGGAGGTGCCCACCGATTGCCCGCAGCGCGACGAGCGCATGGGATGGACCGGTGACACGCAGTTCTTCGCGCCGACCGCCTCCTACAACTTCGACGTCGCCCCCTTCTTCAGCCGGTGGCTGCAGACGTGCGAGGACAACCAGCTGGGCGACGGCACCTTCCCGAACGTGGTCCCCGACATCATGGGGGGCGGCGGAGCCACCGCGTGGGGCGATGCCGCGCTGTTGTGCACCCACAACATCTTCCGCGCCTACGGCGACACCCGCATCGTGGCCGAACGCTTCGGGGCGATGGAACGCTACATGAAATGGCTGGAGGGCAAGACCGCCAACGGCATCTCCAAGGTCGGCGGATTCGGCGACTGGCTGAATGCCGGCGGCGGCGCCCATCCAGACGCCATCGACACCGCCTATCACGCCCACCTGGCGGGGATCATGTCGGAAATGGCGCGGGCCATCGGGCGGGAGGACGCCGCCGCGCGGTATGCCAAGCGTCACGAGGAGACGAAGGCCGCGTTCGTGCGGGACTTCCTGCAGGCGGATGGCGGGCTCCGGGAATGCAGCCAGACCGGCTACGCGCTCGCCTTTTCGATGGACCTGCTGCCGCCGGACATGCGGGCCAGGTCGGCCGGGAAGTTCATCGATGAGATCAAGCGATTCGACTGGCATCTGGCCACCGGCTTCATCGGCACGCCGCGACTCTTGCCGGCATTGAGCGTGGCCGGCCGCGACGACATCGCCTACCGCCTGCTGCTGACCGACACCTACCCCTCATGGCTGTTTCCGGTGAAGAACGGGGCGACGACCATGTGGGAGCGATGGAACGGCTGGACCCCCGACAAGGGTTTCGGCGACATCAGCATGAACTCCTTCAATCACTACGCCTTCGGCGCCGTCGGCGAGTATCTCTACGGCGGAGTGGGGGGCATCAAGGCGGCGAGCCCCGGCTACAAGTCGATCGTCGTGAAACCGGCCATCGGCCAGGGTCTGAGTTGGGCCGACACCTCGTTCGAATCGATTCACGGCAGGATCGCCAGCCGCTGGAAGGCCGACAACGGCACGCTGGCGCTGGAGGTCGTCATCCCGCCCAACACCACGGCCACCGTGCACGTTCCCGCGAAGGACCAGGCCTCGGTGACCGAGTCGGGCAAGCCTGCGGCCCAGTCGGCGGGAGTGGAGTTTCTGCGGATGGAGGACGGCGCCGCGGTGTTCGCGATCGGCTCGGGGGTGTACGACTTTCAGTCACGGATGGAACGGTCAAAGGCCGTTTCCGAAAACTGACCCCCTTCCGAAATCCCGGCCCGGGTCTCGTGAGCGCATTCGTGCGATCCTTGCGGGGCAGGAAAGGGTTCTCGGATCAGGAAGCGACAAAGGGCAGACCAGACCGTGGGCTCGTGCCCCTTTGAGCCGTCAGTTGGTCGTGGGGCCGCCGCAGACCGCGCCGTCCTTCGGGAGGGCGGCCCGACGCTCCGCAAGATAGGCGAGCCAGTCTTCGATCCCCACACCGGTCTTCGCCGACGTCTCGAAGACCCGCATGCCCGGCCGCACCGCGGCGATGTTGGTGACCGCCGTGGCCCGGTCAAACTCGCAGACCCCGGCCAGATCGATCTTCGTGATCGCCGCCACGTCGGCCGTGTTGAAGAGCCCCGGATACTTGAGCGGCTTGTCTTCTCCTTCCGTCACCGAAAGCAGTGCCAGCCGCACCGATTCACCGAGGTCCCAGCTCGTCGGGCAGACGAGATTGCCGACGTTCTCGATGAAGAGGTAGTGGAGCGATGTGACATCCCAGCCGTCGAGATGCCGCTGCACCATGTCGGCTTCGAGATGGCAGAGGCCGTGGGTCATGATCTGCCGCACCGGTGCGCCGCTCGCTGCGAGCCGCCGCGCGTCGTTGTCGGTTTCAAGATCGCCCACGACCGCGGCCACCGGCTCGCCCCGCGCGACGAGTCGCGCGAGTGTTTCCCGGAGAAACGACGTCTTCCCGGTGCCGGGACTCGACACCATGTTGACCACGAGCACGCCCGCCCGCTCGAACCCACGCCGCATCTCGCGGGCGAGCTCGTCGTTCTTCTTGAGGATCTTCGTGCGGACCTCGAGGATCCGGGGGCCGGTCGGCTCGTGCTCGGTCATCGCCTCACGTCCTCCGTCGCCGTCGCCGGTTCGTCGGCAAGTTCGATCGATTCGAGGTCGAGTTCACGGCCCGCCCGGATGTCGCCGCTCGGCGTGCCGCAGACGGGGCAGGCGAATCTTTGAATCCCCGGGAGCTCCACCTCCCGGCCACACGGCCCGCACCAGATCGTGGCGGGCACATGGACGACCCGCAGCTCCGCGCCGGCAAGGGGTGTCCCCTCGCCGACGAGCCCGAAACTGAACCGCAGCGCGTCCTCGTGCACGCACGAGAGCCGGCCGATCCGCAGGGTGACCGCCACGGCACGCACCGTCCCGGCGTCGCGGCACTGTTCAGAGGCGATCTCGACGATGCGGCTGGCGATCGAGAGTTCATGCATGCCATCACCCCTCGGTTCGACTCACCGGCTTTTTCGCCAGCCCGCTTGCGAAAAAGTCCCACGCCGCGGCCGCGTCCCGGCCCGGAAGTTTACCGGATCGGTGGCCGGCCGGCGCTTTCCGAGGACCGGCTGGGGGGCGTAGAGTTGGTGTGTCGCAGGGGGGCGACGCACGCGTCGTGATCGACGGTTTCCGCACCGGGTTCACGCACCATTCCGCGTCTTGGGAGAACATCCATGGCCACGCTCCTCTGGCTGCAAGGGGGCGCCTGCAGCGGCAACACGATGTCGTTCCACAACGCCGAGGAGCCGAGCGCCTGCGACCTCGTCACCGACTTCGGCATCGACGTCATCTGGCATCCTTCGCTCGGGGTCGAGCTCGGCGACCACGTCAAGACGATGCTCGGCGACATCGTCTCCGGCCGGCGGCCGCTCGACATTTTCGTCTTCGAGGGCACGGTGATCCGGGCGCCCGACGGCACCGGCCGGTTCAACATGTTCGCCGATCGGCCGATGAAGGACTGGGTGGGCGACCTCGCGGGGATCGCCAACGCCGTCGTGGCCCTCGGGGACTGCGCCTGCTGGGGGGGCATCCCGGCGACGTCGCCCAATCCCTCCGATTCCATCGGCCTGCAATACCTCAAGAAGAACAAAGGGGGCTACCTGGGTGCGAACTTCCGCTCGAAGTGGGGCCTGCCGGTGATCAACATCCCCGGCTGTCCGTCGCATCCCGACTGGGTGACCCAGATCCTCGTGGCGATCGCCAGCGGCCGGGCCAAGGACATCGCCCTCGACGACCTGCCGCGGCCGCAGACGTTCTTCAAGCCCTTCACGCAGACCGGCTGCACCCGGGTGCAGTTCTACGAGTACAAGCAGCACACCCACGAGTTCGGGCAGGGCACGCGAAACGGCTGTCTGTTCTACGAGTTCGGCTGTCGCGGACCGATGACACACTCATCCTGCAACCGCA
>SXWC01000001.1 GCA_005789975.1 Planctomycetaceae bacterium
GTGGTCATCGGCAGCGCGTTCGGCAAGATCATCAGCTCGCTCGTCGCCAACATCATCATGCCGCCTCTCAACCTGCTGACGAGCAAGTTTGGCGTCAACTTCAACGACCTCGCCTGGCGGATCAGGATGGAGTCGCCCAAACTCCTCGCCGACGGCACCGCCGAGCTGAAGGACGGCAAGCCCCTGATGATCGTGCAGGACTATCCCATCCTCAACTTCGGGCCCTTCATCCAATCGGTGGTCGATTTCACGCTCGTCGCGGCGGCGATCTTCCTCGTCGTGAAGCTGATCAACACCGCCAAGTCCCGGTTCGAGGAGAAAACGGTCGACGAGCCGGCGGCACCGCCGGAGGATGTCGTGCTGCTTCGCGAGATCCGCGACGCGCTGGTGAAACGGTAGGGTGCCGATGGGCTTCTGCGACGACTCCTTCCTGCTTTCGAACGACGTCGCGGCGGATCTCTTCCACCGGGTGGCGGCACGCCGGCCGATCATCGACTACCACTGCCACCTGAGCCCGCAGGACATCGCCGCCGACCGCAGGTTTGACGACCTGCACGCCGCCTGGCTGGAGGGAGACCACTACAAGTGGCGGGCGATGCGGGCCGACGGTGTGCCGGAGGAGCGGATCACGGGCTCCGCCTCGCCCCGCGAGAAGTTTCGGGCGTGGGCGGAGACGGTGCCGCACACGCTCCGCAATCCGCTCTTCCACTGGACCCACCTCGAACTCCGCCGGCACTTCGGCATCGAGGACCTCCTCGAAGGGGCGTCAGCCGAGAAAATCTGGACCGAGGCCAACCGGCAACTCGCCTCGGGGCCGCTCACGGCCCGGGGCATCCTCGACAAAATGCGGGTGGAGTTCGTCGGCACCACCGATGATCCGGCCGACGTCCTCGACGCCCATCATCAGATCGCCCGCGCGGGATTGAGGGTGCGGGTGGTGCCCACCTTCCGCCCCGATGCGGCGGGCAAGGTGCAGCAGCCCGACCGGGTCCAGGCCTGGGCAAGACGGCTCTCCGACGTGGCGGGCATCGCGGCCGACACCCACGCCGGACTGCTCGCCGCACTCGCCAAGCGGCACGACGACTTCGCCGCCGCCGGCTGCCGCGCGACCGACCACGGGCTCGAGTGCCTCGCCGCCACCGACTGCACCGATGCCGAGGCCGCGGCAATCTGGCACCGGACGCTGTCCGGCACGCCCGCCACCCCGGCAGAGGCCGAACGATTCGCGACCTCGATCGTGCTGCATGTCGCCAGGCTCAACCATCAGAAGGGCTGGGTGACGCAGCTGCACCTCGGCCCCTTCCGTGATCCCAACCCCCTGCTCGCCAGGCGGCTCGGTGCCGATGCCGGCTGCGACACGATCGGCGACGCTCGTCAGGGTCCGGGACTCGTCCGCTTCCTCGGGGTGCTGGCGGATCAAAACAGCCTCGGCCGCACGATCCTCTACAACATCAATCCCGCCGACAACGCCCTCTTCGCCGCCCTGCCCGGCTCGTTTCAAGACGGCAGCGTGCCCGGCAAGATCCAGTGGGGCAGCGGCTGGTGGTTCATGGACCAGGAACGGGGCATCCGGGACCAACTCGACATGCTCTCGAACGTGGGACTGCTTGCCCGGTTCGTGGGGATGGTGACCGACTCCCGGTCGTTTCTCTCCTACCCGCGGCACGAGTATTTCCGGCGAATTCTCTGCGATATTCTCGGCCGAGACGTCGCCTCCGGCCGCCTCCCGGACCGCCGCGACTGGCTCGAGAGCCTCGTCGCCGGCGTCTGCGACGACAACGCCCGCGGCCTGCTGGCCGGCGACCGGATCGCCCCCCTGCCCTGACCCCTGCCGCCGACCTGGGCCGGGATCATGAGAAGCTCGCGAGGATTGTGTGAGGGTTTGGTGAAATTGCGGCAAACGCCGGGAATAACCCAATTTTGAGGCCTTGAAATCACGAAACCCAATATCTGTTTCGACTCGTATTGAGCGGTATGCTCGGGAGAGAGAAAGAGAAGGCGTCCCAATCCTGTGTCGCACCCTGTAAGGAGAGTGACATGACGTCAAAGCCGCGCGGTGAAAACGAGATGCGCTGGGCGCCGAAGTTGAAGGGCGTCGTGCGGCACCCTGGCGGCAGCCTGAGCGGCAGCGCCCAAGCCGCCAGCATGGCCATGGGACAGATCAAAGAAATCGAGATTCGCAAACAGATCGGCGTGCAGATCGACGACGAGTATCTCGAGAAGGTGAGCAAGACGCTCAACTCGAAATCTCAGAAGCGGGCGCCGACGACGGCGACCCGTGGACCTTCGGGCATGGGAAAGATTCTGTCGATCGTCGTCGGGGTCGTCGTCCTGGTGGGCGGCCTCGTCTACGGGGCGGCCTGGATGCGGAGCGGTCCGGCCCACAGCGTCACGGGCACGCTGCTGCTGACCCGCACCCCCATCGTCGGAGCAGCCGTCGTCTTCCATCCGACGAAGTCCGGTGGCAAGCCCGCACGGACCACCACCAAGGAGGACGGATCGTTTCGGATCGGTGGCCTCACTCCCGACGCCTACAAGGTGACGATCGAACCGGGCGAGTTTGGCAGCACGGCCTTCCCCTCCGCCTACAGCAGCGCCGCGACCACCCCGCTCACGCTCAATGTCTTCCGGGACCGGGACATGAAGCAAGTCCGGGTGACCGCCCTGACCCAGCCGCCGCAGAAGAAGACCTAGCAGACTCCGGCACAAGCCTGCCTGAGCAGGATGCGAAGATCTTCGCGGGCGGAAACCCCCGGCGTTGCCCGCGGTCGATCACGTGGACGAAGGTCATGAATGACTTTGTCACCGGCCCGCCAGCCGCGGGAGACGCGGCGGTGGCTGCTCAGCGGGACGGGCTGCGGACGACCGCGAACCGCACGCGGACGTCGGGATGCGTGGTGTAGAGCCGCTGCCGCTCACCGTCGAACACGAGCGTACCGCTCGACTGTTTGGGATGGGCGGGGTCGGCCGGCAGGATGGGATTGCCCGCATACTTCGTCCAGCGGACGAGGTCGTCACTGACGGCGATGCAGGTCTGCCACCGGCGGCGGTCCGGATCGGGACTCGCGTGGTAATAGGCGTAGAAACGCCCGCGGAACCGCACGATCTGATCGACCGCGATCCCGTGCAGGTCGTAGGGCTCGGGGCCACAGGCGATCACCGGGGCGTCGCTCACGTTGGTGAACGTCCGCAGATCGCGGGTCGTGGCCAGCCAGACGCCGTCATCGTGACGCTCGTAGAAAAGGTGCCAGACACCCCGCTCGAGCCAGGCCGCGGGCGTGCCCCGCGGGCCGGCCGGGATCGGCTCGCCCGAGACCAGACGGATGTCCAGGGCACCGCACGACCGCCAGTCGCTGCCGTTTCGTGACGAGAGCAGGTGGGCGATGTCCTGCTCCCCCTCGGCGAACATCCACAGCACGTCGGCCGAGCGGCAGCGGGTCTTCACGACGCACACATCCTCGACCCAACGATCGGCCAGCAGCGGCCCCGGCGAGGACCGTGTCCAGTTGAGGCCGTCGGGGCTCGTGGCATGTCCGAGCCGGCGAACGGGATCACGGTCGGTGTTCGAGCCGGTGTACCAGAGATGCCAGGCACCGCCGTGCCGCATGATCCAGCCCCGCTCGCGGAGGTCGCGGTCCCACGCGTCGGGCCCCCCTCCGGCGAAGAGCGGCGTCGCCGATGCCGGACCGAAGTCGACGAGTTCCGGGGGGAAGAGCCCCGCCCCGGACGACGCGGGCGCGAGCAGCGCGGACAGGAGCAATCCGGCGACCAGGCGTCCGCACGCAGTCGATGCCTTTTCTCTCGTCATGGCGGCATCATACGCTGCGGCGCAGGTAGCATGGGAAGGTGCGGTGGGATCCGGTCGCCTGCCTCCTCCTCTCGCAAAGCGTCGCATGTCATCCTCACCCCGCGGCCGATCGCTCTTCAGGCAGCTGGTGCTGCCCGTCGTGGGACTCGTGCTGGCGGCGGTGCTCGGCAACGTCGCCTTCTCGGCCTGGCTGGCCGTGCAACGATCGTTCACCGCCGCCCGCGCCGGTCACGAACGGGTCGTCGCGGCACTGGAGGGTTCGCGGGTCTCGCTCGCGCCACAGGTGCTCGATGCCATGCACCGCCTGACCGGCAGCCACTTCGTCGTCCGGGACGAGGCCGCCGGCGTGGCCGGGACATCGACCCTGCCGGAGTCGGCCCGCGAGGGCGTCGCCGCCGCACTCGGATCTGCGGCCCCCGGCACCGTGGTCGTGATCGACGGGCAGCGGCATTGCGTCGGCGTGGCCCGGGCCGCGGGCAGCCGTCCGGAGCGGGTGTTCGTGCTCTCGCCCATCCCGGGACTCGTCGAATCCTCGGTGGCCGCGGCCTGGCCGGTGCTCGCCGTCGCGGCCGCCACCCTCGTCGTGCTCGTGCCGCTCGGGCTTGCGACCACCGGCCGCCTCGCCCGGCGGATCTCCGGGATCGAGCGGCACGTCGAAGAATTGTCCCGGGGTGAGTTCGGCACGGTGCTCACCGACACCGCCGCGACGGGAGACGACGAGGTCGCACGGCTCGTGGCCGGCGTCAACCGCATGAGCGCCGAGCTCGACCGCCTGCGGAACACCGTCGTGGCGGGCGAACGCCAGCGGCTTCTCGGCCAGCTGGCCGCCGGCTTCGCACACGAACTCCGCAACGCCATCACCGGCGCCCGGCTCGCCATCGACCTGCATCGCCGACGCTGCCACTGCGACACCACCGGCCGGCCGGCCGACGAGAGCCTCGCCGTGGCCTGCCGCCAGCTCGACATCGTGGAGGAGGAGGTTCGCGGCCTGCTCGCGCTCGGCACGCCCTCCACCACGACCCCGTCGCCTGTCGATCTCGACGCGCTCGTCGGCGAGGTCCGCGATCTCACCGCACCGCGCTGCGAACACGCGGGCGTGCGACTCGACCTTGGACCGGCCATCACCGCCACGGTGATCGGCCGCCGCGACGCCCTCCGCGCCGCTGTTGTCAATCTGGCCCTCAACGCCATCGACGCTGCGGGACGCGGGGGCCAAGTCAGCCTCCGCGGCGAGGCGGACGATCAGGGCGTCCGGATCGTGGTCGAGGACGACGGCCCCGGGCCGCCCGTTGCACTTGCCGAGCACCTTCACGAGCCGTTCGTGACCGGCAAGCCGGAAGGGGTGGGGCTGGGGCTCGCGGTGGCCAAGGCCGTCGCCGAACAACACGGCGGCACGCTCCAATGGGGCCGCACCGACGGCCGGACTCGATTCGTGATCGGCCTGCCCTCGCCCGCCATGCCGGCGGCACACAGCCCTTGAAAAGAACACCATGAGCCAGATCCTCGTCATCGACGATGAGCCGGCCATCGGCTGGAGCCTGCGGGAGATGCTCCAGGACGACGGCCACACGGTCGTCCTGGCCGCGAGCGTCGCCGAGGCGCTGGACGCCTGCGGCCGGGTCATCCCGGATGCGATCCTGCTCGATGTCAGGCTCCCTGGTCGCGACGGCATTTCGGCGATCCCCGACCTCAAGGCGACCGCGGCCGACGCCCCCGTGATCGTGATGACCGCGTTCGGCGACCTCGAGACGGCGGTCCGGGCCGTGAGGGCCGGGGCCTTCGACTATCTCGTGAAACCCTTCGACCTCGAGCACGTGGCGACCGTGGTGGCCCGTGGCTTGGCGGAGCGGTCTCTCCGCGACGCGCCGCCGGCCGGGGTCGACGACGCCGCGGGCTTGCTCGTCGGCTCCTCGGCCGCGATGCAGGAGGTCTACAAACGCATCGCGCTGGTCGCCGACCACGACCTGCCGGTGTTGATCACGGGCCCGTCAGGCAGCGGCAAGAAGCTCGCCGCCCGCGAAATCCACGCCCATGGCCGCCGGCATGACCGACCCCTCGTGACCACGAAACTCACGGCGCTGGCGCAGGCGGCAGTCGCCGCAGAGCTCTTCGGGCATGCCGATGGGCGACCCGGGCTCGTCACGGCGGCAGCGGGCGGCACGCTCTCCCTGGCAGATATCGAGGCGGCGCCGCCCGAGGTGCAGGCCGGGCTCCTCCAACTCCTCGAATCCCATGCGGGCGACGTGCGCATCATCGCCACGACCCAACGCGACCCGGGCAGCCTGGCGGCCGCGGGATTTCGCCGCGACCTGCTCGACCGGCTCCGCGTCGTCGAGATCGCCATGCCCCCGCTGGCGGACCGCCGCGACGACATCGAGCCGCTGGCCCGCTGCCTGCTGGCCCGCTTCGGCGGCGCCCAGCCGCACGCGCCGGCGGCTGTCATGTCCCGCGATTTCGTCGAGGCGCTCACCCTCCGCGACTGGGCGGGCAATGTTCGCGAACTGCGACATGCCGTCGAGCACGCTGCCGTCGTGGCGCACGGTGGCGTCCTTCAACCACAACATCTGCCGTCGCCGGCGGAGGCGTCGGCGGGCACCAGCGGCCTCGATACCGCCGCCGCCGGCGTGGGCGCCGCGGTGAAAGAGTGGGCGGCCACCGCCCGGGCCACGTTCGCCCCGCTGCCGGAGCCTGACCTTCACCATCGAACGCTGCAACTCGTGGAGGCAACGCTGCTGCGTGAGGCACTCGCCCACACGGGCGGCAACCGCACGGCCGCCGCGAAGTTGCTCGGCCTCGACCGGGCCACCCTGCGGACGAAACTCCGGCTGCTCGGGATCGACGACTGAGCACACGGCCGCCGTCCGGTGAACAGCATCCCGGCCCGGCGGGGAAGCGGTTTTCCCCGACTCGCACCGGCTGCTTTCCCCCGACTCGGGCCGGCCGTAGATTACCGACGTGTTTCGCAAACGCCGAAGCAATCGATTCTCAAACACGAAAAGGGGCGGTTCATGGACATTCTCGGTGAGATCTTGAAGCAGGTGCTCGAAGGCGCGGCCCAGCAGCAGCAGCCACAGCCGCGGCAGCCCCAGCCCCAGCAGCGGCCACAGCAGACTCAGCAGCAGCCGCAGGGCATGCCATCGTCGAACGACCTCTCCGACATCCTGACCCAGATCTTCGGCGGTGGCGGCGCCCAGAAGCTGCCCGACGTCGTCAAGCAGTTCGAGGAAAAGGGCATGCGGGAGCAGGTCGACTCGTGGGTTCGCACCGGCCCCAACAAGCCGGTCGATCGCCGGCAGGTCGAGGATGCCTTCGGCCAGCGCGAACTGGAGAACATTGCCCGCTCGAAGGGGATCGACCGCGATCAGCTCGCGGAAGTGCTCGCCAAGTACATCCCCCGGATCATCGACGAACTGACCCCGTCGGGCCAGTTGCCGTCGCGCCGGTAGCAGGTTCGCGACGAAGCCCGCCCCCGCATCGCCCGCAGGATCCGCATGGACTTGCCGGGCGATGCGGGAGGTCTTCGGGCGGACGAACGGCCGCGAGCCTATAATCGACCGGTACGACCCTTCCTCACGCAGGACGCCCGGCTTCCCCATGCATGCGTCTCGCGGAGTCATCGCCCGTCCCCTCATCGGCCTGAAGACGGCGATCGTGATGCTGCTCGCCGGCCTGCCGATCGCATCCGGGACGCCGCACCGCGACTGGTCGGGCGTGGAACTGGCCTGGCAGAACGACCCGCGCGCCGACGCCGAAGCGTCTCTGCCGGTCGAAGCTCAGTCGTCGCGGCGGCCATCACGGCGGGCCCAGCGGCGGAGCATTCGCCGCGGGCTGCCCGAACCGGCCGTCGCGCCGCGGCCCAAGCCCACGGCCGGCGGCCCAGGGTCAACGCCACCCGCTGCGGCGGACGGTCTCGATGCCGGCAGCGGGATTGCGGTCGAGACGACGGCCACGACTCACGGTGTCGTCGTCCATCGCGACCAGCCCTACGGCGACGAGGTTCACGCCCGGCAGCGACTCGACATCCACCTGCCCGAGGGCTGCAGCGGCGGCGGGCTGCCGCTGGTGATCTGGATTCATGGCCCCGACTGGCGCAGCGGCACCAAGGCCGACTGCCCCGTCGCCTGGCTGGCACGGGAAGGCTACGCCGTGGCGAGCGTGGACTATCGCACGAGTGATGAGGCGATTCATCCGGCCCAACTCGAAGACTGCCGGGCCGCCGTGGCGGCGCTCCTCGCCGACGCCGAGACTTGGGGCATCGATCCTGCCCGGATCTGCGTGGCGGGTCACGCCGCGGGCGGGCATCTCGCCGCCCTCGTCGGCTTCGCGCCATCCCCGGAGGAAACCGGACACGAGGCGTCGGCCGGACCCTCCGCGGTGGCGGTCATCGGGGCGCCGGTCCACCTGACCACGCTCGGAAGCGAACACGATCGCGCCGGTTCGCCGGCCAGTCGCCTGATCGGGGCACCGCTCCAGGAAGTGCGTGAGGCGGCGCAGCGTGCCAGTCCGCTGGTGCATGTTTCGCCCGACGATCCGCCGACGCTGATCCTTCACAACGGCCGCGATGCGGCGATTCCCGTCGATCAGGCCGTGCTCCTCGACAAGACGCTCGCGGCGGCGGGCGTGGAGACCACGCTCGTGATCCTCGACGACGAAGCCACGCGGCCCCCGCTCGATCGGGGCTCGCCCGCGGGGACGGCGCTGCTCGAGTTTCTCGACCGGGTCATCGGCCCGGGCACGGCGCCAGCCTCCCGCGACTAGGCAGTCCGTGGGGCCCGCCCGCGCAGGATACGCAGATCGTCGATCGTGGATACGTGCGGTGTTTCCCGCGTTCGATCGAGTGGACAACGCGCCCGAGCCACGTGGTCCACGGACCGATGCCCCGCACCGCCGCACGACCGGCAGGAGTGGCAGATGCGCTCCAGCCGGCGTCGCATGCCCCGCCTGCCAAGTCTGTGCAGTTGTCGCTCCCTGCCGCCGATAGTTTCTCCTGTGCCGGACGCCTCCGGCATGGCAGCCCGCCGGCAGACTCCGCCGTCGCGGGCGTCTCTTTCCTCCCGACATCGTCAGACCACGGATCCGCACCACCCCATGCCGTCGCCCCGTCGCCAGCCATCAGCCGCCCTGCAAAATCCGCTCGAGACCTACCTGCGGGACATCAACGCGACGGCGCTGCTCACCGCCGACGACGAGAAGCGACTGGCGCGGGCGATCGCCCAGGGGGATGCCCTCGCCCGTGATCACATGGTCAGGGCCAACCTCCGCCTCGTGGTCAACATCGCCCGGGGCTATGCCAACCGCGGTCTCCTCCTGCCCGACCTCATCGAGGAGGGCAATCTCGGCCTGTTGCGGGCCGTCGAGGGCTTCGATCCCACCATGGGAACGCGATTCAGCACCTACGCGAGCTACTGGATCAAGCAGTCGATCAAGCGGGCGCTGATCAACTCCGGCAAGACCATCCGGATCCCGGCCTACATGGTCGAGCTGCTTTCGAAGTGGCGGCGGGCCACCATCCGGCTCAGCGAGGCGCTCAGCCGTCCGCCGACGCCGGAGGAAGTGGCGCGGAGCCTCGGGCTGGCCCGCAAGAAGCTGCCCATCATCAAGAAGGCGATCCACGTGCACCAGTCGACTCCGCACTCGGAGCCCGCCGAGGGGGGCTGGTCGCTGGGGGAACTCATCCAGGACGACAACGCCCGCTGTCCGGCGGAGGTCCTCCTCGACGAAGACACCCTGCGGCACGTGCTCAAGCGGATCGACGAGCTCGACCAGCGGGCCGGGACGATCATCAAGCTGCGTTTCGGACTCACCGGATCCGAGCCGATGACGCTCAAGGAAATCGGCGCGGTGCTGGGCCTGACACGGGAACGCGTCCGCCAGATCGAGTCGGAGACGCTTGCCAGCCTAGCGATGGAGATCGACGGCGTGCCCCGGGCCAAGATCCGGTTGCGTCACGGCGCCTGACCCCACACACTGGACGCACCATGGACCTCACCCGCCACATCCGGCCGCTCCCCGACTGCCCGACGCCGGGGATCCTGTTTCGCGACATCACCCCGCGGCTCGCCGATGCCGCGGCGTTCGCCGCGGCGATCCAGGCCCTCGCCGCGCCTTGGCGGTCGGCCGGCGTCGAGGCCATCGCGGCGGTCGAGGCCCGCGGCTTCCTGTTCGCCGGCCCGCTGGCCCTGGAACTCGGCGTGGGTGTGATCCCCGTGCGGAAACCGGGCAAACTCCCCGCCGACACGATCTCGCATGAATACGATCTCGAATACGGCCGCGACCGGCTGGAGATGCACCGGGGGGTGCTGCCGAACGGTGCCCGGGTGCTCATTGTGGACGACGTGCTGGCGACGGGAGGCACGGCGGACGCCTGCATCAAGCTCATCGCGGCCGGCGGCGGGCAGGTCCTCGGCTCGTCGTTCCTGATCGAGATCGCCCCCCTGGGCGGCCGTGAGCGGCTCGTGCCGCACCGGGTCGAGAGCGTGATCATCTACTGATGCCGCCTGTGTCCCGCGTCGTCGTGGCCATGTCGGGGGGCGTCGATTCGAGCGTGGCGGCGGCGCTCCTGGTGGAGGCCGGCCACGACTGCATCGGCGTCTTCATGCGGCACGCCTCGCCAGCCCTCCCCACCGCCGATCCGGCGAACCCACTGGCCGTTCTTCCCGAGCGGCCGGGGCACCAGGGATGCTGCAGCCCGACCGACGCCCTCGATGCACGGCGGGTGGCCGACCGCCTGGGCATCCCGCTCTACGCCCTCGACCTCACGCCCGACTTCGAGCGGATCATCGACGACTTCACCGCCGAATATGGCCGCGGTCGCACGCCGAATCCCTGTGTGCGGTGCAACTCGTGGCTGAAGTTCGGGAAACTCTTCGAGCACGCCGAGGCGATCGGCGGCTCGCACGTGGCCACCGGCCATTACGCGCGGCTCGGCCAGGGGCCGGATGGTCCCCGGCTGTTTCGCGGCAGGGATCCCGCCCGTGACCAGTCGTACGTGCTCTTCGACATCCGGCCCGACCGCCTCCGCCGGATGCTCCTGCCCGTCGGCGACCTGCCCAAGAGCGAGGTGCGGAAACGGGCGACGGCGCTGGGCCTCGTCACGGCCGACAAGCCCGACAGCCAGGAAATCTGCTTCGTCGCTCCGGGGCAGCACGCCCGCCTCGTGGCCCACCGCCTCGGCGGATCGCGGGCCGGCGAGATCGTCGATGCGTCGGGCCGCGTGCTGGGACGCCATGCGGGCATCGAGCACTTCACCGTCGGGCAGCGGCAGGGACTCGGGATCGCCACGGGCGTGCCGCTGCACGTGGTGCGAATCGAATCCGACACCTGTCGGATCGTCGTCGGCGCACGGGCGGAGGTGCCGGAGGCGGAGCTCACGGCCGCGGAAGGATCGTGGCTCTGCGAACCTCCCACGGAACCGTTCGAGTGTCTTGTGCAGTGCCGCGCGCAACGCGGGGCGGTGCCGGCCGTGGTCACGCCGCTCTCCGACAACCGGTTCACCGCCCGATTCACCGGCGGCCCGGACCTGTCGCCGGGGCCCATCTCACCGGGCCAGCCGGCGGTCTGCTATGCCGGCGACCGACTCCTCGGGGGCGGCTGGATCGTGGGGTAGAACGGGGTTTTCCCCGGACAAACCCCCCTGTTTCCCCCCGGCGACCGGGCGAACTAGTCTTGCCCGGGCGGGTGTGTCGCCCCGCCAACCCGTCTCTGGAGACCACGCCCGTGAACGATCGGCCCGCCGCAATGCCCACCGAAGTGATCGCGGGAGCCGCAATCATCCTCGGAATCGTCGCCCTGACGATGCTCCTGCTCGTCTTCAACTACGGGCAGCTCTGGTTCCAGGCCTACTGGTCGAAGGCGCGGGTGACATTTCTCGAACTCCTCGGCATGAGCCTGCGGAAGGTGAACGCGCGGACGATCGTGCAGGCCAGGATCATGGCGGTGCAGGCGGGTCTGGGGAATGAGATCACGCCCCGCCGTCTCGAGGCCCACTATCTCGCCGGGGGTGACGTGCCCCGGGTGATCCGGGCCCTGATCGCCGCGCAGCGGGCCGACCTCGACCTCGACTTCGACCGCGCCTGCGCGATCGACCTCGCAGGCCGGGACGTGCTCGACGCCGTGCAGACCAGCGTGAATCCGAAGGTGATCGACTGCCCCGACATCGCCAGCGGCAAGTCGACGCTTTCGGCCGTCGCCAGGAACGGCGTGGAACTCAAGATCCGGGCCCGCGTGACCGTGCGGACGAATCTCCAGCAACTCATCGGCGGTGCCACGGAGGAGACGATCATCGCCCGTGTCGGCGAGGGGATCATCACGTCGATCGGATCCGCCGAGAGCCACTTCGAGGTGATGGAGCACCCCGACAAGATCTCCAAGGCGGTGCTCCAGCGGGGGCTCGATGCACAGACCGCCTTCCAGATCGTGTCGATCGACATCGCCGACATCGAGGTGGGCGAGAACATCGGCGCGCGGCTGCAGGCCGATCAGGCCGAGGCCGACACCCGTGTGGCCCGCGCCAAGGCGGAGGAGCGGCGGAGCGTCGCCATCGCCCGAGAGCAGGAAATGAAGGCCTCCACCGCAGAAAACCGGGCCCGTCTGATCGAAGCGGAGGCGCTCGTCCCGAAGAGCATCGGCGAAGCCTTTCGGGCCGGGCGGGTGGCGGGCGGTGAACGGACAGCGGTCGGGGGCTGAGCCCGCCGTCGCAGCAGACCGCCGAGTCCAGCCAGCCCTCCCACCCTTCCATTCCGTACAGCCCGGGAAATTGGCCAAACCCTGACGGCACCGGCTGCCGATGACGATTCTGTGGAGACGGTGCACGTCAGGATGACGGCCGGGCCGAGTGGTCCGGCCCACCGCTCCGAGAGTCCCACGGCAAGGGAGCGTGCCCAATGGCGATGCGTCAACTGCGTGTCTACGCGGAACCGGATCTGAAGGTTCGGGACTTCGCTGCGGTCGAACCCTCGTCCGACCCCGGCGTGCGGGTGTCGCTCGGCGACGTCCTGCCGCTCCTCGCCGACGCCGTGGCCAGCAACCGCACCTGGCTGGCCGACTTCGCCGACGACGAGATCACGATCTCGGCCGACCTGCACGACGTGCTCCAGGCGTACCGGCATTTTCGTCGGCCCGGCGCTTGAGCCCTTTCCCGAGGCGACCGCACGCCCTGGGTGAGCGATCTCCAGAGGGGCGTCAGGTACCTCTTGCGGGGAGTCTGCGGCAGGTCCATAATCTGGCTCTCCATGGCCAGCACCGTGAACCTCGCCGACCTCGGCCTCCGCGTGAAGGCGTTCCGCCTCGCCAGCCGCATGACCCTCGATGAGGTGGTGCAGCGGACCGGCTTCACCGTGAGCTGGCTCTCCAAACTCGAGAACGGGCAACTCTCGCCCTCGCTCGAAGGGCTCGTGAAGCTTGCCGAGGTGCTGCAGTGCGGCGTGGACGACCTCGTCGAGGGGCTCTCCGCACGACCCCGCTTCGTGATGGTCAAGCGGGGCTCCGGTCGGCTCGACGGGGGCCGCGGCAGCAAACCGGGATTGGTCGCGGAACAGCTGGCCGATGGCTGGCACGCCCGGGCGATGGCTCCGGAGATCCTTCACCTCCCGCGGTCGCTCGCCAAGCTCCGGCCGGAGAATCATCACGGCGAGCGGTTTTTGATGGTGCTCGAGGGGGACGTGCATGTCCACTACGGCGACGACCTGATCCCGCTCGCCCCGGGCGACAGCCTCTATCTCTGCGCCACCGTGCCGCATGCCATCGCGACGGCCGGCGGCACTGCCGCCAAGGTGCTCAGCGTGTCATGCGAAACGCCGCCGAATGGACGTAACGGCGAGGCCCGAGCCGCCAAGAAACAGCGGGCGGCGCGGTGAGGTTGGCGGTGGCCAGGCGGCTCACCCATCGACGGGATCGACGGGGGTCGGCAGGATCAGCTGCCAGAACTCCAGATCGAGCCAGCGGCCAAACTTGAAGCCCGCCTCGCGGACGGTGCCGCAGCAGTGGAAACCGAGTGAACTGTGGAGCGCGACGCTCGCCACGTTGGTGGCGTCGATGCCCGCGATGAGCATGTGGATGTCGCACGCCTCGGCAGCGGCGATGATCGCCTGCAGCAGCTGCTTTCCGATGCCCTCGCCGCGAAACCGCTCGTCCACGTAGACCGAATGCTCCACCGAGTATTTGTAGGCGGCCCGCGGCCGGAACGGGCCCCAGGTGGCGAAGCCGGCGAGCACGCCCGGCTCCCATTCGACGCCGAGCACCGGGATCCCGTCCTGCTGCCGCTGGGCGAACCACTCCCGCATCACCGCCTCGGTCCGCGGCGCGTATTCGTAGAGGGCGGTCGTACGGAGGATGGCATCGTTGTAGATCGCCTGGATCGCGGGCAGATGGGCCGCGACGCAGTGGATGACCGCGCGGCCGGTCGGCGGGGGCTTCTTGCGGGGCATGGGCGGCTCAACGGCGGGAGGGACTGGGGGTGGGCGTGAGCAGGGAGACGACGACGAGCGTGAGGAATCCGAGCGGGATGGTGACGACCGCGGGCTGGCTGAAGGGGGTGAAGGCCAGGTCGCGGGACAGCCCGTAGACCTTTTCGAAGGTATCGGCCGACAGGAGGATCCAGGTCAGGGACGACAGCATACCCACCGTCACGGCGGCCACGATCCCCTGCCACGTCGTCCGGGGCCAGAAGAGCAGCATGACGAGCGCCGGCAGGTTGGCGCTCGCCGCGATGTTGAAGGCCCAGCCCACCAGGAAGCTGACATTGAAGTTCCTGAACAGGATGCCGAGGGCCATCGCCACGATTCCCAGCCCCACCGCCGCGATCTTGCCGCAGCGGATCTTCTCATGATCGGTCATGCCGATGCCGCAGACGCTTTCGACGAGATCGTGGGCCACCGCGCCGCTGCCCGCCATGATCAGCCCGCTGACCGTGCCGAGCACGGTCGTGAACGCGATCGCCGAGATGATCGCGAACAGCGTCTCGTTGAAGGTCTTGGCCAGGAGCGGCGCCGCCATGTTGGTGTCGGTCGGATCGAGGGCGCCCGCCGTCATCGCCCCGAGGCCGAGGTAGAGCGTGAGCACATAGAACACGCCGATCGTGGCGATGCCCACCACGGTGCTCTGGCGGGCGGCGGCGGCGTCCTTGACGGTGTAGTAACGGATGAGGATGTGGGGCAGCGACGCCGTGCCGCAGAACAGCGCGAGCATCAGGCTCACGAAATCGAGCCGGTCGGGAAGATGGCCGGAGGCGAGCCCCTTGAAGAACCCGCCGGGCTTGAGCAGCTCCCTCCCGGGTCGTTCCACCGGCGTGTAGGTCGTGTGCACGCCCTCGGCGTCGGCATGCTTCCGCGCCGTCCAGGTCACGATGGTCGAATCCTCGAGGGCGGCCAGATAGGCCAGCGGCCCGAGCGGCCCGGTCGCCGATCGGTCCGCGAATCGATCGGGCAGCCGCGCGATCGTGCCGACGGGCCGCAGGTCGTGGTCCCGCGACTGCGGCTGGCCGTCAATGAGCACCATGCCGTCGGGACGGACGGTGCGGACCTGCGGGGCGAGGTTTTCCGGCCGCTCGCGGCCGGCGTTCACGGCGAGCCCCCGGCCGAGGATCAGCACCGTGAGCACCCCGCAGAAGACGACGAGCAGCGAGCCCTTGATGAACTGCACCCAGGTGGTCGAGACCATTCCGGCGGTGACCACGATCAGGGTCACCGTCACCCCCACGAGGATCACCCCCGCTTCGTGTGGCAGGCCGAGCAACGGCTTGATGAGTGATCCGGCACCGACCATCTGCGGAATCAGGTAGAAGACGCTCACCACCAGCGTGGAAATGGCGACCGCCAGCCTGATGCCCCGGCTGTTGAAGCGGCTGTCGAGCGCGTCGGCGAACGTGAACTTCCCGAGGGCCTTGATCGGCTCGGCGATCACGAACAACGCCACCACCCAGCCGGCGAGAAAGCCGATCGAGTAGAGAAAGCCGTCGTAGCCCGAGAAGGCGATCATCCCGCAGATGCCGAGGAACGAGGCCGCCGAGAGGTAGTCGCCGGCGAACGCGATCCCGTTGACGAACCAGTGAATCTGGCCGTGGGCGGCGTAGTACCCGCCGGCCGACTGGCCCTTGCGGCCCAGGAAAAAAGACAGGCCGATCACGCCGAGCACGAAGGCGGTGAAGATCGCGACCGCGACGCCGGATGTTTCATGAATCATCGCGCTCACCGCAAGTGGATCCGATCAACGGTCGGATCTCAGGAGCATGAACACGACCGCCAGCACGAACGCGGCGGCGATCAGGCCCATGCCGGAGACGATCGCGAGGTTCACGCCACCCAACGGCCGCATCGACAAGAGCTCGCTCCGCGCAAGCACCAGCGAGATGAAGCCGCCGTAGAGCACCACATAGACCCAGAAGAGCGCAAGCCCCAGACGGCTCGCCCGCGGCAAGCCCGGGGCTTCGTGGTGTGGTTCCGCTTCCGGCATCGAGCACCCTGGGGATCAGCCCTTCGTCCGGCGGCGGACGCCGCTCGGATTCGGCACAGGATACACCGCCGGGCCGGACTCCTCGGCGACCGGGTAGAGAAATCGTGGTTCGGCCACGTCGCCGGCGGGCCGGCGGCCGGTGGCCTGCGGCCCGCAGAGGTCGGCCATCATCCGCTCCGCCAGACCGCGGAGCGTGGCGACCACGTCGGGATGCGCCGCCGCGACGTTCGTCCGCTCGCCGATGTCCGCCTCGAGGTCGTAGAGCCGCGGTGACGCCAGGGAGGCCTCCTCCACGGCCTCCTTCCCCGGCCGCTCGGCCTGCGGCGCGATCGCGAGTTTCCAGCGGCCCTGGCGGACCGCCTCGAGCGTGGTGCGTTGGAAGTAGTAATGGGCGTCGCGGGGTGGCTCGCGGGCAGGACCCGAGGGACCCAAAGGACCCGAGGGACCCAAAGGACCGGAGGGACCCGAGGGACCCAGGAGCAGCCTGGACATGTCGCGGCCGTCGATGACGGGCTCGAGGGGCATCTGCCCGCCGGCCAGGTGCACGAAGGTCGGCAGCAGGTCGATCGTGCCGGCCACGGTGTCACACACGCTGCCGGCGGCGATGCTTCCCGGCCACCACGCGATCGTGGGCACCCGCACTCCCCCTTCCCAGGTGCTCGCCTTGCCGCCCCGCAACGGGCCCGCGACACCGGCATCTTTGCGCTTCACGGTCCACGGGCCGTTGTCGCTCGTGAAGATCACCAATGTGTTCTCAGCGAGACGGTGCTCGCGGAGCGTGTCGAGGATCCGGCCCACGCTCCAGTCGAGCTCTTGGACCCAGTCGCCAAACGGGCCGTTGTCGCTCTTTCCCCGGAACCGTTCGCCCGGGGCGATCGGCACGTGGACCGCCGTGTGGGGGAGGTAGAGAAAAAACGGCCGCTCCCGCGAGTCACGGATGAACCGCACCGCTTCGGCGGTGCAGCGATCGACGATGCCCCGCTGCTGGTCGTCGGTGAGCAGCGCCTCGACCCGCTCGTCCCGCAGCAGCGGTACCACCCGCTCGCCGGTGTCGGCCGACGTCCGCTGCATGTCGTTGGAATACGGGATCCCGAAATAGCGGTCGAATCCCTGCCGCGTCGGCAGGAACTCAGGCTGGTCACCGAGGTGCCACTTGCCGATGCAGGCCGTGGCGTAGCCCGCGGCCCGCAGCCGCTCGGCGACGGTCGTCTCCGCCGGATTCAGGCCGTGGCGGGATCGCGGTGAAAACACATCGGGCACCGAGACCCGCAGGCCGTAGCATCCCGTCAGCAGCTGGGCCCGTGACACCGAACAGACCGGGGCGGCGTAGAAACTCGTGAGTTTCATTCCTTCCGCCGCCATCCGGTCGAGGCAGGGCGTCTGCTGCCGGATCGCGCCGAAGGGGCCGATGTCGCCGTAGCCCAGGTCATCGGCGAGGATCACCACGTAGTTCGGAGGCCGTGGCCCGGCGGTCGGACCAGCCGGGTGGCGCTGGATCGAGTCAGACTGGAGCAAGTCAGACTGGGCCGAGTCAGACTGGGCCGCGAACGCGGTCTTGTAGGGATTCTCCGCCGGGCCGTCGAGATTCTCATTGACGAGATCGGGCTGCACGCTCGCCCACCAGGTGTCGTAGTGCGCCACCAGCCGGGCGACGACCGCGGGATGCTCCCGCGCGACATCCTCCTGCTCGCCCGGATCGGCGGCGATGTCGTACAGCTCCCAGGCGTCGGACTTATTTCGTGTGTTGACGAGGCTCCATCGTCCCTCGCGGACGCGGCAATCCTGATATCCGCTCTGGGCCGCCTGCCCCCGCTCCCAGCGTCCGCGATGGGTGACGAGGGGGCGATCGGGCCAGGCGAGCGGCTCACCGCGGAGCAGGGCCGCGAAACTTCGCCCCTCGATCCGCGCGGCGACCTCCGCGGGGACCGTCTCGCCAGCGAGGTCGCAGAGCGTCGGCAAAACGTCGATGTGCGCCGTGACGGCCGAAACGTCCCTCCCCGCCGGCAGCACCCCCGGCCACCGCCAGAAGGACGGCACCCGCGTGCCGCCGCGGTAGACGGTCGCCTTCTGGCCCCGCATCCCGTCATTGCAGACCGCCGCTCCGGTGCCGGTGCCGTTGTCGGTCGTGAAGACGAGCAGCGTGTCGGCGGCGAGGCCCCATTCGTCCAGCCGGGCCATCAGCCGGCCCATGTTGGCGTCGATGTTCTCGATCATCCCGTAAAACCTCGCGATCGCGGCACGCCTGTTCGGATCCTTCACCCCCGCGGCCTCGAGCAGCGGCAGATACTTCGCGTCCGATCCGGCAGGGCAGTCGAGGGGTTCATGCGGGGCGTTCGGGGTGAGGTAGCAGAAAAACGGCTTGTCGTTCCTGCGTGCGGCATCCATCCAGCGGATCGCCTCGGCGAAGAAGACGTCGGTGCAGTAGCCCCGCGTCCTTACGAACCTGCCGTCGCTGCGGATGACGGGATCGAGATAGGTGTTGCCGGGCGCGTCGCCGCAGCTGCCCGGATAGCTCTGGCCGATCCCGCCGCCGCCGTGGATGAAGACGCGGTCGAAGCCCCGTCTTCCCGGCTGGTATTCATCCTCGTCGCCGAGGTGCCACTTGCCGAAGATCCCCGTCTGGTAGCGGCCGGAGCGGCCGAGGAGTTGCGGGAGCGTGACTGCCGAGAGTGCCAGCCGCTCCCGCTCGTGGATCGTGTGCGTGACCCCCGAGCGAAACTCGTGCCTGCCGGTGAGCAGCGCCGCCCGGGTCGGCGCGCAGGTGGGACTGGCGTGAAACTCCGTCAGCCGCACGCTCTGGCCGCGCAGCCGGTCGAGGTGCGGCGTCACGAGCACGCGATTGCCATGGGCGGCGATGTCGCCGTAGCCCTGGTCGTCGGTCATCACGTAGATGATGTTCGGCGGTCGGCGGCGGCTGCTCGGCGGCGGCTCGGCGGCCGCCAGCCGGCGGCACTCGCCGGCGACCCGCTGCCACTCCTTCTCGAGCGCGGCCACCCGGGCGGACTCCCGCGGGGCGAGGTTTTTCGTCTCGCAGCGATCCGCCGCGAGGTCGTAGAGCTCCCAGGGAGCATTCTTCGACGCCACCAACTTCCAGTCACCGACGCGGACGGCGCGGTGGCCGTCGTGGCACCACCAGAGCGTCGCCTCGGCCGCCGGCGTGTCGGCCGCCGGGGTGTCGGCCGCCGGGGTGTGCGCCGTCGAGAGCCGGTGGACAAAGCTCCTGCCCTGCAGTGCCGGGCCGGCCCCGGGCTCGTCTTGCGGGAGCTGCACCCCCGCCAGCTCGAGGATCGTCGGCGCGACGTCGATCACATGAACCGGCTGCCGACGCAGACTGCCGGCGGCGGCCTTGCCGGAGTCGCTGCCCCGGCCGGCAGCGAGGCCGCGGGGCCAGTGGACGATCCAGGGCGTGGCGATGCCCCCCTCGTGAACCCAGGTCTTGTGGCGCCGGAAGGGAGCATTGGCGCAGGAGGACCAGCCCGGGCCCAGGCAGAGAAAAGTCTTGCGGGAGCCGGCGGGCGCGGCGGGATCGTGACCCCCGGCGCGGATCATGATCTCGGCCGAGGCGCCGTTGTCGCTCAGGAACAGCACGAGCGTGTCGTCGAGCGCGTGCATCGCCTCGAGCTGGCGGATGATGCGGCCGACCTCACGATCCATCAACTCGACCATGGCCGCGTGGATCGCCATCTTCTCGGCCTGGAAAGCCCGCTGCCGTTCCGAGAGCGTTTTCCACGGCCGAGGCCTGTCCACTTCACCGGGCCCGAGCAGGGCGAGCGTCTGCGGGTCGGGCTGGTACGGGGGCCCCACGGCAGGCTCCAGATCGGCCGGCGCGGTGGTCACGATCCCGAGCTCCCTCAGACGGCGGCAGCGGGCGGCGCGGATCTCGTCCCAGCCGGCCCGGTAGCGGTCGCGGTATTTGGCGATCAGGTCGGCCGGTGCGTGGAGGGGAAAGTGCGGGGCCGTGAAGGCGACATACTGAAAGAAGGGCGTGCCGGCGTGGTCGCGGGCATGGTCGGCAAGACAGGCCACGGCGTGGTCGCCGATCGCGGCCGTGGCGTAGAAGTCGGCGGACGAGCCCCGGGCTCCATCCTCCCCCTGCACGCCTGCCCGATCGAAATAGTCGCTCTCGCCGGCGGGATTCACCGCAAGCGACCGGGCGAATCCCTGCGCCCGGGGATCGCCGTCGATGTGCCACTTGCCGGAGTGGTAGGAGCGGTAGCCCGCCGCCGCGAGCCGGTCCGGCAGGAGCCGCGCCCAGGAGGGCCGCGCGGACGGCCCGGCCCCCTTGCCGCCGGGCAGCGCATCACGACGAATCGACTGGGCGTAATACCCCGTCAGAAGCGCCGCCCGCGTCGGCCAACACCGCGCCGTGTTGTAGCCCTGCGTGAACCGCAGACCTCCGGCCGCGAGCCGGTCGAGATGCGGGGTGTCGATCTCGCCGCCCTGGCAGCCGATGTCTGAGAAACCGAGATCGTCGGCGAGGATCACCACCACGTTCGGCGGTGCGGCCCGCACGGGGGCAGCGCCTGAAACGGCGGCGACCACCGCCGCGATGCACCAGCACGTCCGCGACATGGTGTTGCCTCTTCTCCAGGGTTCCGGCCGGGCCGACCGCACGAGATCACTCCGCCGCCTCGATCGTGGCGATCACCTCGGCGTATGCCGCGGCCCGCTCCTCGGGGCTCTTCAGCGAACGGATCGGCAGCAACGACGGCCGCAGACCGACGGCCCAGCCGCCGTCCTTCGCGATCCGCGCGTCGGCCTTGGCACGGAGTTCGTCGGCGTCGCGTCCGGTGGCGGCGGCCGCCGCCGCCACGACGCTCCGCAGATACTCCGCGGCCTGGACGTCGGCGTTGGGCGTGGCCGGCGCGTCGAACCGCCCCAGCGCCCAGGCGATCCCCTCGGCCATGTGCCGCTGGAAGACCGGGTCATTCCAGGTGGCCTCGTTGTGCCCGAAATTCGTGGAGAAGACCCGCCCCTTGCCGTACTCACGCACCCACGACACCGGCACGTGCCACGGCTCCTTGGGAGTGCTTCCCTGCATGTCGAGGCTCACGAGCACGCGGAGATTGTCCGGCTCGTAGCGGAGGTCGTACTGGTAGATCTCGTCTTTCCAGCGGAACCGCTCGGGAAACATTTTCGCCACCCGGTGGCCCGGCTCGTGCACGACGAAGGCGTGTTCCCCGGCGGCGTTCCATGGATGGCCCGCGAAACATCCGCCGATCATTTCGATGTAGGCGTCGGAGGCGTTCAGGGTGTCGGTGGCCGCATGAATTCCGATGAACGCCTTTCCCGATTTGATCCAGGCGAGAAAGCCGGCGAGATCGGGGAGGGGCAGTTCGCCCGTGGTGCTGGCGAAGATCACGCCGTCGAAGTTGGCAAGCGACTCCGGCGCGAAGACCTTCGCGAACTGCTGCTCGAGAGCCTCCGGCTGCGGCGGTCCCGGCGGCATCCGCAGGAAATCGACGTGAAAGAGGCCGTCGGCGCGGCCCAGATGCTCGAGCACCGGCTCGGCCGTGCTGATCGAGGCATGACGGAAGCCGGCCGTGACGGTCACGACGAGCAGCCGTGCGGGCGGCGCTTTCACCTCCGCGAGGCCCGCCCGCGAGCCCATCGCGATCATCACCGCCAACACCGGCCACCAGGGATTTCCGGACGTCATCGTCGATCTCCTAGGCACCAGAGGGAATCATGCGTTCGCAGAAAAATCCGCCCGTCAACACAGACGGGAGTCGCCACGGCCATCTCCTCGAGGCTGCCCTCGCCGAGCAGGGCGACCTCTGCCGCCTCTTCCGCGGGCCATTCCAGCATGCTCGAGTGGCCATCCTCGCGGGTCACCATCACGCGACCATCGACGATCACGGGTGACGAGCTGTAGGCATGGCGATTCTTCGCCAGTTCCTTCCGCCAGACGGTCCGGCCCGTCGCGGCATCGACGCCCTCGACGACACCCTTGTCGGTGCAGACCACGATCCGCCCCTGCTTCACGGCGGGCGTGGGCACGTCGGCGCCGAGGTCGGTGCGGATCCAGGCCACGTGGGAGCCGGTGACGTCCCCCCTCCCGCCGCGGCGAATCGCGGTGAGCGAACTGCCCCGCGCGTAGGGAGCGACGACGAGATCGCCGGCGAGCACCGGCGAGGCGATCGAGCGGAAGTAGCCGTTGCGTTTCGGATTCAGGCCCCCGACACGCCAGAGTTCACCCCCCGTCGCCGCGTCGTGGGCGGTGACGTGGTCGGCCCCGAGCACAAACAGCACCTCCTCGGGTTCGCCCCGGTCGCGATCACCCTGGGCCACCAGCGGCGTCGAGTAGCTCTGGGCCGCCTCCTCGGGGGCGTCGAGCAGCCGCTCGTGCTTCCAGAGCAGTTCGCCCGTCGTGCGTTCGAAGGCGACGAGATAACTCGGGCCCGTCTGCATCACCGCCACGACGACGCCCCTGGCCGTCAGGACGGGCGATGTGCCGAGGTCCCACCAGAGCGTGTCGGCCCCGAAGCGTTGCTGGAGATTCGTCCGCCAGACCTCGGTCCCGGAATCGAACGCCAGGCAGGCGAGGTCGCCGCTCTTGAAGTAGACCCAGACGTGCCTGCCGTCGGTCACAGGGGACGGGTTGGCCCCGGTCGCCTTCTTGTGCTTCCCGGGCTTCGCCGCGCCGAGCATGCTCCGCCAGCGTTCCTTCCCGGCCCGGTCGAGACAGATGACGGCGTCCTTCTCGTCAACCGTGCAGGTGACGATCACGCCGTCGCCCCAGACGGCGGGCGTGCTGGCTCCGAGGCCCGGCAGCGGAACACGCCAGAGGACGTTTTCGGTCGGACTCCAGGCCCTCACATACCCCGTGTTGGCCGCGGTGCCGTCGAGCCCGGGGCCCCGCCAGTTGGGCCAGTTGTCGGCCCGGGTCGCCGCGGCCGCGAATCCGCAGAGCAGCGCGGCCGCGGCGGCAAAGCGTTCCCGACGAAATGACGGCGGCATGGGTGTTCCTCTGCGCTGGCGATTGGGCGCTGGCGAAGTGTCCACTATATCCGGCGGGCACGATCCTCAGGGGACGCGCGGAGGGCCTTGCGGAACGGATGGCCCGACCGGCCCGCGGTTCGCCGCGGGCATCGCCAGGACCATCCCTCGCGGCCCCGTGCAGCCTCGCGGTCTCGTGCAGTCTTGCGGCCCCGGCGGCCTGCGTGTTGAATACCGGCCCGCCCGCCATCCCGTCCCCGATCCTCCGGAGTCCCTCCGCCATGGCCAAGAAGTCCGTCGCCGCCCTCGATCCCCGGGGCAAGACCATCCTCGTCCGCGTCGACTTCAACGTGCCACAGGACGACTCCGGGGCGATCACCGACGACCGGCGGATCCGGATGGCCCTGCCGACCATCCAATCGATCATCGAACGCGGCGGAAAAGCCGTGCTGATGTCGCACCTCGGTCGCCCGGCAGGCAAGGGAGCCGAGCCGGCATTTTCGCTGGCGCCGGTCGCCGCACGGCTCGGCGAACTGCTCGGCATGCCGGTCGCACTCGCCGCCGATACCGGCGGCCCAGATTCCCATGCCAAGGCCAAAGCCCTCCCCGCCGGCGGCGTGCTCGTGCTCGAAAACGTGCGGTTCAACAAGGGGGAGAAGAAGGGGGACGACGAGGCCTACGTCGCCGGCCTCGCGACGCTCGCCGACGCCTACGCCAACGACGCCTTCGGCACCTGCCATCGCACCGAAGCGAGCATGCACGCCGTGCCGGTGGCGATGAAGGCGCTCGGCAAGCCGGCCGTTGTCGGCTTCCTCGTCGAAAAGGAGATCCAGTACCTCGCCGACGCGGTTGCGCGGCCCAGGCGGCCGTTCGTGGCGATCCTCGGCGGCAAGAAGGTCTCCGACAAGATCGCCGTCATCGAGAACCTGCTGTCGATCTGCGACCATGTGCTGATCGGGGGCGCCATGGCCTACACCTTCTCGCTCGCCCTGGGAGGCAGCACGGGCAAGTCGCTAGTCGAGCCCGACAAGGTGGAGCTCGCGAAGTCGCTCTTGGCCAAGGCCGCTGGAAAGCTCGTCCTCCCCGTCGACACACACTGCGCCGACGATTTTTCGGCGACCGCCAACAGGCTTTTCGTGAAGGCAGGGGAGATCCCCGCCGGCTTCGAGGGGCTCGACATCGGACCGGAGACGGCGAAGCTGTATGCGGGAATCGTCCGCACGGCGGGCACGGTCGTCTGGAACGGTCCGATGGGCGTGTTTGAAATGCCCCCCTTCGACGCCGGCACGAAGGCCGTCGCCGATGCCGTGGCGGCGGCCACGGCATCGGGCGCCATCACGATCATCGGCGGTGGCGATTCGGCCGCAGCCGTCGAGCAACTCGGCTACGCCGACCGGGTGAGCCACGTCTCGACGGGGGGCGGAGCATCGCTCGAGATGCTCGAAGGCAAGGTCTTCGCGACCGTGGAAGTGCTCGACGACGCCTGAGCAGGCGGATCACATCGACGCGGTGTCGCCAGACTCGGGCTCCACGGCACGCCGTGATGCAATCCGCTGCCGTGCCTGCTCCGCGTAGCCGCGGTCGTGATCGCTGAGCGAGTCGAGCGGCACGGTGAGCCTCCGCCCGGCGGCCGAGAGGACGCAACTGCCGTTTGGCAGGACCTCCACCAGCGTCGCGACGACGGCATAGTCGCCGCTCTTGTCGATCCAGCGGCGCAGCGGCTCACCGGAACCCCCCGCCCCGTCAAACGGATCGGGTTGCACGGCAGGCTCTTCGTCGCCCAGCGGTGGATCGACAGGCTCCTCGCCCGCTTCCTCGACCCCTTCCTCGACCCCTTCTTCCATTTCCGGCCCGGCCACCGGAATCTCGTCGTCACTCTGGGCCGCGTCCGACGCGTCCGCAACCGGCTCTTCCGCCGGCTCCATCGGTTCCGCGGGGGAGTCTGACGGGAGTTCTGCTTCCGGTTGCGGCTGCGGTTGATCTTCCGGTGCGGACTCCCCGAGCGGCTCGCCAGCCGGGGCACCTTCCGCCTCCTCGAAGAGATTGGGCTCCGCCGGCGGAGCAGGCTCGGCCGGCTCTTCGGCAACAGGCTCTTCAGCAACAGGCTCTTCGGCAACGGGCTCTTCAGCAACGGGCTCTGCAACAGGCTCTGCAACAGGCTCTGCAACAGGCTCTTCAGCAACGGGCTCTGCAACGGGCTCTGCGGTGGGGGCATCGTCGGATGGCATCTCGGCCTCATCCGCCGGGGATGGCGACTCGCCATCGATGTCGGCCGTGTCGGTCTCCGGAGATTCCGGGGCCGGCGACTCGGGCTCCACGGGGGCGGGTTCGTCGGCGGGCGCCGGATCTTCTGTCAGCGCCGTGGTCTGCTGGACCTCCTCGGGAACCGGATCGACCGTCGGCTGAACGGTCGGCTGGAGCGTCGGCAACGTGGGTGCCGACGGCGCAACAGGCGACTGGGCCGCGGTGGCGGGCGGCGGCGGCGCGTCCGGCCGGGACGTCTCGGCGGGGATGGCCGAGGGCAGGCCCGGGGGTCCACTCTCCATCGGGACGGGCACAGCGTGTGGGGCGACCACGGTCGACGGGCCGTGCGTCACCACGCCATCAAACCAGACGTCGTCCACGAGCACGGCCGACGTCTCGCCGCAGCCGCACCCGGCTCCCGACGGCGCCGCATCCGACCATCCGCCGACGGCCACGTCAGACACCACCACCACGCCGCACGCGCGGGGCGGCGGACAGGCGACCACGCACGGACGCGGGGCACGGCAGGACCGACGCAGATACCAGCATGCCCGAGCCGAGTCGGTCGTCAGGGCAAGCGTGAGGACACCGATGAGAAAGGCATGCAGACAGCGGCGCACGAATCACCTCGGAAAGGGGTGTCAACCGGGACCCCCCTAGGCTACTCCGCTTTCCGGGCCGATCAAATCCGACGATCCCCCGAAAACGACAGGGGCCGGCGTGGCATCCGCCACACCGGCCCCTCTTGGATCGAACCCGCCAGCCGCCTGCGAACGGGGAAAAGCTCTGCGAGAATGACGCGAATCGTGGCCGCGTATGAGCTACGGGGCCGTCAGGGAATTCGGGTCAACGCAAGGGGTTTGGCACCTCCGACGGAATGCGGCAGCGGGTCGAATAACGGCTCACCGTTCTTCGACCCGCCTTCCGCCACGACTCCACCCGTTTCGATGCGGCCGCTCATCCGCTCCAGCCGCGACAACCGGCACGCCCCGCTCAACTGCAGCCCATGCTGTTGCCGCAGTTGTGGCAGAGATAGCAGTTGCCGTTGCGGACGGTGATCGACCCGCAGTTGTCGCAGGCCGGAGCGTCGATCTGAAACTTGGCGAACTGCGTCTGACGATCCGCCGGGCTCGCCGCCGGATCGACCGCCATCTTCACTCCCGCCCGCTCCAACAGCGTCGATGACGAGGCCGGCTTGGCGGCAGACCTCGCCGGCGTTGCCGAGCCTTGCCCGTTGGTGCCGCCCGGATGCTTGCCACGACTGCCGTTGAGCTCGACTGTCTTGGCCTTTCCTTGGCCATCAGCCAGCCCGCTCGCCGTCGTGGCGGCGGGCTTGCGCTCTGTTTCCGTGTCGCCGCCACCGGCTGATTCACCACCGCTCTCCCCACCGTAGCCACCGGGCCGGTTGGCCTCGCGGTAGCCCGGGATGAACTCGGTGCCCATCCAACGGAAGAGATAATCGACGAGGCTCTTGGCCACCGGGATGTCGGCGTTCTTGGTGTAGCCCCATGGCTCGAACCGGGTGTGCGAGAACTTCTTCACATAGACCTCGAGCGGCACGCCGTACTGCAGGCTCATCGAAACCGCCGTGCCGAAGGCGTCCATCAGGCCGCCGATCGTGCTGCCCTCCTTGGCCATCGTGATGAACAGTTCGCCCGGCCGGCCGTCGTCGTAGAGGCCGACGGTGATGTAGCCCTCGTGGCCGCCCACGTTGAACTTGTGGGTCACGCTGCGCCGGGTGTCGGGAAGCCGCTCCCGCCGCGGCGCCGCCGTGACCTTGGCGGCGGTCTTGTCGGCCTCGCTGCTCGTGTTGAGCGGCTGGCTCTCCTTCGATCCATCGCGGTAGATGGCCAGCGCCTTGAGGCCCATCCGCCAGCCCTCGACGTAGGCGCCGGCGATGTCGGCCGGCGTGGTCTCCCGCGGCATGTTGACCGTCTTGGAGATCGCCCCCGA
>SXWC01000048.1 GCA_005789975.1 Planctomycetaceae bacterium
GAGTGGCGCCGGGTCGAAGATCGCCACCGATTCCGAGAGGGAACCCAAGGAAGTTCGGCCGACGCCGAGCCGCTTGCGGACCTTGTCGAGGGCGCAGGCTCGCTGCAGGTCACGCAGGCTCGCGCAGATCTCGCTGGGTTCGTCCGGCCATGACGGGCACGATACCGTCATGACCTTGGGCGCGCAACTCACCCTCAACTTCTCAGTCCGCCGAGTCGCCAAGGCGCAAATCCTGTGCCGAACAGGATTGCCCGGAGGGCCGTCGTGAACGTCCGGCGACGGGGTATGGGTGGCCCCGAACCATCACCAGCCGGCGTCACCCACCAAAATCCCCAATCCGCGGGCAATCAACCCTTGGCGCGCAAGGCTCAACTGGGAGCCGTATCAGAGCCTCGCGACAGCGGCCATCCGGTCAGGAACGCTGCGGGATCGCGATCGGTGAGCCGTGTTCGCGGAGCAACTCGACGACGCGGGAGTCCTCGACCTGCTCGAAGTCGCGGTAGAACTGCCCGACCGCCCAGAAGGTCTGCGGCTCCAACAGGCAGATCACCCGGTCGCAGAGCCGACGGATCGCGTCGATCCGCTCGGGCGAGCCGACCGGCACGGCGACGATGATCTCCCGGGCCCCGGCGGCGCGGACGGTGTGCAGGGCCGCGATCATCGTGGCTCCGGTGGCGATCCCGTCGTCGGTGAGGATCACCGTGCGGCCTGCGATCGTGGCCTGCGGCCGCACCCTGCGAAACAGGACGCGGCGGCGTTCGATCTCGGCCATCTGACGCTTCCGCTCGGCCTCGATCCAGGCGTCGCCGGCATCGGTCATCGCCGCCGCGAAGTGGTTGAGGTGGACCTCCCCGTCCTCCGAGACGGCACCGAGGGCGAGTTCGGGCTGGTGCGGCGCGCGGAGCTTCCGCGAGAGGACGACGTCGAGCTCGGCACCCAGGCCGCGGGCGAGCGGGACGCCGACCTCCACGCCCCCGCGGGGGATCGCCAGCACGAGCGGGTCGTGAAAACTCTGGCCGCGGAGCCGCTCGACGAGCATCCATCCGGCCTCGGTCCGGTCGCTGAACGTGGTGTGGTTCATGTGGTGGGCCTCCGGGGATCAGTCGTGCAGGTGCCTGGCAAACCAGTCGGCGGCGAGCCGGGCCGCCTCCTCCAGCGTGCCCGGCTCCTCGAAGAGGTGGGTCGCGCCGGCGACGATGGCGAGCTGCTTCTCCCCGTCGAGCTGCGCGAGCGCCTGCCTGTTGAGCTCGAGCACGTCGGTGTCGTCGGCCCCGACGATCAGGAGGGTGGGGGCGTGGACGGCGCGGAGCTTGCGGCCCGCGAGATCGGGCCGTCCGCCCCGCGAGACCACGGCCGACACCCGTGGTTCCACCGCTGCGGCGAGGAGCGCGGCAGCGGCGCCGGTGCTCGCGCCGAAGAGGCCGAGCGGCAGGTGGCGGGTCTGCTCGAGGCCGGCGACATACCGCACGGCGGCCAGCAGCCGCTCCGAGAGCAGGGCCACGTCGAACACGTTGACACGATCGGTCGCCTCCTGCTCGGTGAGCAGATCGAAGAGCAGCGTGCCGATCCACGACTCGTGGAGCACCGATGCCACGTAGGCGTTGCGGGGGCTGTGACGGCTCGACCCGCTGCCATGCGCGAAGAGCACCAGGCCCGTGGGCGGCGCGGGGAGCACCAGCCGGCCCGGCAGCGCGATGGCCTGCCCCTTCGTGCCGTTGACCGGCACCGTGACGTCGAACGACTCGATCGCGCCTGCGAGCGTCATGGGATCTCCTCCGAAGCGGCGTTGCGGGGGTGGCGGGGATGAATCAGATGGACGGCGGAGGCCTGCGGTCCGTCGTCCCCTTCCTCCTCGCTGAAAAACACCGGCGTGCCGATGTCGGCCACGCGAAACTCCTCGTCGGAGATGGCATGGCGATGAAAGTAGATCTCGCGGCCGTCAGGTGTCTCGATGAAGCCGTATCCCTGGAGGGGAAAGACCTGCGAGATCCGCCCCCGGGCCCGCGGCGCGTGGACCTTCTCCGCGCCCCGCATCCGCCGGGCGTGGTCCTCCAGCCGGCGGCGGGCCGCCAGAAACGAGTCGCGCAGGGCCACGAACACGTCCTCATGGGCGTGATCGAGAGGATGGTTGCGGTTGACGACGAGCTCGCCGCCCGGCACGACGAGATCGATCCTCACGGAGTAGAGATTGCCGTCCCGGTGGTGCCGGTGCGGCTTCGCCACGACAACGTGGCAGCCGGTGATGCGGTCGGAATACCGCTCGAGTTCGGCGATGTGGTCGAGGGCGGCGTCGCGGACGGCCTCGTCGATCGGCAGGTCGTCGAACGAGACCTGCGGCTGGGTCTGCATGGGCTGTCTCTCCAACCGGGTGCCGTGATGGCCGGGAGGCAAAGACGCCGCATCCTGCACGCGCCGGCGGAACGATACGCAGGCCCGCCGCCAGAGGCCGCCGGCCGGGCCCGCCGGGCGGATTGGGCCGCCGATCCAACGGGCGGACACTTTGCCGCACGGTGGCTTCACGCCCGCGGCGGCGGCGGCCGCTACTCCGCCGAGATCGACTCGAGCAGGTCGAGCCGGACCGCGCGGCGGGCCGGAAGCCAGGCGGCGAGAACCGTGACGACGACGGCCGCGAGCAGGTTGGCCGCGATGATGTCGGGCCGCAGTTGAAACCGGAGCGGGTGGCCGAGCAGCGGCTGGCTGGCGAACTGGATGAAAACCGCCGTGGTCAGGCCGGCGACGAGGCCGATGATCCCGGCGGCGATTCCCAGAAGAACGCTCTCCAGCACCACCAGCCGCACCACCTGCCCGCGACGCATGCCGACCGCCCGCAGAAGCCCCAGCGATCGTCTCTTCTCCAGCACGTTCATCGTCACCGTGTTGGCCACGCCGAGGCTGCCGACCACGAAGCCGAGCCCCAGGATCGACCAGAGCGAGCCGACGACGCCCGTCACGATTTTGTCGATGTACCGCCGCAGTTCGACGAAGGACCGCAGGAGCATCGAATGCTCCCGGGCTATCGCCTCGAGAGGCCGCCGGAGGGCCGCCCCACGGCCCGGCGACGCCGTCACGAGGAGGACGTCGGCGGCCTCCATGCCGAAGGTCTTCTTGGCCGCGTCGCGGCGGAGCTGCAGCGAGGCGCCGCCCGAGGTGTAGTCCACGACCAACGCCGCCACCTTCACCGGCGTCGCCCGGCCGAACACCTCGTCCACGACCTCGTCGCCCGCATTCACTCCAACCCGCTGGGCGAGCACGGTGCCCGCCACCGCCTCGCCCCGCGCCAGCGCCGCGCGGACCTCGTCGGGCGTCGCTCCGACCGGCTCCAGCGGCAGCGGTTTGTCGTCGGGCATGTCGCGGGCGATCACCACGCACACGCTCCCCGCCACGCGACCGGTGGCCACACCGATCCCCTCGACGTCGGCGACGCCGTCGAGCTCGCGGACGATCCTCTCCAGGCGACGCGAATCGGCCCCGCGCTCCTCCCGCGACACAGAGAGCGCTCCGGCCTGCGTGAGCACCCAGTCGGCCTTGAGCATCTTTCCGTACCAGGCGAGCACATCCTCGACGCTGTCGCGAATCGCGTGGCCCAGGCCGATGCCGTTGCTCACGGCGACCACGAGCACGCCGGCGGTGAGCGCCGTGCGGATCGGCTGCCGCACGATCTGCTCGACCGCGAGCCTCCCCTCCACCCGCCAGCGGGCGGGCACCGCGCGTCCCAGGAGCCTCACCAACGGTATCAGCAGAAACGGCGTCATCGTGACGAACGCGAGCAACAGCGCGATGCCCGAGAGCACGGACGCCCGCGGCGGCCACACCCCGACATACATCAGCGCCTCGGAGAGCGCCGCGACCGCGGCCAATCCTCCGGCCGCCACGAGGAGTCTCCGGGATGCCGTCGGCGGTGGGGCGGCCGGAGCGGCGGCGAGGCCCTCGAGCAGGTCGACCGACGTCGCCTCCCGCGCGGGCCACCAGGCCGCCGCCATGGCGAGGCAGACCCCCATCACGATCGCGAAGGGCACGAGCCACGGCTCGACGGCGAGTCCGACGGAGGGCGTCTGGAGGGCCTGCGATATGCCGGCCGAAATCGGCCCGGCCGCCGCGAGGCCCGACGCGGCCCCCACGACGGCGCCGAGGCCGCCGAGGATCGCGGCCTCCAGCACGACGAACCGGCGCACCTGCCGGCCCGTGGCCCCGAGCAGCCGCACGAGAGAGAGCCCACGGCGGCGTTCGGCCACGTTCATGAGCATCGCGTTGCCGACGATGAACCACGACATCGCCAGGGTGAGCGCCGTCACGAAATCGAGCCCGAGGTTGGCCGAGTGGAGCACGTCATCGGCCATGCTGGCCCGACCCACGGGCACGTCGGCAAGCAGCGACGCCGGCAGCCGGTTCGCCACCTCCGCCATCACGTGCGAACGATCGGCACTGGCAAGGAGCGGGAGCCGCACCCGATCGACCTCGGCCGTGGAGAGCGACATCGCCTCCAGCGCCCGGATGTCGACGACCACCGTCGCACCCTCGGCGAACCAGCGGAGGGATTCGCCGGTCGCGAGGCCCGTGATCCGCATCCGGGCGATCCGCCGCCGTGCGAAAAACAGGACTTCGTCCCCCACCCCGACCCCGAGCCCCTTGGCGAACGTCGCGTCGAGGACCACCTCGTCGTCTTCGCGACAGGGTTCGCCCGACTCGAGCGTGAGCAGGCCAGCCGCGGCGAGCGCCGCCGCATCCACCCCGACGGCCACCTCACGCAGCCTGCTGCCGCCCACGCGGAGGAGCGTCGGCCGGTAGAAGAGGGGCACCGCCGCGCGGATGCCGGGCAGATCGACGACCCGGGGGACGAGGGCCGCGTCGAACCGTCCTCCGTCCCGCGCCGTGATGTCGATCGAGGGCACGCCGGCGATCGTCTCGGTGAGCCGACGGTAGCCCGCACGCGAGGCGTCGGCGGCCGCCCAGGTGGCGACCACCGCGCCCACGGCCACGGCCACGCTGGCCGCCGCGGCGACGGCCCGCCCCGGGCGGTTCTGCCACTGCCGGACGAGCAGGGTGCGAAGCCTCATCGGGAGGCGTCTCCGCGGGACGAATCCGATTCGATCCGCCCGTCGCGCATGCTCACGACCCGCCCCGCGGCCGCGGCCACCGACGGGTCGTGCGTGATGAGGATCACGGTCTGCCGCCGATCCGCGACCAGTTGCTGAAGGAGCTCGACGATCCGGGCGGAGTTCGTGGTGTCGAGGGCACCGGTCGGCTCGTCGGCGAGCCCGATCGCGGGCCCGGTCACCCGAGCCCGGGCGACCGCGCCCCGCTGCTGCTCGCCGCCGGAGAGCTCATCGGGACGGTGCCCCGCGCGGTGGGCCATGGCGACCGCCTCGAGCGCCTCCCTGGCCGCCGCGTCCGCAACGGCATGGCCGACGCCGTCGAGCACGAGCGGCAGCGCGACGTTTTCCAGGAGCGAGAGTTCGGGCAGCAGATTGTAGCGCTGAAAGACGAAGCCGATCCGCCGGCGTCGCACGGCCGCCAGGGCGTCGTCGTCGAGCGTGGCCAGATCGACACCTTCGAGAAGCACGCGGCCGGCGGTGGGTCGGGTGATCCCGCCGAGCAGATGCAGCAATGTGCTCTTGCCCGAGCCCGAGGCACCGGTGACGGCCACGAACTCACCGCCGTCGACCGTGAGGTCCACGCCACGGACGGCGGCGACCGCCGCCCCATGGCCGGCGCCGCCGAACGTCTTCTCGAGTGCTTCTGTGCGGAGGATCGACACGGGCTGCCTCGCCGGCGACCGGGCCACTGCTCGCCGCGGCCCGCGGACGACATCGTATCCGTGCCCACGTCTCCATGGCGGCCGCAGGAGCCCGGCCTCCCCGCGCGAACGGCCCGCGACGGGCCCGAGCGTGGCGATTTCCGCGGCCGGCCCGCTACGGGGCGGCTTTGGGATCGACCTCGAGGGGCAGCGTGGCCCGGGCCGTCGTCCCGGCGAGGGTGTCGACGACGGCCACTTCGATCCGCGCCGGACCGGCGGGGAGCGATGCGGGAAGCGTGATCACATACCTCGCGAAGTAGTCGCGCCGCTGCGCGCGGCAGGTCTCGGCCAGCGGTTCGAAGCTCCACTCGTGGGCGATGCGATCGTCGGCAGAGTAGAGCGTGAACTTCGCGTCGATGCAGGTCGTGTGGCCGGCCGGTGATTCACCGGCGGTGAGGTTGTCGAGCTCGAAGTAGACGATCACCTCCTGCCCGGGCTGGAACCGGCTTTCCGTGAACCTGTCGACCACGCCCCAGCCTTGAACCCGCGAGGCGAAGCAGGCGTTGCCGAGCGAGAGCGCCACCGGTGGCGGTTCCGCAGGGGTCGCCACGGCCGGAGCCGATTCCGTTTCGGCCTGCGGCACCAGGACGGGCGGCACGACCGGCGGCAGGGCGGACGCCTGCCCGGCCCCGTCGGCCTCGACTTTCGCCGGGGCTTCAGCCACCGGCGCGACCTGGACGTCGATGGCGGCCGCGTCGAGATCGGCCTTCGCGGCGACATGCGAGGCGGGAATGACCTCCACCCCGGCCCGATCGACGACTTCCTCGGCCGCCGCATCGGAGGCGGAAATCTCCTCGAGCGTCGATGCGAAAGCCTCGACGACCACCGGCCAGTCTTCCTGCTGTGTCTGCTGCAGCGTCTCGATGAGCGTCGCCCGCGTGGCGTCGTCGAGCGGGCCCAGCCGCTTGACGCGGGCCACGGCCTCGTCGATCGCCGCCTTGCGGCGCTCCTCATCGACCGCTTCATCCGCGGTCGAGGTCGAACTGGAGTCGGTGGTGCCGGCCGTGTCGGCGGCGGCCGACGGCTCAGGATCGGTCTCCGACGCGTGCTCGGCGAAGTCCCAGAGGGTCTCGCGGAGATAAGCCGTGCTGATGGCGGACGTGCAGCCGCCCCCGATCGGGACGAGGAGCAAGACGAGGGCCAGCCGACCGCCGCGAACCGACCAGAAGATGCTGTTCATGCTTGGTGTACTCGAATGCCGCCCAGCCCGTGAAACAGAGTTCCATTCGATGCGGCGGGAAGGGTAGGGACCGTTCGGCGGGCGGAGCAAGGCCAAGCGTCCGCGCCGGCCCGGCCCCGCAAAAACGCGGGAGTCTGCTAAACTTCCGCGCCGATCGCATTCCCGCGCGCACCCCTTCCGGGGGGTGCGCGACGCCGGCCCAGCATGGACCCGACACGCATGACCACCCCGACGCTCGTTCAGCAAGCCGTGCCTCCCCATTGGAAGCACCGTCATCTCCTCGACCTCGAGCGGCTCACTCCCGACGAAATCCGCACGTTGCTCGACACGGCGACGCTGTTCAAGGAGGCCACCGACGGCTGCCGTCGCAAGCTGGCCGTGCTCGCCGGCACGACGGTCGTCACCCTCTTCTTCGAGAATTCGACGCGAACCAAGACGAGCTTCGCACTGGCCGCCCGGCGGCTCGGCGCCGACGTCGTCGACTTCTCCGCCTCGTCGAGCAGCCTCTCGAAGGGCGAGTCATTCATCGATACGGCGAAGAATCTCGAGGCGATGGGGATCGATGCCGTGGTCGTGCGGCACGTGACTCCGGGCACGCCCCACCTCCTCGCCCAGCACCTCTCGGTGGGCGTGATCAACGCCGGTGACGGACCACACGAACACCCCACCCAGGGCCTGCTCGACATCTTCTCGATCCGCGAACGGCTCGGCGATCTGACGGGCGTGACGGTGGGCCTCGTCGGCGACATCGCCCACAGCCGCACGGCCCGCTCCAACCTCTGGGGCCTGATGAAGCTCGGGGCGAAGGTGATCGTCTGTGGTCCGCCCACGCTCGTCTCCGAACGTTGGCGGGAGATCGGCGTCGAAGTCTCGCACGATCTCGACGCGATCGTGCCCCGGTGCGACGTCCTCAACCTGCTTCGCATCCAGTTCGAACGGCAGAACACCCGGCCCTTCCCGTCGGTCCGCGAATACGCCCATCTCTATGCCATGACCCGCGAACGGCTGAAGCGGGCGAAGAAGGATCTTCTGATCCTCGCCCCCGGCCCGATCAACCGGGGCGTGGAGGTGACGGCGGAGGTGGCCGACTGCCCGCAGTCGCTGATCCTGGGCCAGGTCGCCAACGGCCTCGCCGTGCGGATGGCGGTGCTCTGGCTGACCTGTGGCCCCCGGCCCGACGCTGCCGACTCCCGGCCGGGCCGTGAGGACCATTCCCACCACGCGAGGATCAACTGATGGCCACGCTCCTCATCCGCGGCGGCCGGGTCATCGACCCGTCGCAGAACATCGACCGCATCGACGACGTGCTCGTCCGCGACGGGCAGGTGGTGGCGATCGGCCACGGCGGCGGCCAGCCGATCGGCAAGGCCGACGAGACGATCGACGCGACCGGCCTCGTGGGCGCGCCGGGCCGGGTGGAC
>SXWC01000049.1 GCA_005789975.1 Planctomycetaceae bacterium
CGATGAGGCCGAAGTCGATCGCCCCGAGGCTCATGAGGCTCGCCGGGATGCCGACGGCCCACATCAGGTTGGCGGCGAAGAGCATCGAGAGCGGGATCGCCAGCGAGACGATCAGCCCGGCCCGCACGTTGCCGAGGAGCACGAGCAGGACACCGATCACGAACAGCCCACCTTCGGCGAGGTTGTGGAGCACGGTGTCGAGCGTGCGGGCGATGAGGTCCGAGCGATCGTAGACGATTTCGAGGTCCACGCCGGCGGGAAGCGTGCGGCGGATCTCCTCGAGCCGCTCCTTGGCGGCGGTCACGACGCGGCGGCTGTTCTCCCCGCGGACCATCATGACCATGCCCGTCACGATCTCGCCGCGGCCGTCGCGGGTCGCGGCGCCCTGGCGGACGAGCGGCGCGATCGTCACGACGCCGATGTCGCGGATGAGAATGGGCACTCCCCCGGCCGGGCTGCGGACGATCACCCGCTCGATGTCGTCCACGTCACGGAGCAGGGACTCGCCGCGGATGAACCGCTGCTCGCCGTTCTTGACGACGTAGCCGCCGCCGGTGCTGGTGTTGTTGCGGTCGAGTGCGGCCAGCACCTCGCCGAGCGAGATGCCGTGCGACGACATCCGGTCGGGGTCGATCTGCACCTGGTAACTCTTGGCGAAGCCGCCGTGGCTGTTGATGTCGGTGACGCCCGGCACGGTCCGCATCACGGGGGCGATGTCCCATTCCAGGATGCTGCGCAGACCCATCAGGCTGTGCTTCGGTCCGGTCACCTCGAACTGCAGGACCTCGCCGAGGGCCGTGCTCAGGGAGCCGAGTTGCGGGTCCGCGTCCGCCGATGCGATGCCCGCGCGGGCCGCGGGCAGCCGTTCGGCGACCAGTTGGCGGGCCGTGAGGATGTCCGTTCCCTCGCGAAACACGATCGTCACCAGCGAGATCCCGAGCCGGGAGACGCTCCGCAGTTCCTCGACGTCGGGCAGCCCGCTCATCGCCAACTCGACGGGGTAGGTGATGAGTCGCTCCACCTCCAGTGGCGGAAGCGAGCCTGCTTCCGTGACCACTTGCACCTGGATGTTGACCAGGTCGGGCACGGCATCGACCGGGATCTGGGTGGCCGCGTAGACGCCCCCGAGCGCCATGAGCACGAACACCGCGATCACCAGCGCGCGGTTCGACAGCGACCAGTCGATGAGGCCAGACAGCACGGCCGATCTCCCACGGTGAATGACGCTTCGAACCGGCCGATCAGCCCTCGTCCTCGAGAAGCAGCTCGCTCTTGAGGAGGAAGGCTCCCTGCACCACGACCTGCTGGCCGGCCTCGAGCCCGCGGGTGACTTCCACGAGGTCTTCCGTCTCGATGCCGGTGTCGATGTCGAGTCGCCGGAAGGTGTCGGGGCCCGCCGGCGCGAACACGAACGACTTGCCTTCGTGCCGCATCACGGCGGCCGCCGGCACGGCCAGGCCGTCGTGAACCGCGCCCTGCGGCAGCTCCACCCAGACGAACATGCCGGGCTTGTAGTGGGCGTCGTCGTTCTTGAGCACCGCCACGATGGGCACGCTGCGTGACTCGGCCTCGACCGTCGCCCCCACGTGATGGATGACCGCGGTGGTGCGATGCTCGGCGGCCCCGGGCACCACGACGGTCACCTCCTGCCCCTCGGTCAGTTCGACCGTCGTCCACTGCTTCTCATGGAGTTGCGCACGGACCCAGAGATTGGACGTGTCGGCCACGACGAACAGCCGTTCGCCGCTTTGCACGCGTTCACCACGGCTCACGAAAACGTCCTCCACGATCCCGTCGAACGGGGTGCGGAGCCCGATCGAGCTGAGGCTTTTCTCCCCGGAGCCGTCGTCATCCCCTTTCGCCACCGACTCGGCGACCTCCGGCTCGAGCCGGCTCCCGACGAGGTTGCGGAGGTTCTCCTTCGAGACCTGCACGAGGCGGTCGGCCTGTTCGAGCGCCGCCCGCGCCTTGTCCCTGTCTTGCAGCGTGTTGAAGCGGGCCTGCTCGCAGACGCCGGTGAAGCTGGCTTTGGCCATCTCGAGGTTGCTCGTCCGCTCCTCCACGATGCGGCCCGAGAGCACGCCTTCGTCGCCGAGTTGCCTGGTGCCCGCATGGACCTTCTCCACGTAGAGCAACTTGGAGTACGCGCCGAGGATCTTCTCGCGGTAGTCGCCCAGCAGGCGTCCGTCGAAGAGTTTCTCCACCTTTTCCAGCGGGGGATGATCAGCCAGCGCGGTGAGCAGGGCCTGCACGTTGTCGGCGATTTCCATCGACCAGTCGGCCGCCTTCTGTTCGATCGCACGGTCGGCCTCCCGTCGCCGAACCTCGTCCCGGGCGACGCCGACCTCCGGGCTCGAGACTTCGGCGAGAGAATCGCCCTTGGCGACCCGCTGCCGCACCTGCACGTAAATCCTCGACACGATGCCATCCACCGGCGACTCGTAGTCGAGCCGGCTCCTCTCGTCGTAGTCGAGCCGTCCGGGCACCGTGATCCGTTCCCGCAGCGGCCGCGACTCGACCGTTCCCAGGCTGATCTCGCCGCGGGCGGCCTCGGTGGCGGGCAGGGTGACGACCGCGTTGCCGCCCCCCGGTGTCGAGTCACCCGCCGTCGGAGCCTCGCGTGGCGACGGAGACTCGTGGTCCGTGCCGGAGAAATGATGGGTGGTCAGCCACCACCAGGCCAATCCGCCGAGTGTCAGGAAGACGATGCCGGACAGCCCGCGTGACAGGGACGCGAGCCGGGAAACCAGCCCGCGGCCCCGGCCGGTGCCGCGGCCCGTGGCTGACTGCTCGGCGACAGGTTGGGTCGGTGACGTCATGTGGCCCTGGGAAAGGAGATCCGGCACCTGAAGACCGTGGCGGGGATCAGGCTCTCGGATTCTATGGCGAAGGCAGTGCCACCGGCGCGGGCCGATTGACGGCCTCCGGCGGCGGGACGATTCGCGGGGGCGGGTTTGGATCGCGGGGCGGCACGTTGTCGAGGCCGCCCAGGGGCGGCGGCACCGCGGCCGGTGAGTCGGGCGGCGGCGGAAAGTTCTCGAGCTGCAGGAGGCTCGCGATCGCGACGGCGCTGCTCCAGCGATCGGCCTGCGCGTCGACGAAGGCCAGTTCCGTTTCGGTGAGCGTCCGCTGGGCCTGGAGCAGGCTCAGGAACGTCACCTCGCCGCGGGCGTAGAGCTGCTGGGTGAGCTGCACCGTCTCCTGGGCCTTCGGGAGGATGTACTGCTCGTACCATTCGACGAGCCGCTGGGATGTGCGGTAGCTGGCCACGACCTGCGCCGTCTGGCCGGCGAGGTCGAGCTCGATGGTGCGGAGATCGGCCCGCGAGCTCGCGATCTCCGCGCGGGCGGAACGGATGTTGCCCTGATTGCGGTCGAAGAGCGGCACCTCCATCATCACCTGCACCAGGCCTTGTTCCTGGGCCGGGCCGACCTGCCGCTGATAGCCGCCGAGGAGGTTGATGTTGGGGATCGGCTCGACGACCGCCCGCTCCAGGGCCCACTGGGCCTGCGCGACCTGGGCCTCGGCGGCCCGCGGTTTCGCATTGGCCTGCACGACCGCCTCCTGCAGGTCCTTGAGGTCGAAGAACGGCATCTTCTGGAAGAGGTCGGCGTCGATCGGCCCGATGTCGGCGCGGGGCAGGCCGATCGCGGTCGCGAGCTGGCGGCGGCCCGTCTCGATGTAGACCGCGGCATTGAGCAGGCGGACTTCGGAACGGTCGCGTTCGATGCTCCAGAAGAGCAGGTCGGCCTTCGTCCCCTCGCCGGCCTGCATCAGGGCGTTGCCGATCTCGTACGACCGCTTGGCGATGTTCAGCAGCAGCGTGTAGATCTCGACCCGCCGCTGCGACACGAGCAGCGAGTAGAAGCTCTGCCGCACCTCCGTGAGCACGTCGAAGCGGGCGCGGATCAGTTCATACTCCGCCTTCTGAACCTCCCGCAGTGCCGCCTGCTGGGAGAGCCGCAGTTTGCCCGCCGTGACGACGTCCTGGGTGGCGAAGTAGCTCCATTGACTCTCCGGTCCGGCGATCTGCGGCGAACCCGCCGCCAGCATGGGATTGGGATAGAGCCGGGCCTGCACGGCCTTGCCGCGGCTGGCTTCGACGGCCGCGCGGGCGGCGCGGAGCCTCGGATGGCTCTGCTCGGCGAGCGCGACGAACTCGGCGAGGGTCCGCGGTGCGGGGCGGTCGGGCGGGGCCACCGCCGCTGCGTCGATTGCCAGGGCGGCGGGTGGTTGCTGGTCGGCGCCGAGCATGATCCCCGGCTCGGCGACCTGCAGGGCCGCCGTCGTCGGCCGCCAGTCTTCGGCGGCCAGCGGAGAGACGAGCGCGAGCAACCAGACGAGTGTCAGGCAGATGACGCCGGACGAACCGAGCCGGAGCTTGAGCGCGGTGGTCATGCGGTCAGGGGTTCACGAATTCGGACGTTCATGGAGTCAGGGGTGGCGCGACGGTTGGCCGGACCAGCGCTGAGATCGGCATTTCCAGCGGCGGCCGTTCATGTTGCCTCACCCGGAGATTCCGGCGGTGAGTGGCCCCGGCAGTCTGAGGAACAGGGGGAGTGTGCCCCGGCGGCCCGGCGGTTGCCCAACCTGCCCCGCCTGCGATTGTTCGCCACCCGCCGGACGTGTCCCGGGCTACCGCGGAACCGCGAAGCCGCGTTTCCGCATCAGCGCGTCGATCGACGGATCCCGGCCGCGGAAGGCCCGGTAGCCCTCTTCAGGCTCGATCGTGTTGCCCTTCGAGAGCACGTGGCGGCGGAGCCGCTCCGCGACGGCCGCGTCCCAGGCGCCGCCCGCCTCGGTGAAAGCCTCCCAGGCGTCGGCCGTGAGCATGTCCGACCAGAGAGAGCTGTAGTAGCCGGCCGAGTAGCCGTCGTCCGCGAAGATGTGGTTGAAGTGCGGGGTGCGGTGCCGCATCACGATTTCAACCGGCATGCCGAGGGTCTCGAGCGTCTGCGGTTCGAACCGCTCCGGATCGATCGGCGTGTCACCCGCGAGGTGGAGCTTCATGTCGACGATCGCGCTCGCCAGAAACTCCACGGTGCGAAAGCCGGCGCCGAACGTCGCCGCCCGTTGGACCCGGGCCACCAGATCGGACGGAATGGGCTTCGCCGTGTCACGGTGCACGGCGAACCGGTCGAGGATTTCCGGCGTCGAGAGCCAGTGTTCGAGAAGCTGCGAGGGCAGTTCGACGTAGTCGCGGGCCACCCGCGTGCCGGACAGCGAGGGATGATCGACGTCGGAGCAGAGGCCGTGGAGCGCGTGGCCAAACTCGTGAAACAGCGTCGTGGCGTCGTCCCAGCTCACCACCGCCGGCTCTTTCTCCGCCGGCTTCACGAAGTTGCAGTTGTTGGAGACGATCGGCAGCACCTCGCCGTCGAACCGCTCCTGGGCCCGGTAGTCGCTCATCCACGCCCCCGACCGCTTGCCCGTGCGGGCGAAGGGATCGAAGTACCAGAGTCCGACGGTCGCGCCCGCCAAGTTGCGCACCTCCCAGACCCGGACGTCGGGATGGTAGACGGGAACGGTTCCCGCCGCCGCCGGCACGAGCCGCAGGCCGAAGAGCTTCTCCGCCACCAGAAACATGCCGTCCCGCAGGTTGTCGAGCTGGAGGTAGGGCGTGAGTTCCGCTTCGTCGAGGTCGTACTTCGCCTTGCGGACCTTCTCGGCGTAGTAGCGGTAGTCCCAAGCCGCGATGGTGATTCCGGCCCCGTGGGCATCGGCGATGGCCTGCATGTCGGCCACCTCCTCGCGGACCCGGACCACGGCCGGCCGCCACATGGCCTCCATCAACTCGACCGCACGTTCGGGCGTCCTGGCCATCGAGTCTTCGAGCCGCCAGTGGGCATGCGTCGCGAAGCCCAGCAACTTCGCCCGTCTGGCGCGCAGGCCGAGGATCTTCGCCACGATGGCGTTGTTGTCGGTGGCTCCGCCGCGGTCACCGCGGTCGATGAACATCCGCCACACCCGCTCGCGGAGGTCGCGGCGATCGGCGAACGAGAGAAACGGCTCGACGGTGGACCGTGTGTTGGGGATCGCCCACCGCCCCGGCCGGCCGCGTTCTTCGGCCGCCTCGGCCGCGGCACGCCGCGCCGTCTCGGGCAGGCCGGCGAGGTCGGCCTCGGCGTCGAGGAAGACCGCCGTGTCGTTCTCCTCGGCGAGAACGTTCTGGGAAAATCCCGTGTGGAGCGTGGCGAGTTCCTGGTTGATCGCGGAGAGTTCGATCTTGGCCGCCGCGTCGAGCCGCGCTCCGCTCCGCACGAGATTCGTGAAGTGGAGCCAGGTGAGCCGTCGTTGTTCGGGCTTGAGGCCGCTCGACTCCGCCGCTGCGTGCACCGCGGCGATGCGGCTGAAGAATCGCCCGTTTTGCACGATCTCGTCCCGGAAGGCGGCGAGCGTCGGTGCCATCCGTCGTTCGACGGCCCGGAAGTCTTCGTCGCTCATCGTGCCCGAGAAGACGTCGTAGACCGTCATCACCCGGTCGAGCGTGCGGCCCGACCGCTCGTAGGCGGCGACGGTGTTGGCGAACGTCGGCGGGGAGGGGTCGGCGGCGATCCGCTCGACGGCGGCCCGCTGTTCGGCCATGCCCGTTTGAAGTGCCGGCTCGAAGTGCTCGACCCGCACCCGATCGAACGGGGGCACGCCGCCGAATGGTCCGGACCACGGACCGACCAGGGGATTGTCGTCATCTGCTCGAAGCGTCGCGGTGGCGGCCATGACGAAGAGCATACAGGCGGCCGCCAGGATGCGGCCGCGGAACACGTTCGCCATGTGAGGGTCTTTCATGCCGACAGTCTGCCGTGGCGTGTTTGTCGCTGCCGGGATCCGTTTCGCCGTGAGGGGGGTCGGGCGGGGGTCGGGCGGGGCGTCAACGGGTCGTTTCGGCCGCGTCCCTCGCGTCGGCGAGCAGGGCATCGACGTCGGCGTCGGTGACGGCCCACGAGCACATGAACCGGCTGCCGCCGGAACCGATGAAGTTGTAGAACTTCCAACCCTTGAGCCGCAGCGCCGCGGCGAGGTCGTCGGACAACCGGGCGAAGACGGCGTTGGCCTGTCGTTGCCCGATGACCTCGATCCCGGAGATTCCCCGGAAGCCCTGCTCCAGTCGGGTCGCGGCCGCGTTGGCGCGGCGGGCGTTTTCGAGCCACGAGCCATTTTCGAGGAGGCCCACCCACGGGGCCGTCAGGTAGCGCATCTTCGAGGCCAGCTGTCCGGCCTGCTTGCAGCGGTAGGCAAACTCCTCGGCAAGGGCCTTGTTGAAGAACACCACGGCGTCACCCACGCCCATGCCGTTTTTCGTGCCGCCGAGGCAGAGCACGTCCACGCCGAGTTTCCAGGTGATCTCCCGCGGCGGGGCGTCGAGCGCGGCCACCGCATTGGCGAACCGGGCGCCGTCCATGTGCAGCCGGAGGCCGTGGCGGCGGCAGGTCTCGCTGATCGCCGCCAACTCGTCGATGGAGTAGACCGTCGACAGTTCCGTGGCCTGGGTCACGCTCACCACGCGGGGCTTCGGGTAGTGGATGTCGCGACGCCGCTCGACGGCGTCGGTGATCCCGGCGGGCGTGAGCTTCCCGGCGTCGCCGGGAAGCAGGAGCAGCTTCGTGCCGTTGGAGAAGAACTCTGGCGCCCCGCACTCATCGGTCTCAACGTGTGCGACCTCGTGGCAGAGGATGGCGTGGTACGACTGGCACATGGCGGCCAGGGCCAGCGAGTTGGCGGCCGTGCCGTTGAAGACGAAAAACACCTCCGCGTGGCACTCGAAGATCTCGCGGATCAGGTCGCAGGCCCGGGCCGTCCACGGGTCGTCGCCGTAGCTCGACTGGCAGTCGCGATTGGCCTGGACGAGCGCCTCCCAGGCCCCGGTGCTCATGGGGGCGGTGTTGTCGCTCGCGAACTGGCAGCCTGGCTTCACGCTCGAAGACGGCATGGGAAATCCTCTCTCGATCCTGGATCGCCGAACAGCGGCGGGGGTGGGGGGAGGGTCGGTGCGGCGCGTCGCGGCCGCTCTCTGGACGAACCGAAGGGGAGCGGCCGCCGCAGGTACACTCATTAGACAGTATCCATCACTTTTGCGCATGCTGTGGCGATTCAGCCGTCCCTCCGAGTTCGGGGGGCGGTGTCTTGAAGAGCCGGCCCGTCGCAGACTCGCCAGGAGCCATCACGAATGACAAGCCCCATTCAGTCGATCGACCAGCCCTCGTGCGGCGGGGCTTCCGGCACCGTGTCGCGCCGCTCTTTCGTCTCGGCCGCGGCCGCGGGCGGGGTGGCGGCCGGATTGATGGTCCACTCGTCGCGGGCGTCCGCGGAGGAGTCGCGGCCGCTGCGGCTCGGAATCATCGGCTGTGGCGGCCGCGGGAGCGGGGCGATCAACGACTCCCTGACCATCAACGACGGGGTGAAGCTCGTGGCGGCCGCCGACCTTTATGAGTCGCGGTGCGCCACCATGCGGAGGGCGATCACGGAGGCCCATCCCGACAAGATCGACCTCGACGATTCGCGGATGTACGGCGGCCTCGACGGCTACAAGCGGGTGCTCGATGATCCGGCCGTCGATGTCGTGCTGATCACCACCTCGCCCGGCTTTCGCCCGCGTTACGTCCGCGCCGCGGTGGAGGCGGGCAAGCATGTCTTCGCCGAGAAGCCCGCGTGCGTCGATCCGGCGGGGTATCGGATCTGCCTGGAGGCCCACGACGCGGCCGTGGCCGGGGGCACGGCGATCGTCTGCGGCACGCAGTATCGCCGGCAGGCAAACTACATCGGCGCCGTGGAGCAGATTCGCCAGGGCGCGATTGGCGACGTGATCGGTGCCACCACCCGCTATTGCTCGTCGGGCATCTGGTATCGGGCCCGGCAGGAAGACATGAGCGACGCCGAGTATCAGATGAACAACTGGATGCACTTCATCTGGCTGAGCGGAGATCAGATCGCCGAGCAGGCTGTCCACAACCTCGACGCCATCAACTGGGCGATGGGGGGCAATCCCGTGTCGGCGTTCGGTGCGGGAGGCCGTTTCACCCGGCCTGCCGACAGCGAAATGTGGGACAGCATGAGCGTCGATTACGAGTATTCCGACAATCGACTCGTGTCTTTCGAGTGCCGGCAGATCCCCGGCGCGGCCAACGAGAACGGCAGCGCCATCTATGGGTCGAAGGGCACCTGTTTCATCGGCGCCATCAGCAGCGGCTCACGCATCGTGGACCGCGGTGGAAAACAGGTCTGGGAGATGGCGGGCAGCATCGCCGATGCCTACAAGCAGGAGCACAAGGATCTGATCGACTCGGTCCGGGCCGGCAAGCCGATCGTCGAACTGCGGCAGATGGCCGAGAGTTCGATGGTTGCGGTGATGGGGCGGATGGCGGCCTACACCGGCCAGCGGGTCACGTGGGACTTCGCGACCAAGGAGTCGAAGCTCGACCTCTTCCCCGAAGGCCTGACCTGGGAGTCGGCCCTGCCGAAACCGCAGCACGCCATCCCCGGGAAGACCAAACTCGTCTAGCCTCGCACGGCCACGGGATCATCCCGCCGTGAACGTCATGTCGTGAAAAGGAGTCTCGATGTCCACCTCGTCGAAAGTCGTGGCCTCGTCGCCGATCTATCGCGGACCGTTGCCGCACATCACCACCGTCGAGCGGCTGCCGGTCACCGTCTACGACCAGCCGGGCGACGCCAGCCGGGCGGTGGCCCGCGAGATCGCGGACCTGGTGACGCAACGGGCCGCCGCAGGCAAGCGGACGGTGCTCGGCCTGGCCACCGGCAGCACGCCCGTCGGCGTCTATGACGAGTTGATCCGGCTGCACCGGGAAGAAGGGGTGACCTTCAAGACGGTCGTGACGTTCAACCTCGACGAATACTGGCCGATGCCGACCGATGCCCTGCAGGGCTACCACCGCTTCATGCGGGAGCATCTCTTCGACCACCTCGACATTCCCCTGGAATCGATCCACATTCCCGACGGCACACTGGCCCGCGAGAGCATCCCGGCGGCCTGCGTGGCCTACGAGGAGAAGATCCGCGAGGCCGGCGGCATCGACCTGCAGATCCTCGGGATCGGACGCACGGGCCACATCGGGTTCAACGAGCCGGGCAGCACCGTCGAGAGCCGCACCCGGCTGATCACGCTCGACAGCGTCACCCGGTCGGACGCCGCCAGTGATTTCTTCGGCGAGTGGAACGTGCCCCGGCAGGCGATCACGATGGGGGTCGGCACCATTCTCGCCGCCCGTCGGGTCGTGCTCCTCGCCTTCGGCGAACACAAGGCCCCGATCGTCCGCAAGGCGGTCGAGGAGCCGCCGTGCAGCCACGTCTCGGCCAGCGCCCTCCAGCAGCACCCCGATGCGCGATTCGTGCTGGACCGGGCGGCGGCCGCCCGGCTGTCGCGTTTCGAGTCGCCCTGGGTCGTCGGGCCGCTCGATTCGATGGGGCTCGAGTGGGCCGACCAGCTCACCAAGAAGGCCGTGATCTGGCTGTCGCTGAAGCTCGGCAAGCCGATCCTCAAGCTCACCGACGAAGACTACAACGAGCACTCCCTCCAGGACCTGCTCTCCTGCCGCGGCCGGGCCTACGACATCAACATCGAAGTCTTCCGTTCGATGCAGGACACGATCACGGGCTGGCCCGGCGGCAAACCGGGGACCGCCCGACGGCAGCACGGCGGCTCCGACGTGTTTCCCAAGCGGGTCGTGATCTTCAGCCCGCACCCCGACGACGACGTCATCAGCATGGGCGGCACCTTCATCCGGCTCTGCGAGCAGGGGCACGAGGTGCACGTCGCCTATCAGACGAGCGGCAACATCGCCGTCTGGGACGAGTCGGCCGACCGGCACGTGGACTTCGTCGAGGAGTTCTGCAAAGCCTTCGGCGTGGGCACGAAGACGAGCGAGATCGCCGACAAGATCCGGCAGCATCTCAGGGAGAAGCCCCCGGGAACGGTCGACATCGCCGAACTTCAGGCCGTGAAGGGCCTGATCCGCCGGACGGAGGCCCGGGCCGGCGCCCGGTATTCGGGCGTGAAGCCCGGGCACATCCACTTTCTCGACCTTCCCTTCTACGAGACGGGTCGCGTCCGCAAGAAGCCGATCGGCCCCGACGACATCGCGATCACGGTGAAACTCCTCGACGAGGTTCAGCCGCACCAGATCTACGCCGCCGGCGATCTCTCCGATCCGCACGGCACCCATCGGGTCTGCCTGGCCGCGGTCCTGGGGGCGCTCGAGGCCACCGTGGACCGTCCGTGGGCGAAAGACTGCCAGCTCTGGCTCTACCGTGGTGCGTGGCAGGAGTGGGAGCCCCACGAGATCGAGATGGCGGTGCCGCTGGCGCCCGACGAGGTCGAGCGGAAGCGGATGGCCATCTTCAAGCACGAGAGCCAGAAGGACCGCGCCCTCTTCCCGGGACCGACCGACCCGCGGGAGTTCTGGCAGCGGGCCGAGGATCGCAACCGCGACACGGCCCGGCTCTACGACCGGCTCGGTCTGCCGGAATACGAGGCGATCGAGGGGTTCGTTCGCCATAAGTCATGATCGGGATCGAGGCACGGAAAGAACGATGAAGCGATACAACGTCGGGATCAGCGGCTACGGCTGGGCGGCGACGGCCCACATCGCCGCGATCAATGCCACCACGCAGGGGCAGGTCACGGCCGTCTACTCGTCGCGGCCGCTCGATTCGGCCGAACTCTCGGCGAAGCACGGCGGCTCGATCAAGGCCTACCAGAGCCTCGATGCGATGCTCGCCGATCCCGACCTGCACGTCATCGACATCACGAGCTACCCCAGCAGCCACCGCGATCAGGCGGTGGCCGCGGCCAACGCGAAGAAGCACGTGATCATCGAAAAGCCGATGGCCAACACCCCCGAGGAGGTGCAGGACATTCTCGCCGCGGCCAAGGCCAACGGCGTGAGGGGCTGCGTCTGTCTCGAGTGCCGCTACTCCAACCAGTTTCAGGTGACCAAGGCCCTGATCGACGAGGGGCTTCTGGGCAGGGTGCATTACGGCGAGGTCGACTACTACCACGGGATCGGCCCGTGGTACGGGCAGTATCGCTGGAACACCGGCAAGAAGGATGGTGGCAGCGCGCTGCTCACCGCCGGCTGCCACGCCCTCGACGCGCTCCTGATGCTCATGGGCAGCGACGTCGAGACGGTGTCGAGCCTGAGCACGAAGTCGGCGAACGAGGTCTTCACCCCCTACGAGTACGACACCTCGAGCGTGACGATCCTGCAGTTCAAGAACGGGGCCGTGGGCAAGACCGCGGCCATCGTGGACTGCCTCCAGCCCTATTACTTCCACACCCACCTCGTGGGCAGCGAGGGCAGCCTGCTCGACGACAGGTTTCACTCGGCGAAGCTCAAGGCCGACAAGGGCCACTGGAGCAGGCTTTCGATGAAGATGCTCGATTCGGGCGACGTGAGCGACCACCCGTATCAGGCGCAGTTCGAGGCCTTCTTCGCCGCTCTCGACGCCGGCTGCGAGATGCCGCTGACCGGTTTGGCGGAGGCGGCCAGGACGTTCGACGTGATCTTCGCAGCCGACAAGAGCGCCGCGCAGGGCGGGCAGCCGGTGCGACCGGCATGATCGGCGGCTCTCGACGGTTCTTTTTCTCGCATCTTTTTCTCGCAAAGGGGGGACGGCCATGGTGCAGCGAATCCGGCGGCGACTCGCCGCCTGTCTGGTCGGTGTCGCCTCGATCGGAGCCGGAGCCGTGGCCGGGGAGCTGCGGCCTTGGGTGAACGGCCGCGAGGTGTCGGGTGGTTCCGGAAGCGGGCCCGCGACCGGGTGTCTTTGTCGGCAGTCGCAAGGGGTCCCTGTGGAGCTTCGGCAGATGAGGATCAGGGAGGTCGCGGCGGCTGCGGAGGCCGGCCCCGAGGAGGGCTTCGTCGCCCTGTTCGATGGGAAGACGCTTGCGGGCTGGCAGGGAGCCCTCGACGGCCACGTTGTCGTTGACGGGGAGATCCGCTCGAAGCCGGGCGTCGGCGGCAACCTCCTGACGACGAAAGACTACGGCGACTTCGTGCTTCGTTTCGACTTCAAGCTCACGCCGGGCGCCAACAACGGCCTCGGCATCCGGGCTCCGGTCGCCGGCGACGTCGCTTTCGAGGGCATGGAGATCCAGATCCTCGACGACGGGCATCCGAAATATGCCGGTCTCAAGCCGTGGCAGGTGCACGGTTCGATCTACGGCGTGGTCGCGGCCGAGCAGGACTGCCTGAAGCCGGTGGGGGAGTGGAACTCCGAGGAGGTCACGGTTCGTGGCTCCAGGGTCACGGTCGTGGTCAACGGCAAGACGGTCGTGGATGCCGACACCGCGACGTATCGGGACGGGAAGCCGAGCCCCGATGGAAAGCCGCACCCCGGACTCTCCCGCACGACGGGCCGAATCGGCTTTCTCGGCCACGGCGACGAGGTACACTTTCGCGACATCCGCATTCAGGAGTTGAAATGAGTCATACCGATGCCGCTGCCCGCAAGGCCCCGACGTTCCGCCTCTGGCTGATGATGGTGCTCGAGTTCGCGATCTGGGGCGCGTGGCTGCCGCTGATCTGGGGCTACATGGGCAAGGACGGCCTGGCCTTCACCGAACCGCAGACCGCCTGGGTCGGCAGCGCGTTCGCGATCGCGTCGATCGTCGGCATCTTCTTCTCGAGCCAGTTCGCCGACCGGACGTTCGCGGCCGAGAAGTTCATGGCCTTCAGCCATCTCGTGGGCGGGCTGGCGATCCTCGGGATGTACTGGGCGACCGACATCGCCGCCGCGACCGGGCTGGGCGTGTTTCCCGTCTTCTTCGGCCTGATGCTCCTCCATTCGCTCCTCTATGTGCCGACGATCTCGGTGTCGAATTCGATCGCCTTCACGCACATGAAGAACGCCCAGAAGGAGTTCGGGCTCGTGCGCATGGGAGGCACGATCGGCTGGATCCTCGCGGCGTGGCCGCTGTACTTCGTGCTCCAGGGCAAGGAAGGGGCCGAAGCGGTCGCCGCCAGCCGCAACATCTTCCTGGTCTCCGGAGTCACCTCGCTGGCACTCGCGGCCTACAGCCTGATGCTGCCGCACACGCCTCCCAAGCGGGCAGCTGCCGGCGACGGTCTGGCCTGGCTGAAGGCGGCCAAGTTCCTGGCTCATCCGTTTCTGCTGGTCCTTTTCATCGTGACCTTCATCGACGCCGTGATTCACAACGGCTACTTCGTGATGGCCGGGGACTTTCTCAAGAGCAAGACGGTCGGCATCAAGCCGGAGTGGATCATGCCGGTGATGAGTATCGGCCAGGTGGCGGAGATCGCCACGATGGCGGTGCTCGGCACCGTGCTCGCACGGCTCGGCTGGAAGACCACGATGATCCTCGGAATCCTCGGGCATGCGGCCCGGTTCGCGGTTTTCGCCTTTCTGCCGGAGAACCAGGGGGTGATCATCGCGGTGCAGGTGCTCCATGGCATCTGCTACGCCTTCTTTTTCGCCACGCTCTACATCTTCATCGACGCAGCGTTCCCGAAGGACGTGCGGAGCAGCGCCCAGAGCCTGTTCAACTTGCTCGTGCTCGGGCTCGGCGACCTGGCCGCCAAGTGGCTCTTCATCCCCCTCCAGGGCAAGCTGACCACCGACAACGTCGTGGACTACAAGACGCTCTTCCTCTGGCCGACGTTCATGGCGCTCGCCGCCGCGGTGGTATTGGCGGTCGCGTTCTGGCCGCCGAAGTCGCTGGCCACCGCAGCCGAGACGGAGGACGATCTCGAGACGGAACCGCAGGCGATCACCTGAGCCGCCGCCGGGATGCCCGCCGTCCGGCGAACCTCGTGAGGACGACGGTCAGCCGTGTCCGGGATCCCCATGCTTTTCCCGCAGGGCGGTCACGTGCGCCCTGACGACGGGACGCTCGTCACGGGACGCTTGTCACGGGGAGAGTGGCGGCGGCTTCGATGAAGACCTCCACCTGCTGCCCAACGAAAAGTCGTGGCCGTCCCTGGGGATCGAACTCGTAGATGACCTGCAGCACGCGGGTGTCCACTCGCTCGGTCGTGTCGCCCGTCAGCGATTTCTTCGGGACGACGAACGGCTCAACCCGGACGAATTGCAGCGGGTAGCGTTGCTGGAGATTTCCCCGGGGCACCGCATAGGCCACGGCATCCTCGCTGAAGCGGGCGATGTCGTACTCGTCGATGTCCACCCGGACGTGCAGGCGATCGACGTTTCCCAGGGTGACGAGTGTCTCCCCGCGGGTGTTGCCGACAAACTCACCGGGATGCACGTCGGTCTGCAGCACCTTGCCCTGCACCATAGCCCGGACGGTAAGCCGTTCGATGTCGGTCTCGATCCTCGCGACGGCCGCCTCGGCCTCCGTGATCTGCGACTTCGTGACATCGCGGTCGTATTCCCATGAGCCTGCGGCGAGCAGCTTGTAGTCCGCCTCCGCCTTGTCGTACTTCGCCTTGGTCGTTCTCAAAAGGTCGCGTTTCTCGATGAGTTCCGCCTCGGTCGTGACCTTGTTGGCGAACGTCTGCTCGGCGCGTCGCACCAGGTCGGCCGCCGTATCCATGTTCGCCTTCGCCGCGCTCACCTCGGCCAATAGGGCCGGGAGTTTCTCCTTGCGGGGTTCGGCCTCCTGGCGGACGAGTTCCGCACGGCACCTCGAGAGCGCGGCCCGTGCCTTGGCCAGCTCGCTGCGGAACTCGCGATCATCGAGGCGGAAGAGCGGGGCTCCGACGGCGACGTCGTCTCCCTGGCGAACGAACACCTCGACGACGATTCCGTTCATGGGAGTGCCGATGAAGATGTTGTCTCCCTGTGCCTCGACGATTCCGGACGCGGCCAGCGTGTCCGAGAACGGGCTCGTTGCCGGCATGATCGGTGGCGGTGAGTCCTTCGTGACGAATCGTGTCTGCCGCACGTACCAGAGCGTGAATCCGAGGAGTGACAACGCGATCACCGGCAGACCGAAACGCACGAGCACATCCACCACGCCCACGGGGCGGTTCGTACGGCGGCGTTGCTGAAGCGATGATTCAAGCAGCATGGAGGATCTCGCGATTCGGCGCCTGACGGGTCGGGAAGACACCCATCATAGGGGAATCACGCCATGCAGATCGAGCACGACCAGGGCCATGTTTCATGATCGTCTTGGGTGGGCTTGCCCGCTCATACCGCCAGCTCATACCCCGAGACAGCGCCGTAAGGCCCCGAGTGGCGCAGCCAACAGCATCATGAAAGGGATCGCCGTGCCGCCGCCCTGTTGCATGCCCTGAGCCTGGCACGAGTGCGGGCGGCAGAGCCGATCTCGCGGGAGGTCATGGTCGGGGCGACCGTGACCGTACCTGGGATCGGTCTGAAGGCGATGCTGCCGGCTACCCGCGTGGCCCGGCGGGTCGCGACGCGCGGCTGACCCCTTTCCGACGGTGGGCGCGGAGGCAGACCAAGCCTCCGATGCCGCCAAGTGCCGCGAGGGCAAGCGTCGAGGGCTCGGGGACGGGAACTGCGAAGTTGAACTGCAAGTCGTTCCTCGTGACCGAGCCGGTGGGATTCATGTTGAATTCATACTCCAGCCGGCTGATGCCCACCGACGTCTGCAGGCTGACCACGGGATCGAGCGTGGTGGCGAAGGTGCCGGTGACGAGCGAGCCTGTGGAGCCCCCGAGTGTGTTCCATGTCGGGTAGGTGAGCAGGGCTCCGTCAGGGGTGTTGCCGTTCTGCCGTGAAAAGGTGAGCACCCCGTTTGCGATCAGGCTGCTGCTCTGGTCGTACGCCCTGATGTTGAGCACTTCGCGGGCGTCGAAGTCGACGAACACGAGGTACGACGACGCCGGCAGCGGCTGCGAGAAGAGGATCTCCATGGCCACGCTGCTGTCGGGCGTGGTGGTGCGTTGGTAGCCGACCTCGAAGAAGCTCCGCGTGCCGGCGATCCAGTCGGGATTGCTGACGTTGGTGAGCGGCGTCTCGCCGGCGAAGGTGATCTGCTTGGCTGTGCCGAGCGTGATCCCGCCACCGGGGACACCCGTGTTGATCGTCACCGCATTGCCCTGAAGGGTCGCCGACGCCGTGGTGCCCGACGTGAGAGCCGCATAGCCCGTGGTCGTCGCGTAGTCGTAGACCGCCGCGTGGGCGGAGAGAGCCCCCCCGGCCACGATGGCAGCCAGGCTGGCAAACAGGAAATGAACGCGAGGATTCATCGTCGGACTCCCGAGACAGTGCAGTGAGTAGACGGATGCTACCATCCGCGGCCCAAGCGACAAACCTTGCCGCCACGTTTGCGGCCATGATGAACGCTGACCTGCCCGCGTGAAACAAGGCCAATCCGCTCGCCCGCCGCTCGTCGAACTGTCACTTGCCGACCTATTCCGAGCCTGCAATCGCGTAGACTTCCGGTCAAACCGCCTTCGGCCGCCAGGTATCACGATGGATCGCCTCACATTCCTGTCGTTCGTCGCCCTGAGCCTGCTCCACGGCGGGGCTGTGGCCGCGGCCGCGGCGGACGGCTCACCGCCCGAAACGAAGCAGATCACGGAACTCACGCCCGAGTTTGCCGCCGGGTTGGTTGCCGATCATAAAGACAGGTATCTATGTCTCGATGGCGTGGCGACACTTTCGCCCGAGGTCGCGGCAGCCCTGGCGATGTTCCAGGGCGAATGGCTTTCCTTGGGCGGTGTCCAGAGCCTCTCGCCGGAAGCTGCCCGGGCCCTGGCCGCGTTCCAGGGGCAGTCGCTGCGGCTGAACGGCTTGAGGAGCCTCACGCCTGGCACCGCAACCGCGCTCGGACGCTGTGGATGTGAGATCTTGGGCCTCTCCGGACTGGACGCCTTGTCCGCCGAGGAAGCCGGTGGGCTCGCTGCATTCGGCGGAACGGACATCGACCTGAATCGGGTGACGTCCCTGTCGCCGGAGTCGGCACGAGCGCTGGCGACATTCAGCGGAGAGTCGATCAGCCTGAGTGGAGTGACGTCCCTCGCACCGGAGTCGGCACGAGCGCTGGCGGAATTCGGCGGCGATCGGCTATGGCTCGACGGCATGACGACGCTCTCATCCCAAGTCGCCGCGGAACTCGGGAAGTCAAAGGCGCAGCACCTCGTCCTCAACGGTCTGATGTCGCTCACGCCCGAGACGGCCGCCGGGCTGGCCACGTTCGCGGGCCGGACTTTGCATCTGCGCCGGCTGACGGGCCTGTCTCCCGAGGCCGCCGAGGCGCTCGCGAGCCTCAAAGCCCGCGCGCTCGCCGTGACGGCGCTGGAGGAAAAGCTTGATGCGGTGAAGACGCTGTCGATCGACGATGCCCGGTTGGCGGTGCTGGTATCCCGCGGCCACAAGCAGCCTAACCTGCGCTACGGCATCAATCTGTACGGGGTCACGGCATTCGACCCAGCCCGTGCGGTCGAGGTCGCCCGAATTCTGGCGACCGCACCCGGCACGGTGATCCTGCCACGCCTAAAAAAGATTTCGCCCCGCGCGCTGGAGGCTCTGATCAAGAAGCAGGACGTGATGATTCCCGACATCGACACTCTCGAGGTGCTCCCCGAGCCCGACGGCAGCGCGACATCGGACGAGTTCACCGTCCCCGACGGTTTCCGGGATCGCCAGGAGCGGATGTGGCATGAATTTCGCCGGTGACCGTCGCCGAGATGGGGAAAACTGGGGACGGGAGTGAATAAAAGCGATTCAGCGGTCGGGAGTTAGGTTCGCCCGCAACTCGTTTCGCTCTGACCCCGTCCCCGATTTCCGCGACGCTTCAGGCCGGGGGTAGATTCTCTAGGTCGAGAAGATCTTTGGGCTTTCCGGCAGCGGCCTTGAGTCGCCGCAGCCAATCGAGCGAAATAAATCGGACGCCTTCGGCCTCCGGACTCGATGCGAGGAGCGACGCCACCGCCATCCCCGGATGGTAGGGGACGTAATCGAAGAGGTCGACAAAACCGGCAGACGTGCAGAGCATCATGAGCGGCTGTGAGCGAATGAACGAGGCTGTGACGGGGTAGGTGCGCTCGATCCCCGTGGCCGGAGCGATCTCGTTGCCGATGTATTCGGCTTGCAGTTCCTCAAGCGCGGCGAGCAATCGCGCCTCGCACTGGCGACCGCACCCAGAGCACGTCGGTGTCTTCCGTGGCGCGCACATAGCCGTGAAAACTCACCGCGTGTCCGCCGAGCACGAGAAATGGCACGCCATGCCGGGCGGGGACTTCAAACAGTCGGAAGTCAGGTGCCATGGGACATCTGCCCGGCGCTGCACGTGCCCGAGATGTGTCGGGCGAAGAATGCCTCGGGGCCCTGAGCGATCAGGTCCCAGAGTTGCGATTTGTTGTACCAAGCCTTGTCGGCGTGGTGCGCGGCGTTGGATTCGTGCGAGACGGAGGCTTCTACTAGCAGCGGCCGGACTTGAACCGGCGACACCCGGCTTATGAAGCCGGTGCTCTAACCAACTGAGCTACGCTGCCCTGAGGCCGGAAATATAGCCTCTGGCAGCCGCGGCGTCAGCCGACCGTGGAAAACCCCGGTGTGTCCGGCCTGTCACCCGATCGACGCGTGC
>SXWC01000050.1 GCA_005789975.1 Planctomycetaceae bacterium
CGCGGCCCCCGCCCGCGGTCAGCAGCGGCTCCAGCAGATGCCGGTAGCGGTCAGGGGTGACCGCCTGGTGGATGAACCGGATGCCGTGCTTGTCGAGAATGCCGCGGTCGCGGTCGTCGGGGTCGATCACCACGAATCGTGAGCGGTCGAAAGTGAAGTGACGTTCGATGAGCGGCAGCGTTCCGCGACCGATGGAGCCGAACCCGATCATGACGCTGGGGCCGTCGATGTGGGCATGCACGGGCCATTGGGCCATGGGGTTCACTCCCGGGAGGGCGGGCGGCCGGGGGTGGCCGCCGAAGACATCGACCGCCTGTGATAAGCCCGCTCGCCGGCCTCGTCAATCATCATCGGCCTGGATGGGCACAGCCCCCCTCAACCACAAAGCGGCAGCGCCCGGGCGAGTCGGACGAGCGACTTCTCGCGGCCGAGGATCGCCAGGCAGTCGTAGAGGCCCGGCCCCACCGTCTTGCCCGTCACCGCCACACGCACGGCGTGGACGAGATCGCCCGTTTTCACGCCCGCCACCTCGACCACGTGCTTGAGCGCGGCCTCGAGCGGGGCCGGCTCGAACGGCTCCACCGCCTCGACCGCCGTCGCGTAGGCCCGCAGCAGCCCGCCCACGCCCGGCTTCGCGAGCCGCTGCTTCACGGCCGCCTCGTCCATCGGCGGCTCGTCCACGAGAAAGAAATCCGCGTAGCCGAGCACGTCGCCGGCCACCTTGAGCCGGTCGCCCGAGGCCTCGATCACCTTCCGCACCGTCGCCGCGGCCTCAGCCGGCGGCGGATCGGCCACGAGCTTCGCCTTCACGAGAAACGGCAGCATGATCGCGAGCTTCTCGTCGGTCGATCGCTCACCCATGTAGTGATCCTGGACCGCCCAGAGCTTCTTGGGGTCGAAGCTCGCCGGAGACGAGTTGATCCTGTCGAGCGCGAAGTGCCGGATCAGTTCTTCACGTGTGAAAAACTCCGTCTTGTCGTCGTACGACCAGCCCAGGAGCGCGAGATAATTGTCGATCGCCCACGGCAGGTAGCCCACCTCCCGGTAGAAGTCCACGATCACGGGATTGAAGGTGTCGGCCTCGGGCGCCAAGCCGATTCGCTCCGCGATCTTCGTGCCGTGCTCCGAGATCTGCTTGAAGTCGGCGTTCTTCAGATACTGCGCGAGCTTCCGCTTCGAGAGCTTCGTGCGGCTGCCCGGTTCGGCGACGAGCGGCAGGTGTGCGTAGGCCGGCAGGGCGTAGCCGAGCGAGAGCGCGATGAAGGCCTGTCGCGGCGTGTTGGAGAGATGCTCCTCGGCCCTGATCACGTGCGTGATCGCGAGGTCGTTGTCGTCGACGACGCTCGCGAGGTGATAGAGGCAGGAGCCATCGGCCCGCTGGATGACGTGATCCTGCTCGCGTTCCCAGGCGAACTCCACCCGCCCACGGACGGCGTCGTCGATCACGAGCACGCCTTCCCGCGGCATCTTCAGCCGCACCACGCTCTGCCTGCCCTCGGCGGCCCACTTCGCCGCCGCCGAATCGTCGAAGGCCGCGAACCGGCGGCTGTAGAGAAAAGGCTTGCCGGCGGCCTGGGCGGCCTTCCGCTCCTCGTCGAGTTCCTCGGGGCGGGCGAAGTCGCGGTAGGCATGGCCCGAGGCGAGCAGCCGCTCCGCGGCGGCGCGATGACCCGCGGCCCGCTGCGATTGGAAGTAGGGCGCATGCGGACCGCCCACGCCGGGCCCTTCGTCCCAGTCGATCCCCAGCCACCGCAGGCCCGAGAGGATCGGCTCGAGCGCCTCGTCGACGTTTCGCTCCGCGTCGGTGTCGTCGATCCGGAGGATGAACTGCCCGCCGTGCCGCCGGGCGAAGAGCCAGATGAACAGCGCGGTGCGGACGCCGCCGATGTGCAGGTAGCCGGTCGGGCTGGGTGCGAATCGGGTGCGGACGGTCATGCAGCGGTTCCGTTCATGCGGGCGAGCTTGCGGAGACGTTTTCGCTCCGCCTTCGACAGGTGTCGCTGGTCGTGTTCCGACCCGTCAACATAGACCGTCTCGCTCTCGTCCGCCGCCGATTCATCCGCGTCCAACGCGGAGCCGTCGGTTTCGTCGTCCTCCCCGGGCCGGGAAACGGCGGGCGTCTGCCGCTGCTTCTCGGGCCTTGCAGACTTCACCTTCGGTTTCGTCGTCCGGCCGCACTGGCCCCGCACCTCGCGGATCACCGACCGGGCCGCCGCCAGCATCGCGATCATCGCGAAGGCCGCGCCCAGCGACCAGGCCGCGAGGCCCGCGACCACGATCCGGTCGCGACCCGCGGCCAGCCAGGTCGCCGCCGCCGCCCCGGCCCAGGCAACGAGGGCGGCAAGGAGCCAGGCGGCGGTCGCCGCGCGTTCATGCAGGGGCAGCACGGCCCAGAGGGTGACGGCCGTGAGGGCGACTGCTGCGAGACAGATCCACCAGCCCGCACCGTCGGGCCCGAGCGTCACGCCCGTCGCGTCGGCCATCGCGGTTCCGAACAGCCCCCCCACGGGGACGACCGACGAGCAGGCGGCGATCAGGAACAGCGCGGCCATCCACCCCCAGGCGCGAAACCGTCCCTTGTAGTCGTCGCGGCGATGCCGCCGCATCAGTCGCACGATGACCGCCACGCCGGCCGCGGCCACGAGATACATGTGCGCCAGCCAGCTCTGCAGCGATGACGCCGTCCGCGGATCGAAGACCGCACCCGCCGCCGCGAGCGTGCGGGAGAACCTGCCGCCGCCACTGAAGACCGCCCGGCCGAAGACGTGCTCGGCGTTCCCGGCGGCGAGCGCCGCCACCAGCGGCAGGAGGATCGCGACGACCGCGAGCGACATTCCCCCGATGCCGGTGGGCAGGAGAGTGGCCGGGCCCCGCTGCTTCTCCGGGTGGGCTTCGGGATCGTAGGCCGCCATCGACCGCGGTGAATCGGCGGCGACAGCCTCCGCGGGATCGGAGGACCGCTTCCAGGAGACGAGCAGCCGGCGACGCTGGTCGCGGCGCTGGTTCGCATTCAGGGACATGGGAATGATCGAATCCATTCGATGACGGTGGCGTCCCGGCAATCCTTGCCAGGACCGGGCAGAGACACCCCGAACGGCATGGCCGCCCGCCGCCGAGGTGTCGATTCCCGCTGTCAGTCCTTCGACCATGACGGCGGGGGGCATTGAGCGGGCGTCGTCGCGGCGTGAGAGAAAGCACGCCGTGCAGGTTCGGAACCACCGGTGTGCGACGCACGTTCGCCCCAACCGTACCCACCGGCACGGTCGCCATGGGGCCCCGGCGATTTGCCGCCCCGAACCGGGTCGGCTACATTCCCCCGCACGATCAACGGTCGTCTCTTTCTTTCTCGGAGCACTCCCATGGCCTACACGCTGCCCCCGCTGACCTACGCCTTCGACGCGCTCGAGCCCTTCATTGACGCCCGCACGATGGAGATCCACCACGACAAGCACCACGCCGCCTACGTGACCAACGTCAACAAGGCGCTCGAAGGCCACGCCGACCTCGCCGCGCTGCCGGTGGAGAAGCTGATCGCCGATCTGGAGAAGGTGCCCGAGGCGATCCGCACGGTGGTCCGCAACAACGGCGGCGGCCATGCCAACCATTCGCTCTTCTGGGAGTCGCTCGCCAAGGGCAAGGGGGGCGAACCAGCCGGCCATCTCGCCGAGGCCGTGCGGTCGGTGTTCGGCGGCTTCGATAAGTTCAAGGAGGAGTTCACCAAGGCGGCCATGGGCCGTTTCGGGAGCGGCTGGGCGTGGCTCTCGGCCGATCCCAAGGGGAAACTCCTGATCGAGAGCACCGCGAATCAGGACAGCCCCGTGATGCACGGCAACACGCCGCTGCTCGGCATCGACGTCTGGGAGCAC
>SXWC01000051.1 GCA_005789975.1 Planctomycetaceae bacterium
AAGTCACCCGTCGCGTAGGTCGGGGGTGCCCATGCCCCGACCTACGCGACGGGTGACATCCAATACACTCCGAAAAACTGCAAAAGTCGAAGTTAGGCTTTTCCATTTCCCCCTCTCGGCTTCCCTGCGGCGGTCACAATGTTCCTCATCGATCTCGTCGTCGTCTTCGCGGTCGCCGCGGCGGTGGTGTTCGCCTTCGGGCAGGCGAAGCTGCCGAGCGTCGTCGGCCTGCTCGTCGCCGGCGTGGTCGTCGGCCCCTACGGGCTCTCGCTCGTCGCCGAAGTCGAGGTCGTCGAGATCCTCGCCGAGATCGGCGTGGTCGTGCTGCTCTTCACGGTGGGCCTCGAGTTCTCGCTGTCGCGGCTGCTCGTCATGCTGCCGACGATGGCCCGGATTGGCATGCCGCAGATCGTCGGCACGACGGCGGTGGTGACGGCGGCGACGGGGTGGTATCTCGGCACGCTCCCCCAGGCCGTGTTCGCCGGGATGCTCGTCGCCATGTCGAGCACGGCCATCGTGCTGAAGATTCTTTCCGACCGTGGCGAAATGGCGACGCCCCCGGGCCGGATCGCCGTCGCCGTGCTCCTGTTCCAGGACCTCGTCGTCGTCGCCGCCATGCTCTCGGTGCCGCTGCTGGCCAGCGCCGCGGGAGTGGTGCCGGAGGACGGGCAGACTCCCGCCGCAGCGGCGCACCACTCCGCGCCGCTCTTTCTCGATCCGTTCGCCGCGGTGGTGGCGGGCCTGGCCGTCGTGGCCGCGGTCCTGCTCGTGGGCCGATTCGCCGTGCCCCGGGTGCTGCACGCGGTGGTGCGGCAGCGCAACCGCGAACTCTTCCTGATGACGATCGTGCTGGCCTGCCTGGGCACGGCGGCGATCACCGCCGAAGCCGGCCTCTCACTGGCCCTGGGGGCCTTTCTTGCCGGACTGGTGCTCTCCGAGAGCGAGTATGGCCACCAGGCGTTCACGGAGGTGCTTCCCTTTCGTGACACGCTCGCGAGCCTGTTTTTCGTCTCGGTCGGAATGCTCCTCGACATCCGCTTCCTGATCGACCATGCGGCCCTCGTCGCGGTCACGGTGGCCGCGATCCTCCTCGTCAAGACCGCCGCCACGGCGATTCCGGCGATCCTCACGGGATTCCCGCCGCGGACCGGCCTGCTGGCGGGGGCGATGCTTGCGCAGATCGGGGAGTTTTCCTTCGTGCTCGGTTCACGGGGGGCGGAGGCGGGCCTGCTCAGCCGCGACGACTATCAGACCTTTCTCGCCGCGGCCGTGATCACCATGGCCGTCACGCCGCTCCTGGCCGGGGCGCTTCCCGGATGGCTCGACCGGCTGTCCCGCACCCGCTGGTGGGGCCGCTGGCTGGCCGACACCGGCCCCGCCGACGATCAGCCGCAACTCACCGACCACGTCATCATCGCCGGCTTCGGGCTCAACGGCCGCAATCTCGCCGCGGCCCTGGCCGAGTTCGGCGTGCCGCACGTCGTCCTCGAGATGAACCCGGAGACCGTCCGCCGCCAGCGTTCGCTCGGGCTCGACATCCACTACGGCGACTGCACGCGGGCCGCCGTGCTCGAACACGTCGGAATCTGCCGGGCACGTGCCTACGTGGTCGCGATTTCCGACGCGGCAAGCAGCCGCCGCAGCGTCCGCGTGGCCCGCACACTGTCTCCGACGGTGCAGATCTTCGTGCGCACCGAATACGTGCTCGAGGTCGAGGAACTCAAGGGCCTCGGTGCCGACGAGGTGATCCCCGCCGAGTTCGAGACGGCCCTCTCCCTCTTCGACCGGGTGCTCTCGATCTACGACGTGCCGGAGGAGACGATCGACGATCTCGTCGATCGCATGCGGCTGGCGAACTACGGTTTCCTGAGGTCCGCTTCGGGACGACATGCCCGCGCCGAAGGGTTGTCGAACGTGCATGCCTGCGTGATCCCGGACGCGAGCCAGGCCGCGGGCCGTTCGATCGGCCAGCTGCGGGTCCGCTCCACGACGGGCGCGACGGTGATCGCCGTGCGCCGCGGCGGCCGCTCGGTTGCGAGCCCCGGACCTGACTTCATCGTGGCGGCGGGCGACGAGGTGACCGTCGTGGGCACGCCCGAGCAGCAGGCGGCCGCTCGAAGACTGCTCTCCAGTTGATGGCGTGCGGCCCGGACGAATCCACCGGCCTGCGTCGCCGTGGTCGGGCATGTATCCTGGCCAACTCCCCCGAGAGGCACGCCGGCACATGACCCCACCGAGGAACTCTCTTCGCCCCGTGTTCTTCGTCGCCTGCCTCGTCGTGGCGATCCCCGCCGCGACGGCGGCCGCAGGGGACGTCCCCTGGCCTCAATGGCGCGGCCCTGCCGGCCAGGGACACGCCGCCGGTGTCCAGGATCTGCCCGTCACCTGGAGCGAGACGGACAACATCGTCTGGAAGACGGTCCTCCCGGGACGCGGCTGGTCGTCACCGGTGATCGACGAGCGGCATGTCTGGATGACCACGGCCGTCGAACGGCGGGCGACCGACGGGGAACGGGCCGGCCGCGAGGTCGCTCCGTCCGGCGGCCAGCCGCGGAATCTCGCCGGCTCCCTCAGCCTGCGGGCCCTGGGCGTCGCCCGCGACTCCGGCCGTCTCGTGCACGACATCGAACTCGGCACCATCGACGATGCCCAGCCGATCCACGCCCTCAACTCATTCGCCTCGCCGTCGCCGGTCCTCGCCGGAGGGCGGCTCTACTGCCACTTCGGTGACTTCGGCACCGCCTGCGTCGACACGGCGACGGGACGCGTGGTCTGGGGCAACCGCGAGTTGCGGCTCGACCACGTGAACGGCCCCGGCAGCACGCCCGTCCTCTGGAATGACCTGTTGATCGTGAACTGTGACGGTAGCGACGTGCAGTATGTGGCGGCCCTCGACGCCGCCACCGGCACCCTCGTCTGGAAGACGCCCCGCAGCGGCCGGCTCCGCGACGAGGCCGATCTCAAGAAGGCCTATTCCACGCCGCTTGTGCTGCCCGTCGGCGACCGCGATCTGCTCGTCTCGGCCGGTGCCGACTGGCTCTACGGCTACGACCCGAGGACCGGAAAGGAACTCTGGCGGATGAGCTACGGCGATCTCGGCTTCTCGGTGGTGCCGCGGCCCGTCGCGGCCCATGGCCTCCTCTACATGAGCACGAGTTTCAACCAGCCCCGGCTGCTCGCCATCAGGTTGGCCGACGATCGGACGGGCGCCGAAATCGTCTGGCGGGAGACGAAGGCCGCGCCGAGCATGCCGTCGCCGCTCGTCGTCGGCGACGAGCTCTTCATGGTGAGCGACAAGGGCATCGCCACCTGCCTCGATGCCCGGACGGGCGCGGTCGGCTGGTCACACCGGCTCGGGGGCAATTTCTCCTCCTCGCCCCTCTTCGCCGACGGCCGCATCCATGTCGGCAACCGCGAGGGCGAGACCTTCGTCTACGCGCCGGGGAAGACCTTCACCCTGCTTGCCACCAACCGGCTCGACGGGCGGATTTTCGCCACGCCCGCCGCAGTCGGCGACTCGCTCTATCTGCGGACCGACACCGCCCTCTACCGCATCGCCAACCGGCCCGCGCCGCCGTGATCGGGCCCACGGCGGACCCGGCACCGGCCCCGCACCGTTCAGAGTTGCCCCTTGACGGCCTGTTCGTGGAAGTAATGCGTGATCTTCGTCTGATTGGCGAGCAGCCAGTCGATCGTGGGCTCGTGACGCATCGCCTTGCCGATCGCCTTGGCCGTGGCCTCGCGGTTGGTGCGGAAGAGAACCTCCGGGTCGTACTCGGCTTCGACGATCGAGGGGTCGAGCCACACCGAGACGATGATCCCGAGGTCGTTGGCCTTCCGCTTCGGGATGTCGCCGGCACGCACGGCGTCGAGCACGCCGTGGGCGATCGCCGCCTGCACCGTGCCCATGAGGATGTTCGTGTATTTCTCGCTCTTCACGGTGACCTTGCTCACCATGAGCGTGGCCGGCCGCACCTGCACGTCTGAGTTGAGGATGGCGAACACCCTGGAGTGGCCCTTGGTCTGGTCGCCGAGGAGATTCGCCATCGCGTAGCCCACCGGCCCGTCGAGTTCGCCGATCACCACCTCGGGCTCGGCGGCGCTCCAGCCGGCCTCCTCCTCGACGAGCGCCTCACCCGTCCGCATCACGATCCTGCCCGTGGACACCGGCGCACGGCGGACGATTTTCTTCCTGGCCATCATGTCTTTCTCTCAATCAGGGTAAAGGCGGCGGTGCCGACAGACGCCGCTCGCCTGCGGACCGAAAATGACGGGCTGTGATCCATGGGGAACCGTCGTGGGTCGGGGCCGGCATGCCCATGCTGCCGGCCGCATGAGAATACCGGGTTGCTTCGCTGCGGGTGACACGCCTCCCGGCGGGGGAGCGCTCGGTGGCTCCCGGAGAGTTTCCGCCCGCCAGCCGCGATCACCGGAAACCGTGTTCGAGAGCCGATCCCACCCGGCCAGGCTCGCGTGGGGGCCTTCCGAGGCCCCCGTCCACGCTTCACCCGGCCTGCGCGGCCACGGCGCTGACGATCGCCTCGGCGATCCGCGGCAGGGGCACCACCTGCTCGGCGGCATTCAGTTCGATCGCGGCCCGCGGCATGCCAAACACCACCGACGTCGCCTCGTCCTGCGCGATCGTCCTGCCGCCCGCCCTGAGGATCGCCTGCATGCCCATCGCGCCGTCGCTTCCCATGCCGGTGAGCAGCGCCGCCACCACCCGAGACCCGGCCGCCTCGGCCGCCGAGCGGAAGAGCACATCGACCGCCGGGCGGCAGTGGTGCACGGGGGGCGTCGCGAGCAGCCGCGCCCGAAACCCACCCCCCTGCCAGACGACGGCGAGATGGCGGTCGCCCGGCGCGATCACGCACAGCCCGCGGCGGAGTTCCATCCCCTCTTCGGCCTCCCGCACCTCATACCCGCACATCGCGTCGAGCCGCTGGGCGACGACCCGTGAGAAGTAGGCGGAGATGTGCTGCACCACGGCGACCGGCGGCAGATCGGCGGGCAGCCGGGGGAGAATCGTGCGCAGGGCCTCGACGCCCCCCGTCGAGCAGCCGAGCACCACGAGCTGCCGGGGATCGACCACGCCCACCGGCGGCAGCGCGGCGGCAACCGGCCGGGCGGGATCCGGGATCCCATCGAGGCCGTGAGGCAGCCTGCGGTCGGCCGCCGACTCCAGCGGCAGCTCCGACGACCTCGTCACCGGTCTGGGCCGCCGGGCGAACCGCGTGGAGGCCGCGGCGGCCTTCACATGGTAGGCGAGCCGCGCGCCGAGGCCGCCGATCGACATCGTGCCGTCGGGCTTGGCGAGCACGTCCACGGCGCCGGCGTCGATCGCGTCGAGCGCCGTCTGCGACCCGGCCTGGGCGAGCGAGCTCACGACCACGACCGGCAGCGGATGGTGCTCCATCAGGATCCTCAGGAACGTGAGGCCGTCCATGCGGGGCATCTCGATGTCGAGCGTCAGCACGTCGGGGTCGAGCTTGAGGATTTTTTCCCGGGCGACGTAGGGATCGCAGGCCGAGCCGACCACCTCGATCTCCGGGTCGAGGGCGAGCGCGTCGGTGATCGCCTTGCGGACGAGCGCGGAATCATCGACGACAAGGACGCGGATGCGGGGTGGATGGGACTGGTTCATCGGTGTCGTGCCGCCACGGTGCGCTGGTTCATTCAGGTCGCCGTTCATTCCGGACGCAGATAGACGCTCGGCCACTCCGCCCGCAGGCCATGCCGCAGGCCCAGCAGGCTCTCCGCATGCCCCACGAAGAGGACCCCGCCTGGCGCCAGCATGGCCACCAGCCGGTCGAGCAGCTCCTGCCGCGAGGACTGGTCGAAGTAGATCATCCCATTGCGGCAGAAGATCACGTCGAGCCCCGTTGGCAGCGGGAAGTCGTGCTGGAAGAGATTGACGTGCTGCACATTCACGAGCCGCCGCAGCTCGGGCCGCACGCGGTAGTAGCCCTCCCGCTCGCCGAAGCCCCTGAGAAAATACCGGCGCAGGAGATGCTCGTCGGGCATCGCCACCTTCTCCGCCTCGTAGATTCCCGACCGGCAGCGGTCGAGCATGCGGCGGGAGATGTCGGAGGCGTGCACCTGCCAGGTGACGTGCGGCCGCTGCCTTGCGAACTCCGCGAGGACGATCGCGAGCGTGTAGGGCTCCTCGCCCGACGAGGACGCGGCCGACCAGATCTGCAGCGGCCGGTCGGAAGGGCCGCGCCGGCCGGCAAGCCGGGGCAGCACCCGCTCGGCGAGGATCGCGAAGTGTTCGGCCTCGCGGAAAAAGTGCGTGTGGTTGGTGGAGACCAGGTCGATCAGGCTCCCCACCTCCTCTTCGCCCTGGGGCGACTCGAGCAGCCGGCAGTAGTCCTCGTAGCCAGCGAGGCCGAGTGTGCGGAGCCGCTGCCCCAGCCGGCCGGCGAGCAGCGCCTGCCGGTCGGGACCGAGCTGGATCCGGCTCCGCTCATGCACCAGATTCGCGAGAAACGCGTAGGACTGCGGCGACAGCGGCTGTTCCGGCGGGATCACCATGCGGGTTCCACCCTTTCCCGACACTCACGACGTCAAAACGCCCTGAAGTGTCGATCCTCGTGATCCGGTGCCACGTCGGCGACGCGGGCCTCCCGCGGCATCGGAATCCGTTCGGGCAGTCGGGCACCGCCGGGGAGCGCCCGACGAGCCGACGGCGCCGGAGCAGACGGGCCACGCCCCGGTGCCGGCCGATCTGCGACCCGACCCGCGGCCCGACCGGCGAGCGCCCGCAGCACCTCGACCGTCGATTGCAACGCTTGGGCCTGCGACTTCAACTCTTCCGCGGCGCCCGCGCTCTGCTCGGCGTTGGCGGAGTTGCCCTGGGTGACCTGGTCCATCTGGGCCATCGCCGCGCCCACCTGCCGGATGCCCTGCGCCTGCTCCTTGGCCGCCGTCGCGATCTCGGCGACGAGCCCGTCGGCGGCGCCGACCGTGCGGACGATCTCACCGAGCGATTCGCCGAGCCGGCCGCAGTTGGTCGAGCCGCGGCGGCTATTGGTGATCGCGGCCTCGATCTTCGCGGCCGTCTCCTTGGCCGCGGCGGCACTCCGCTGGGCGAGCGCCCGCACCTCGTCGGCCACCACCGCGAACCCGGCCCCGGCCTCGCCGGCCCGCGCCGCCTC
>SXWC01000052.1 GCA_005789975.1 Planctomycetaceae bacterium
CGGCCCTCGCGGCCGAGCCACGACGCCTGACCCCGGCGCCGGCCGCGACGGCCGCCGTGACGCCGACCGGCGACGAGCGGGCCGAGATTCGTGACATGCTCGGTGCGTATCTCCGCGCCTTCAATCGGCACGACCCCGCCGCGCTGGTGGCCCACTGGACCGCCGCCGGCGAGAACGTCGATCTCGACTCCGGCGAGGTGACGGCGGGGCGGGAGGCGGTTCGCGAGGTGTTCGCCGCCCTGTTCGCCGATGACGCCGGTGCGGCCATCGATATCGACGTGCAGGCGATCCGTCCCGTGCGCAGCGACGTGGCCGTGGTCGATGGCACCTCGCGGATCACGTTCGGCGACGGCGACCGGGCCGGCAGCCGCTTCTCGGCAGTCGTCGTCAAGCAGGATGGCCGCTGGCTGCTCGAGAGCGTTCGCGAAGCGGCGCGGCCGGAGGCCGGAGAAGAGGAATCGCGGCCGCTCGAGCCGCTTTCGTGGCTGGTCGGCAGCTGGGAGGACGTCGCTCCTGGCGTGACGGCGAGCACGCGGTGCTTCTGGAGCGCCGGCCGGGCATTCCTGATTCGTACGCATGCCGTGTCGGCGGATGGCGTCGAAGCTCCGCCCGAAGCCGGCGATGACCGGATTCCGGGCCTGCTCCCCGCCGGGGACATCGCCGGCCGCGAGGTGACGGAGATCATCGGCTGGGATCCGGAACGCCGGGCCATCCGTTCGTGGGCGTTCACGTCGGATGGACGCTTCGCCGAAGGCACGTGGAGCCGTGAGGGCGACGACTGGAGGGTGCAGATCGAGGGCCGTGGCGGCGACACCGGCCGCGACTGTGAGTGCAGGCTCGTCCGCGTCGGTGCCGACGGGGTCTCGGTACGCGGACCGGGCACCGGCCTTGCCGCCGGCTTGGCCCCGGCCTGCGACTTCATCCGCATCGCCCGGTAGTGGCGGCCTTGATGCGGCGAATCCTCGAACTTGTCGCCAATGTGTTTCCCCTCTGGGTTCTCGCGGGCTGCGGGCTCGCGCTGGTCGAGCCTGAATGGTTCGCCTGGTTTCGCGGCGACGCGATCGTCGCCGCCCTCGCCGTGATCATGCTCGGCATGGGCATCACGCTCTCGTTGGACGACTTCTCCCGGGTGGCCACGCGGCCCCTGACGGTCGCCTGCGGGGTCATCGCGCAGTTTCTGATCATGCCGGCGGCCGGCTGGGCGGTCGCCATGCTCTTCGATCTCGAGACACCGCTGGCGGTCGGGCTGATCCTCGTCGCCTGCTGCCCCGGGGGCACCGCCTCGAACGTGGTCACCTACATCGCCCGTGCCGACGTCGCGCTCTCCGTGGTGATGACCGCCTGCTCGACGCTCGCGGCGGTGATCCTCACGCCGCTGCTCACGAAGTTTCTCGCCGGCCGGCTCGTCGAGGTCGATGCCTTGGGCCTGTTGGTCTCGACCCTGCAGGTGGTCGTGCTGCCGGTCGCGATCGGGGTGGCCATCAACCGGTTTTGCCCGAAGCTCACCGTCGCGGTGCAGCCCGTGGCGCCGGTCGCAAGTGTGATGGCGATTTCGATGGTCTGCGCGAGCATCATCGCCCAGAACGCCGCCGCCGTGTGGACGAGCGGACTGCCCCTGCTCGCAGCCGTGGTGGCCCTCCACGGGATCGGCTTCGGCGTCGGCCACTGCTTCGCCCGGGCATTCGGCTACGACCGGCCGGTCGCGCGGACGATTTCGATCGAGGTGGGCATGCAGAACTCCGGGCTGGGCGTCGTCCTCGCCCAGCGGCACTTTCCCGCCGAGCCGCTCACGGCCGTGCCGTGCGCGATTTCGAGCGTGGTCCACTCCGTGATCGGCAGCGGGCTGGCCGGCTGGTGGCGGCTGCGATCGTGATCCGGGCCGGTCGGCTCAGCGCTTCGTCGATTTGGTCGTGGCCATCTGCGGCCGCTTCACGAAGTAGACCTTCGGGTCGTCGATCACCCAGGGCGTGCTCCAGGTGCGGCCGTCGTCGTGGGTGCAGACGTTGAAGAAGAAGGTCTTCACCCACTCCGTGCGGTAGCCGTAGGGAAACTGGGAGGTGATGTGGTCGTCCATCGTCAGTTCGTCCACGCCGGGACTGGCGAAGTAGTGCACCATGCCGTCAGGCGTGAACGACATCCCGAGCGTCCACCAGCCGAGCTGCTCGATCCGCGGCCCGCGAATCTCGCCGCCGTTGCGGCCGCTGCGGACGCGGAGGTAGGCGCCGTCTTCCTTGAAGCGGCCGTCGTGGCTGCTCTCGAAGCAGACGAACATGCCCGGCCAGTATTCCTCGATGCCGAACTCGCCCTCGTCGGGATGGTCGTCACCGGTGATGACGGCATGCGTGAAGCAGCCGCTGCGGAAGCCGAAGCTCGGCCCGCTGCGATTTTCCCACTGTTCGAACGGGGGCATGTAGACGCGGACGGTGATGCTCGGGCTGTCGCCCACCGACATGCTGCGACCGCTGAACTTCGCCAGGTTGTAGATCAGGTCGTCCTGCTGCATCTGGTGGGTGACACGGTTGGGGATGCCGCCGTGGAGGGTGGCCACCAGCAGGCCGTGCTCGCTCCCCTCCAGACCGGGGGCGGGCAGGTCGACACGCTTCACGACGTCGGGCGTGCCCCGCTTGGGACCTTCGAACCAGCGACCGTTGGTGCTCTTCGCGAGTGGTCCCCGCATCCGCTTGTCCTGCTCCTCCGAACTCTTCGGATGGTTGTAGCGCCAGGCCCACTTCTCGTCCTCGAAGTCGTCGACGACGTTCTTGACGAGCGATCCCGTGCCGGGCAGAAGGACGGGCTTTTTCGGGGCGGGCGGCTGGGCGGCCGCCGCCGGCACGGTCGCAAGCCGTCTCGGCGGCTGGGGGGCCTGCTTGGTGCCGCGACCGGCCGGGCCGCCGGCGGCCGTGGCGACGGCGGCGGTGAGACCGAGGCACGCGGCGGCGAGGGCCACACGCGCCGTGGGCGAGGAGAGTTGCGTGCGGTGCGACATGATCCCGATACTCCGAGAGAGCGACGAAGCGGAGGGCCACCCCCGACACTCCGCCTGGTATCGGACAAAACGACGCGATGGCTCGCCGCGGCTCCGGACGACCGTTCATGTCGCCGCCGTGTTGCCCGCCCGCCCGGATCCCCCGGGCCTTCTGGGTCGGCCTGGCGTCGCCAGACCGCCCATTTTTCGGGAAAAGTTCCGCTGGGCTCAGCCCTCGTCGAGACGGTCTGGCGTGGAATCCGCAAAACCTTCATAGAGCCGTCTCCGGCGCGTGAAGAGGGAGTGGCCGCACCCCCTCGCAGCCGGTGACCACACCCCGGTATGGCCATGCTCACCACGCTGACACCCCTCCGCCGCCCGTGGGCGGACCTGCTCGCCGCGCTCGCGATCGTCGGGAGCCTCTCCCTGCAAGTCGCCGCCGAACAGCCGCGTTCACATCTGGAACCGGCGCGAGGTCTGGTCGGGGTTCCGCAGTCGTCGGGGAGCCTCGGGCTCACCCTCTCCCGCGCGTCAGCCGTGCTGCGGCAGCAGCTGGCGGTCAAGCGGGGTGCCGGACTCGTCGTCGAGGCGGTCGCTCCCGGTTCGCTCGCAGCCCGGGCGGGATTCGCCCAGCACGACGTGCTCGTCAAGCTCGATGATCAGTTGCTCCTGCTGCCCGAGCAGCTCGATGCGCTGCTCGCGGCCGCCGAGAAGGACGTGCGGCTCGACTGCACGGTCTTGCGGGCAGGTTGCGAAGTGGTGATCCCGCTCGCGCAGGGCGGCGTCGTCACGGCGGGCCCCGTGCACGGCAGCGTGGGCCCCGGACTTCGCCCGACGGCCTCGTCACTCGCCCTCGTCCAGCAGCCGGTCGTCCGCACGAAGGCCGTTGATGCCGACAGACTGCGGCGGCTCGCCGACGAGACCCTGGTCAGGCAGGATGCCGACTATCAGATCCGGCTGACGAGCGGCGAGGAGACGACGCTGGTCGTCTCCGATCCGCAGGGCCGTGTGGTGTTCAACGATTCGATCGACACGCCCGAGCGCCGCAGCCGCATGCCGCCGGTGATCCAGGCCCGCGTCGCCGAAATGGAACGGATGCTGGAGGGGAGGTCGCCGCCGGTCGCCACGGCATCGAGCCCGCCGGCCATGCCGCCGCAGACGGCACCCCGGGCCGAGATTGGCAGCCTCGACGTCAAGCCGATCGAACTCCGCTGACCGTGCCGTGGCGGCCCGCCGCCGTCGCGGCGCTCGTCGGCCCCCGCGGCTACCAGTTCACCTGCGCGATGTCGGGCGACCAGCCGCCGCCGGCGGAGGGGCGCCGCGGCGCCTGCGTCTGCATCGACCGCCAGGGATCCGGCCCGGTGAACGTGCCGCCGGGAAGGCGAACCACCCACGGGCCGGCACCCCGCGACATTCTCGCGAACGATTCCTCCAGCTGTCGGCGCTGGACTTCCTGCTGCCGGCGGACGCGTCGCCGTTCGGCCTCGGCCGTGGCGGTGGCATAGGCGATCCGCGCCTGCTGCGAGGCCTCGGCGGCGGTGTGGATCGCGTCTTCGTAGCGTTGCCGCTCCAGCAGCGACCTGGCGGAATCGATCGCGGCGGCGGCCCCGCGGACGTCGGCCTGCACGCCCTCGGCGTACCAGGCCGCGACCCTGCGGACGAGCGAATCGGTCTCGTCGATGTCGCTGGTCGCCTGCCGCGCGAGCCGGTCGTCCTCGGCGGCGAGTTCCTCCCCGCGCGACACGGCGGCGTCGGCCGCCTCGACGAGCTGGGCGGCCTGCCTCAGATCGGGCCGCAGGTTGCGGAGCCCCTGGTCGGCCACCTCGATGATGCGGCCGGCCTCCCGACAGCGTTCGTTGGCGCGGACGCGGTCGGTCCGCTGCGACTCAAGCCGTTTCTCCAGGTTCGAGAGACGGACGGCCGCCTGATCGCGACGTCCCGGCAGTGTCCGCCGCAGTTCCTCCAGTTCCGCCAGGCGATCGGTGATGGCCGCGAGGCAGCGATCGACCCAGTCCTGCTGACGAACCGTCTCCTCGAGGATCGCCACGCCGCGCAGATGGTGCTGACGGTGCGAAGCGACCGCCTCGTGCGCCTCACCGAGCAGCGATTTCACCCGCACGAGCCCCTCGTCGGCCTCGGTCAGGTTGTTGGACACGTCGGACCAGGAGCTCTCCGCATGTTCGGCGGCCAGTTTTTCAAGCGCTGCGGCGGCGGCCAGCCTGCCGGCGATGAGCGGCTCGACCCGGGCCGCGCAGGCCGGTAGGAGCTCTTCGGCCTTCGTCCGCGCCGCCAGGAGGCTCTCGACGAGCGCGACCGCCTCGGCGTCGGCCCGCTCGGCACGTTCGATGTGGGACAGCGCCGGGTCGATCTCGCCCTCGTCGAGCAGTTGCGCCGCGAGGTTGGAATGCCTGGCCGCGGCCTCGACGCGGTCGTCGGGATTGGCTCCCGGCTCGGTGAACAACCAGCCCTCGGCGCGAAGACGCTGCACCCGCTCGACGATCTCGCCGGTATGGGAGACCGCCTTCTGCCGCCGGTCGTCGGCGGCCTCGAGCGCATCGACCCGCACGAGCATGCTCTCGAGCGTGCCCCGGGCATCCTCGAGCGTGCCCCGGGCCGCGACCGGGTCGCTCTCGAGCTGTTCGCCCGCCCGCGTCCGGTGTCGCGAGACCTCGGCGAGCGCCGGCTGAAACACCGCCGCCGTCCGGCCCCGACGGGCGACGCCGTCGAGCCGGCCGGTCGCCTCGGCGATCTCCGCGTCGAGTGTCACCGCACTCTCACGCGCCTTTTCGTGCGCCTGCTCGAGGGCGTCGAGCGGCGCCTTGCATTCACCCGCCACGGCCTCGAGCGGCGGGCGGGCCTCGGCCGAGTCGAGCAGCCGCATCGCGTCCTCGGCGGCACTCGTCCCCAGAAACCATTCGGCGTCGATCTTCTCCTGGGCCCGTTCCCAAACGTCCATCAGGCCGAGCCAACGCTCGCGATAGCGACCGATCGCCCCCTGCACGTTGTCGTAGGTGGAGCGGGTCATGCCCTGCATCGGCGTCTGAAAGTCAGGGTCGGCGTGCGGCAGCATCCGGTGCCGCTCCTGCTGGCCGTCGAGCATGTCGGAGAGCGCCACCACCTCGCTCTTGAACGCCGCCAGTTTCAGGCGGGCGGCCCTCATGCGGCTGGAGTGCCGGGCCGCCTGCACGAGCAGGCCGCCGAGCAGTCCGGCCGTGCCGATGCCCACCAACCCCAGGGGGAGCGTGCGGGTCTTGAAGACATGGGCCGCCTCGGCCCGTCGCCGCCGCGCGTCGGTTTGCTCGCGGATCCAGGTTTCCGTGCCGTTGACGAGTTCGGCGAGGCCCGCATCGAACAACCCGTCCTTGGCCCGCGGCACGAACTTCGCGGCGATCAGTTCCTTCTCGAGCGTCTGGCGGTCGAGGCCCACGGCCGCCTCGATCGACCAGGGCACGTCCATGGCGATCTGCCGGTCGCCGATGTCGAGCACGATCGTGACGTCAGCGGATGGATTGAAGCCGCTCGCATCGCCCTGCGATTCCTCCCGCCAGCGGGCGACCAGTCGTTCCAGCAGCCCCGCCGCATCGCCGGCACTCCCGGCGGCGTCGACCACCACCACCCGGTAATCGCGACCGGCCTGCTTCTTGGCCGCGGCGATCGCCCCACGCGTCTCCTCGAAGTCGTCCTTGACACCGCTGACGAACACGCGAGGCGGGTCGTCCCGTCGCGGGGCTGCCGGTATTTCCGGCTCGGCGGCAAAGCCGTGGACCGCGGTCATGAGGGCCGTGAAGGCGAACGACTTCACGATGCCGCGCCATGAGACGGGGCATCCGCGGGTGACGTGCATGGTGGCTCCAGTCGCTGAGGCTGTCGGACGTTCGGGCGAGTGTATCCGCGTCGCAGGTCCCCCTTCCACGCCCCGGACTTCCGGCCGATGGCACGGGGCCCCGCACGCCCGCTACCCGCCCGCGGCGAGCGTGCGCCGGCCCAGGGAGTCGGCGGCCGCGATGGCCGCCACAACGGCGGCGGCATCGACCGGAAACGGCATGTTGTGGATCGTCTCTCCCGCCACCGTCGCCCGCTGGGCGATCGCGCGGACCGCCGCGTTGGCCGCCGCGTGAGGCTCGTCCGGCAGGCCGAGTTGGGCCAGTGTCACGGGCAGTCCCGTGCGGACGAAGAAGGAGGCCACCCGTTCGGCCTCCGCCGCGCGGGCCGCCTGGGATGCGCTGTCGGCCTCCGCCTGCTGCTCGAGGGCCAGCTGCACGAGCGTGCCAAAGGCGACCTTTTCGCCATGGAGCATGCCGTGCATCACCGGCACCACGGTGAGGCCGTTGTGGATGGCGTGCGCCGCGGCGAGGCCGGCCGATTCGAATCCCAGGCCCGAGAGCAGCGTCGCGGCCTCGACCACCTGCTCGAGTGCGTCGTCGGCGGCGTGTCGGCGGCAGGCCTCGAGCGCCGCCACGCCGTGCTCGAGCACCACGTCGCGGCACAGCCGCGCCATCTCCAGGGCCGCCAGCGTGGAGCGGCCGCCGCGCATGTTCGGCTTCGCCGCGGCGACGGCCGCGCGGGCCTCGTAGAAGGTGCTCATGGCGTCGCCGATGCCGGCAGCCAGAAAGCGGGAAGGGCCGGCGGCGATCACCTCGGTATCGACGAGGACGAGATCGGGCGAGCGCCGGTGGATTTCAAGGCCCTCGACCGCGCCCGCCTCCGGCCCCTCGTCGACATAGACGACCGAGAGCGCGCTTGTGGGCGCGTCGGTCGAACAGACGGTGGGACACGACACGAAGGGCCGCCGGTCCGCGGCGGCCGCCGCCCGGGCGGCGTCGAGTGTTTTTCCGCCACCGGCCCCGACGATCACCGCGGCGTCGAATGATCGGGCCTCGCGGGCAAGCGCCGCGATTTCGCGGCGGCTCGATTCACCACCGAACGCACGGACGCGGTGCTGCCAGCCGGCCGCCGTAAATGCCGCCGCCCACGTCGGGGCGAGTCTGGAGATGGCGGCGTTGCCGGCGACGACCAGCACCGGGCCCGACAGCCCGACCGCCCGCATTTCGTCGGCCAACCGGAGGGTCGCGCCCGGGCCCTGGACATACCGCAGGGGCGAGCAGAACACGAGTGGTGGCGGCCCGGGAGGAGGCTCTCGCGTGGATGACACGTCAGAACCCGCCGATCTCGTCGGCGTTGATCCGCGGTGTGCCGGGCATGAGGGGCACCGGGCTTTCCGGCCGTCCGAGCGGAGCGGGCAAGGGGCTTTGGGAGCGAGGCAGCCGGCCCGGACGGGCCGTCGGTAGCAGGCCGCCACGGAAGCCGCCGCGACCATCGGGCGACGTCGCCGTGGTGCGGCCGGATGCGTTCCTGCCGGTGGAGCGGCTTCTCTGGGGGTCGGATTCGGGCTTGAGCGCCCCGTAGCCCGGCCGGGCCGCAGGGGCACCGGCGCGAACGCCACCCATGGTGGCACCGGTCGGCCTCGGTGCGGTCGTCCGCTGTTCGGGAGCCCGCTGTTCGGGAGCCCGCGTGCCGGGGGGTGCCGCCCGATTCTTCCGCCCCGGTGGCGGTGCCGCCGGGGCAGCTGCCTCGATGGGCGGCTTTTCGTCAGCCTCGATCACCCGTGGCCGCCCCGTGAGCGGATCGATCGACGCGTTCATCTGCGTCTCCAGCCGGCTGCGGCGCATCCGCGCGCGGGCGACGGCCGCTTCGGACTCGTCGATCGTGCCATTCCCGTCGGCGTCCCATTTCCGCACCAACTCCTCGCGGGTCATGCCCGAGGGAGCCAGGTCGTCGTCTCCGGCTTGGCGAAGGCCACCCGTCGGATCGATGTCGAGCGGAGCCTGCGCCGAAGCCGGGAGCGTCGCGGCCGCGATCAGAATCACCAGGGTGGCCGGGCCCACGAGCGGCCACGAGGCTCCGTGTCGCCGGCGATCGGCTTGGGCACTGGGCATGCGACGATGCTTCACGAGGTTTGGGAGGCCGGGGATCTTCAGTCTATCGTGCGCCCGGGCCCCGGTGCCAGCGACAGGAGCATGCGGTGGGCTGCTGCGGCGGAGTCGCCACCGGCCCGCTCCCACTCCCGCGTGGCGACATGGCAATGCACGACGTGGTCGCCCACCTGGGACGGCGGCGGATCGACCGTGCGGCAGACACTTTCGGCGAGCGGGCAGCGGGTGTGAAAGCGGCAGCCCGCAGGAGGCCGCGCGGGGCTCGGCACGTCGCCTGGCAGCACGATGCGGCTGCGCCGCTTCGACAGATCGACCGAGGGCACCGCGGAGAACAGCGCGATCGTGTAGGGGTGCAGCGGCTCGAGCCTCAGCGTGGCGGCCGGCGCCCGCTCGACGATCCGTCCGAGATACATGACCGCCACCTCGTCCGCCACGTATTCCACGGCCGAGAGGTCGTGGGAGATGAAGAGGTAGGTCAGCCCGAGCTGCTCGCGGAGGTCCACGAGCAGGTTCAGCACC
>SXWC01000004.1 GCA_005789975.1 Planctomycetaceae bacterium
CCGGTGCATTCAACCGCTCTGCCACCCATCCGAACGCTCCCGCCAGACGGACACGTCCCGGACCGTCGTTTCACGGCCCCCGACAAGAATAGCAAATGCGGAATCACAAATGCTGGCGGACGACAGGACCGGCCCAGCCGAACCACGGCGATGAGCAGGAAACGCCTCAGGCGATGATTTCCCGGATCGGACCCACGTGCTCCACGCCCACGAGCTTCTGGTCGAGGCCGCCGAAAAAGTATGACAGACGGTTGGGGTCGAGACCGAGCTGCTGGAGCACGGTCGCATGCAGGCTCTTGACGTGAAAGCCGGTGCGGCCGTCATGGATCGGGGCGATCGCCGCGGCACCGAGCTCGTCGGTCTCGCCGACACTCACCCCGCCCTTGATGCCGCCACCCGCCATCCACATCGTGAACCCGTAGGAGTTGTGGTCGCGGCCGGTGCCCTCGGCATATTCCGCCGTCGGCTGCCGGCCAAACTCACCCCCCCAGATCACGAGCGTCGAATCGAGCAGGCCCGAACGCTTGAGGTCGGTGAGCAACGCCGCGATCGGCTGGTCGGTGTTGCCGGCGTGGAAGTCGTGATTCTTCTTCAGGTCGCCGTGGGCGTCCCAGTTGTCGTCGTTGTGGGCACCGCCGGAGTAGAGCTGGATGAACCGCACACCCCGCTCCACCAGCCGGCGGGCGAGCAGGCACCGCCGGCCGAAATCGGCCGTGCGCGGGTTGTCGAGGCCGAAGAGCCTCTTCGTCTCCTCGCTCTCGCTCGCGAGATCGACCGCTTCCGGGGCATGCTCCTGCATCTTCCAGGCGAGTTCGTAGGAGGCGATCCGTGCGGCGAGTTCGGTGTTGTCGCCCCGCGGGAGCATGTGGGCCGTGTTCGCGTCGCGGAGCGCGTCGAGCAGCGCCCGCTGGGCCTCCAGCGGCATGTCGTCGGGCGGGGCAAGGTCGAGGATCGGCGCGCCCTTCGATCGCAGGAGCGTGCCCTGGTAGGTGGCAGGCATGTAGCCGCTCGACCAGTTCTTCGCCCCCGAAATCGGGCCGCCGGTCGGATCGAGCATCACCACGAAGCCGGGCAGATTCTCGTTCACGCTCCCGAGCCCGTAGTTGACCCACGACCCGAGACAGGGGGCCCCGCTCTGGATCTTGCCCGAGTTCATCTGCAGCATCGCGGAACCGTGGATCGGCGAATCGGCCGTCATCGAATGGATGAAGGCGATGTCATCGACATGCCGGGCGATGTGCGGAAAGAGATCGCTGACCCACTTGCCCGACTGGCCGTATTGCTTGAAGTTCCACTTGGGCCCCACGACCCGCCCCTGGTTCTTCTCCCCGCCACGGCCCTTCGTCTTCACCTCGATCGTCTTGCCGTCGAGATCGTAGAGCTTCGGCTTGTAGTCGAACGTGTCCACATGGCTCGGGCCGCCATACATGAACAGGAAGATCACGCTCTTCGCCTTGGGGGCGAAGTGGGGCGGCCGGGCGGCGAGCGGATTGACGAACGGCACGCCGGTGGCCGTCGCGGTCTGCCCCGCGAGGAACCCGTGGTCGAGAAGGCCGGAGAGCGCGAGGCCCGTGAACGACGCCCCCGCCTCCCAGAAAAACTCGCGGCGGGTCCGCCGGCAGAACGGGCCCTGCGTCATGATCCCGGGCGTCGGCATGAGGGGCCTCCATCTCGATCCTAGGGCGCGGTCAATCCAGATAGCTGAACTCGTTGAGGTTCAGCACCATCAGGCAGTAGAGCTCGATGGCCCGGCCGGGGCTGATTCCGGCGGTGCCCTCGAGCCGGTCGATCACCCCGACCCCGGCGGCCACCTCCTCGGCGGCGACGGGCCGCACCAACGCGATCTCCAGGGCCCGCCGGACGATCGCGGCCGTGTCGTCGGCGGAGGGTTGGCCGTTGGCGACCAACGCCTCGCGTTGCACCCTCTCGGCGAACACCCGCGCCTGCTTCTGCAGGAACGAGCCGTTCATCAGCCCCAGCGCCTGCGTCGGCTGCGTGGTCACGAACCGCACCGGACAGCTCGTGTCGGTGTCGGCGACGTCGAAGTCGGCGAGGATCGGCGTGATCAGCGACCGCTTCACGTGCGCATAGAGACTCCGCCGGGCCTGCGCCTCCGGGGGCGACGTGCCCCAGCCCTGCCCCGGCACCGATTGGCCCGCCATCACCTCCGGCGGGATCTCCGGGAAGACGCCCGGCCCGAACATCTCGGAATTGAACGCGCCGCTGGCCACGTGGATCGAATCGCGGAGTTCCTCCGCCGTGAGCCGCCGCATGTCGAACCGCCACAGGGCGTCGTTGAGCGGATCCTTCGCCAACGCCGCCGGATCGGCGGCCGAGGAGGCCCGGTAGGCCTGCGACATGAGAATCACCTTGTGGATCGGCTTGAGCCGCCAGCCGCCGGCGATCAGCTCGGCGGCGAGCCAGTCGAGCAGCTCCGGATGCGTCGGCGGATCCCCCGCGAAGCCGAAGTTGCTCGAACTCCGGACGATGCCGCGGCCGAAATGATGCTGCCAGATCCGATTGGCCATCACCCGGGCCGTCAGCGGGTTGTCGGGGGAGACGAGCCATTTCGCCAGGGCCGTGCGGCGACCGGTGGACTGCCCGCCCGGAGGCGGAACGATCCGCGCAGGCGTGCCCTTGAGCACACCGGGAAACCCCGGCTCGACCCTGTCTTCCGGCCGCGTGGCCGCGTGCGGATTGCCCCGCTGGAAGACGAACGTGTCGGGGGCGACCGCGCCGTGCTCCGTGACGACGAGCGCCTGTTCGACGGGCACCCGCTCCTTCTTCAGGGTCTCGAGCAGGGCGAGCTTGGCCTGGTAGTCCTGGAAGCCCTCGCGGCCGAGCACCCGCTCGCCATCGACCTTGATCGCCTCGGCCAGGCTCGGCTCACGCCGGGCGCCGTTGCGCGACAGCGGCCGCTTCGCGAAGCCCGGCCCCGACCACTCCAGGGTGAGCCCCTTGCCGTGCAGCCATTGGAAATAGTCGAGTCGGATCGGCACCCTTCCGGCGTCGAGCCTGACCGTCGCCGTCCGCGGACTGCCCTCGCCGTGGATGCCGTCGTAGTCGATGACGGTGCCGCCGCCGATCGCCAGCCGCACGCCGTCGTCGGCGTCGAGCACGAAGGTGTAGTCGCCCGCGGCCGGCACCTTGAGGAAGCCCGTGAAGACATACCCGAAGGAGTCGGGCCGCAGCGACGGGGCGACGGTGATGTCGAAGAAGTTGGTCGGGGCGTCACCCACGTCCTCGGGTTTCAGCTCGTCGAACACCGGCAGGCTCGTCCAGGTGTCGCGGTAGAAACGAAACTGGAGATCGTCGAGGTCGCCCCCGCCGGCGGCGCCGTCCAGCGCGGCATGCCGCTCGCGAAACCGGGTCTCGACGTCGGTGATGGCCAGCTGGGCCGCGTCGCGACGCCGCTTCAGATCGGCCTGCCGCTCGTCGTGGGCCCGCCGGTCGGCGGCGCTGGCGAAGATCGGCCGTTCGATGGCCGGGCCGTTGTTGGCCATCGGGGTCACATTGCTGAAAAACGCCAGGAGCGCGTAGTAGTCCTTCTGCGGCAGCGGATCGATCTTGTGGTCGTGGCAGCGGCTGCAGTTGATCGTGAGCCCGAGAAACGTCTGGCCGGTCGTGGCGACGAGGTCGTCGAGCCAGTCATACCGCCCCTGCAGCCTGTCGGCCGGTTCGTCGTCCCAGAGCCCCAGGCGGTAATAGCCCGTGGCCACCAGCGCGTCGGCGGACGGATCGGGGAGTTCGTCGCCGGCGATCTGCTCCGTCACGAACTCGTCGTAGGGCTTGTCGTCGTTGAACGAACGCACGACGTAGTCGCGATACCGCCACGAGTGCGGCTTGGCGCCATCCCGCTCGAACGAGTTGGTGTCGGCATAGCGGACCAGATCGAGCCAGTGCCGACCCCACTGCTCGCCGTAATGCGGGGAGGCGAGCAGCCGATCGACGACCTTCTCCCAGGCCTGCGGCGAGTCGTCCGCGAGAAAATCACGCAGCTCCTCGCCGGTTGGCGGCAGGCCGGTGAGGGAGTAGGTCACGCGGCGGAGCAGTGCGACCTTCCCGGCGGACGGGGGCACGGGCAGGCCGCGGCGGCCGAGATCGTGGCGGATGAAGGCATCGATCGGGGCGGCGGCCGGATCGACCTCCGGGACAGGCGGCCGCTCGAGCGGCCGAAAGGCCCAGTGCTCCTTCCACGCAGCCCCCTCCTCGATCCACCGCCGCATGAGATCGACCTGGGCGGGGGTGAGCCGCGGGCCCTCGGGGGGCATCCGCAGGTCGGGATCGGTGGCCGTGATCCGCTCGAGGATCACGCTTTCGGAGGGCTTCCCCGGCACGATCGCCCGCGCGAGGCTGTCGAGTTCGCCGGTGGCGCCGGCCCGGTCATCGAGCCGCAGTCCGCCTTCCTGGGTGTCGGGCCCGTGGCAGGCGACGCAGCGCCGGGCGATCCGCGGCTGGATGTCGCGGGCGAAGTCGACCGGCTCGGCCGCGGCCGCGGTGATCCACGCGAGCGCGGCTGCCACCGCGCACCACGGGCAGGCCGCTCGACGAATCGGACTCACAAACCGCATGGGCTGCATGGGCTCACTCGTGGGCAGGCCGACACGGAGATTCTAAGCGTGCTTTACAAAGTGTCAACCAAGCGTTAGTGTCGAACCTCCCGGCCCAGCCGCGGTTCCATGACGAAGCACACCAATCGCATCGAGTCCACGCTCCTCCGCCGGATCAACGAGCGGCGGCTGCTGGAGGTGATCCAGCAGCAGGGGCCTTCGTCGCGGGCGATGCTCGCCCGCACCTCGGGGCTCACGGCCCCCACGGTGTCGAAGGCGGTCGATGTGCTGCTCGCCCGCGGGCTGCTCGAAGAGCTCGACCCGGTCGATCAGCCGCTCGGCCGCCCCGGCCGGCTCGTCCGCATGGCGGCGGAATCGGCGGCGGTGCTCGGCGTCGTCTTCGACTCCTCGACCTGCTGTGTCGTGGCGGCCGGCCTCGACGGCATGGTCACCGAACAACAGACCCGCCGCGTGGCCACGCCCGAAACCTACGCCGACGTCATCGACCTCGTCGAGCAGGAGTGCCGCGGGCTTTTGGCCGCCGTCAGCGGCACCGTCCACGGGATCGGTATCAGCGTGCCCGGCCTCGTCAACGAGCGGCTCCGGGAGATCGTCTTTTCGCCCAACCTTCACCTGCTCGACAGGCAGAATCCGGCCCGTGACCTCGAAGACCGGCTGGGCGTGCCGTGCGTGCTCGTGCAGGAATCCGACGCCCTGTGCCTCTCGGAACGGATGTATGGCGGCGCCCGTGGGCTGGATCACTTCGCCGTGCTCGACGCGACGACCGGCCTCGGCCTCGCCGCGATGAGCGGCGGGGAACTGCTCACGGGGCACAGCGGCATGGCGGGCGAGGTCGGGCACATCACCGTCGCCCCCGACGGCCTGCGGTGCGGCTGCGGCAACCGCGGCTGCCTCGAAACCCTCGCGACCGACAGGGCGCTCGTGCGGCTCCTGGCCGACAGGCTCGGCCGGCCGCTCGACATGCCCGCCGCCGCCGCGCTGCTCGAGGAGCGCGCCGCCGACTTCCAGCACGAAATCCAGACGGTCGCCGAGCACCTCGCCATCGCGATCGCCTCGGTGATCAATATCTTCAACCCCACCGCCCTCTTCGTGCACGGCACGCTGCTGGCGGGAAACAAGGAGCGGTTTGCCCGGGTCTTGGAACGGGTGGAGCAGCGGGCGCTCAAGGCATCCCTCTCCGACTGCACGATCGTGGCGGCCCGGTCGAGCAAGCGGCAGGGCGCCATCGCCGGCATCATCCACCACCTCACGAACACCTGGGCACCCTCGATTCGCTGAGCGCACCGCCCCCGCGGCCACCTCCGGAAAACCCACCCATGCATCAATCAACCCAGCAACCACCCTTCTCGCTCGCCGGCCGCGTGGCCGTCGTCACCGGCTCCTCGACCGGCCTCGGCAAGGCCACGGCCCTCTGCCTCGGCCGCAGCGGGGCGAAGGTGGCGATCAACTACGCCCATGCGAAACCCCGGGCCGACGAGACCCTCGCGGAGCTGCGGGCCGCCGGGATCGAGGCCGACCTGTTCCAGGCCGACGTCACGTGCGAGAGGGGGATCGATGACCTGATCTCGGGCGTCGAGCGGTCGCTCGGCCCCGTGGACATCGTCGTGGTCAACGCCACGCCCGCGCAGCCCCTCAAGCCGATCGAGGAATACGACTGGGATTTCCACCGGCAGATGCTCGACTTCTTCGTGAAGAGCCCGTATCTGCTGGCCCGCCGGGTGCTGCCCGGCATGAAGCAACGCCGCCATGGCCGGATCATCAACATCACCAGCGAGGTCTTCCACCTCGGCGTGCCCTCGTTTTCCGCCTACGTCGCCGCCAAGGGGGGCCAGACCGGCTGGTCGCGGAGCATGTGCCACGAACTCGCGCCGTACGGGATCACCGTCAACATGATCGCCCCCGGCTGGATTCCGGTGGAGCGGCACGAGCACGACGCCCAGGCCGACAAGGACGCCTACCTCGCCACCATCCCGATGGGCCGCTGGGGAAGGCCCGAAGAGGTCGGCTCGGCCGCCGTCTATCTCGCCAGCCAGGAGGCCTCGTTCGTGACCGGCCAGACGATCGCGGTCAACGGCGGAAGGACCTGCTGGTAGCGTGCCGCCGCCCCCCGGCACGGGCGCTTTGACTCAATTCGCCCGGTTTCCTACAGTCTCGTCTTTCCCGCACACCCCGTAGGATTCAAGCACATGGGCGGCATCAGCAACCGGATGAAGGAAGTGAAGCGGCGTCGGCATCGTCGCCAGAAGCTCGTCAAGTTCCAGGCGAAGCTCAAGAAGGCCACCACCAGCGAGAAGCTCGTCATCGCCGACAAGCTCCGCAAGATGACCGCAGGCTGCGACGGGCTCATCGCCCGCATGGGTCTCGAAGACCGCAAGCGCAGCTGACCCGGCGTCACGGCACCAGTTCGAAGACGAATCCGTCCTGCACGAAATCGACTTTGACGGTGCTGCCCTCGGGAAACTTCCCGGCCAGCAGCTCGCGGGCGAGCTCGTTCTGCAGCTGCTGCTGGA
>SXWC01000053.1 GCA_005789975.1 Planctomycetaceae bacterium
CACCACGAGTGGAGGAGCCGCCGGGAGCAGAGCCACGGCCCACTCCAGCACATAGAAGCTGACCACAAGCAATCCCACCCATCCCCCGATCCTGAAAAACCGGAGGAACAGACGGAGTGTGACCACGAGCATCTCCTCGTCTCGGCCTCAGGGCCCCCAACGGCACCGGTGCAGCCTACCACACACCACCTGCCTCGGCAGCACATCGGGACGGTACCCGTGCACCGGCACAGCGGCCGCTGCACCACCGGGCGGCCTCAGAACCTCGGCCGCTCGTCGCGGATCCCCTCGTCGAGCGCGGGCCTGTCCGGTAGGGCTCGATGACGCTCCATCAGCCGCGCGAGCTCGGCGGCCAGACGGGCCACGTCGGCCGCGTGCGCCGGATCGGCGGCGAGGTTCCGCATCTCCAGCGGGTCGCGGCGGAGGTCGTAAAGCTCCGCCGCATGCCGGTCGGGCCCACCGTCGCCGTGGGGTTACCCATCGATGGTCGTTCTATCGCCGCGTCGTGGCCGATGCCCGCGGGGGTGGCAAACCCGGGGCCAAAGTCCTTCCATGGCCTTTGGCCACTCAAAAGCTCCGCGATTCACGGAAGCTGCGCTTCCGGCACCTCATCCGTGAGATGCCGCAGGCTCGTTTGTCCACAAGCCTGCTACACTCCAAGCCGCAGCGGACGGCGATCGTCTTCCTGGCATGCATGCCATTCCCGCATGTCAGGAGGTTTTCATGAGCCGTCCACCTCTCAACCGCATCGCTTTCGTCGGCAATTACGTTCCCCGCCGTTGCGGACTGGCGACATTCACGCACGATCTCCGTGCCGCGGTCGCCGCCCATCTCCCCGCCGCCGACTGCCCGGTCGTGGCGATCGACGACGACGGCGGGCCGGTCGATTATCCACCCGAGGTGCGGTTCACCGTCCGGGGCGACGATCCCGCCGCCTACCGCCGCGCGGCGGAGTGGATCACCATCGCCAACGCGGACGTCGTCTCGCTGCAGCACGAATACGGCATCTTCGGCGGTGCGGCCGGGGGCAACGTGCTCCATCTGCTTCGGGAACTCGCCGTTCCCGTTCACACCACCCTCCACACCGTGCTGGCCCGGCCGACTGTCGACCAACGGCGCGTGATGGACGAAATCCTCCATCTCTCCGCACGCGTCGCCGTGATGACCCTGCGGGGGCGGAACCTGCTGCAGGCGATCCACGGCATCCCCGAGGAGCGGATCGACGTCATCCCCCACGGGATCCCCGACGCCGCGTTCGCCGCACCGGCCCCCTTCAAGGAGCGGCTCGGGCTGGAGGAGGCCGATGTCCTGCTCACGTTCGGCCTTCTCTCACCCGGGAAGGGGATCGAGCAGATGATCATGGCCCTGCCGGAGATCGCCCGTCGCCACCCGCAGGTCGTGTATGTGGTCGTCGGTGCCACGCACCCACGCCTCGTCCGCGACCAGGGGGAGGCCTACCGGGAGTCGCTCCAGCGGATGGTCGGGCAACTCGGAGTCGAGCGACACGTCGTCTTCCACGACCGCTACGTCGACCTCCCCGACCTCCTCGGCTTCCTCGCCGCGACCGACATCTACGTCACTCCCTACCTCAACGAGGACCAAATCACGTCGGGGACGCTCGCCTACGCGTTCGGCTGCGGGAATGCCGTCGTCTCGACACCGTACTGGCACGCCCGGGAATTGCTCGCCGACGGCCGCGGGGTCCTCGTCCCGTTCCGCGACTCGGCCGCCCTCGGGAAGGCGGTCTGCGCGCTGCTTGCCGATCCCGCGCGGCGGGAGGCGATCCGCCGGCAGGCCTGGGATCTCGGCCGGGAGATGATCTGGCCCCGCGTCGCCGCACGGTACGCCGAGGCGTTCGCCACTTCCCGGCTGGCGAGCATCGTCAAGACGCGCCGCCACGTCGGCGCGCCGGCCGGGGCGACCGCCCGCCGCAAGCTGCCGGCGCTCGTCCTCGACCATCTCTGGCGATTGACCGACGCCACCGGCCTTCTCCAGCATGCCACGTTCGACATCCCGGCCCGATCCGAGGGCTACTGCACCGACGACAACGCCCGCGCGCTGACCCTGATGGTGCACCTCGAGGAGCTCGGCCTCGCGACCCCGGCGACGCACGCCGCCACGCTGACATACGCCGCCTTCCTCGGGCACGCGCACGACGCGGAAAGTGGCTGCTTCCGCAATTTCCTCGGCTACGACCGCCAGTGGCTCGAGACGTGCGGCTCCGACGACTGCCTCGGGCGGGCGATCATGGCGTTCGGGACGTGCATCGGACGAACCCGGCACGCCGGACTGCGGCGCTTCGCCGCCCGCTTCTTCGAACCCGCGGTCAGGGCGGTCATCGGCACCAGCAGTCCCCGGGCCTGGGCCCTGGCGATCGTCGGTCTGCACGAATACCTCCGTCGGTTCGACGGTGATCGTCACGCCCGCGCTGCTTCACGCACGCTGACCGACCGGCTGCTCGGGCTCCACGACCGGGTCGCGACCGCATCGTGGCCCTGGTTCGAGGACATCCTCGCCTATGAAAACGCGCGACTCTGTCAGGCGCTGATCACCAGCGGTCATGACGGACGCCATCCACGGGCGCTGGAGGTCGGCTTGGCGACGCTCGAATGGCTCGGCGAGCGGCAGCGATCGGATACCGGCCGATTTTCCCCCGTCGGGAGCCGCGGATTCGCCAGGCAAGGCGGCGACACGGCCACGTTCGACCAGCAGCCGATCGAGGCCCAGGCGATGGTCGCGGCCTGTCAGGAGGCATTCCGGGCGGCCGGTGACCCGATCTGGGCCGACCGGGCATGGACGACGTTCGACTGGTTCCAGGGGCACAACCTGCTCGGCACCTCCCTGTGCGATCCACGGACCGGCGGCTGTCGTGACGGGCTCCTCGAAGATCGGACGAACGACAACCAGGGGGCGGAGTCGACACTCGCGTATCTCGGTGCCATCGTCGAGATGCGGCTTCTCGAGAGCACGGCCTCGCCCACGCCCCCACGTGGAGGGCGGACCGTCGATGCGTGCCGCGCGCGGCCATGAACGTCACGCGGACCGGCATCCTCCTCCGCCCCAACAACGCCCGGGTGCTCTACCGCCCCTTCGAGCCACCGAGCCAGCAACGGGCGATCCACATCATCGGCCGGGTGATGCAGCTCACCGACGGGGAGGTGGAGTCGCTGCTGCAGGGGGTGATGTCGACGTTTCACGGCCGGCATCAGCGGCTCGTGCCGTTCTTCGAGGAGCGCTTCAGTGCGGTCGAGCGCCATCTCCTCACCGATCGGCCCGTGGCCCCCGCCCGTCGTCTCCTCATCGGTGCGTATTTCACGCAGGAATACGCCCTGGAAAGCGCCGCGCTCTTCAATCCTTCGCTCGTCTGGCATCCCGATCAGAGCGGCCTCCCGGCCGGGTCGGCGCGCTTCCTCCTCAGCCTGCGCGCCACCGGCGAGGGCCACGTGTCGAGCGTCGGGTTCCGCACCGGCACGGTGGACGCAGCGGGCAGCATCGCGATCGGCGCAGCGACCGGATTCGTGACCGCCCCCCGCGTGGTCGCCAACGCCACGTACGAGCGCGGGCTGTTCCTGCTCAAACTGGCCGAACTCGGGGTCGCCGACGGGTTCCTCGATCCAGTGTTCGATTCGCTCGGCGAGCGATTCACCCTCGGCGAGCTCGAGGCCGCCCTCGCGACCACCGGCAGCCACCAGCCGGCGCATGCCCGGGAGTGGGCGCCTCTCGCGGCGGCGATCGGAGCGCTGGCGCGGGCCAATTATGAGATCGAGTGCGACCCCGGGTCCGACATCTCCGAGCGTGTGCTGTTCCCCTATTCGCCGACCGAGACGAACGGCATCGAGGACGCCCGCTTCGTGCGCTTCGTCGAGGACGACGGGGCGGTCCGCTACCGAGCCACCTACACGGCGTTCGACGGTGACGTGACGCTGCCCCAGTTGGTCGAGACGGACGATTTCGTCCGCTTCCGGATGAGCACGCTCAATGGCCCGGAAATCGCCAACAAGGGGATGGCCCTGTTTCCCCGGCGGATTCGCGGATCGTACGTGATGCTCTCCCGTCAGGACGGCGAGAATATCTTCCTGATGGAGTCCACGCGGTTGCACTTCTGGCACGCCAGGCGGCTGATCCTCCGACCGAAGGAACCGTGGGAGTCGGTCCAGATCGGCAATTGCGGATCGCCGATCGAGACTGCGGCCGGCTGGCTCGTCCTCACACACGGCGTCGGCCCGATGCGGACCTACTCGATCGGCGCCGCGCTGCTCGATCGCGACGACCCGTCGAAGGTCATCGGCCGGCTCCGGGAGCCGCTGCTCTCACCGCTCGAGAACGAACGCAGCGGATACGTGCCCAACGTGGTCTACGGCTGCGGTGCCGGCGTGCACGGCGGCCTGCTCGTGATCCCCTACTCGATGAGCGATTATGCGACCTCGTTCGCGACGGTTCCCCTCGCGGATGTCCTCCGGGCGCTGACCACGGATCGGACGTGACCCCTGCAGCGGGCAGCGCTCCGGCTACGATGTCGGCGGAGCCCTCCAGCCCGGACGGTCCATGAACCAGGCCGGGCGAGTCCGCCCGACAGGGAACCCCACACCATGGACCGATCCGCGTGCGAGACGCTCGATCGCGGCGATCCCCTCGCCCCGAAGCGCGCGGCCTTCGCCCTGCCAGACGGCGTGATCGACCTCGACGGCAAGTCCCTCGGCGCACTGCCCCGGCACCTGCCGGAACGCATCCGCGAGGTGGTGGAGCGGCAATGGGGCGCGGGACTGATCCGCTCCTGGAGCGAGCACGGCTGGGCCGAGTTGCCGCGGCGCGTCGGCGACCGGATCGCCCGCCTGATCGGGGCGCCGGCGGGGAGCGTGATCGCTGGCGACACGATCTCGGTGAACCTCTTCAAGCTGATCGGAGCCGCCGCGAAACTCGCCCCCTCGCGCCGCATCATCCTCTCCGACAGCGGCAACTTCCCCTCCGATCTCTACGTGGCGGGGGGGTTCCGCGACCTCGTCGGCGACGGCTACACGCTGAAGATCGTTGCCCCGGACGAGGTGATCGAGGCGCTCGACCAGCGCGTCGCCTTCACGCTTCTGACCGAGGTCGATTACCGGACGGCGCGTCGCCACGACATGCAGGCGCTGACGGCCCGGGCCCATGCCCATGGCGCCCTGACGATCTGGGCTCTCGCCCA
>SXWC01000054.1 GCA_005789975.1 Planctomycetaceae bacterium
ACCCCGTGGAGCAGGCGGGCACCTACCCGCTGCCGGAGGCCCAGCTCGACCGGTTCATGTTTCTGGTGGAGCTCGACTATCCGAATGAGGAGGAGGAGGTGGCGATCGCGCGGACGACGACCGGCGAGCCGCCGCCCGCCCTCGACCACGTGATGACCGCGGCGGAGATCATCGACTACCAGCAGCTCGTGCGGCGGGTGCCCGTGCCCGACCACATCTACCGGTTTGCCGCCAGGCTCGTGCGGAAGACGCGACCGCGGGGCGAGTCGGCGCCGGCCTGGCTCAAGCCGCTCGTCTCGTGGGGTGCCGGTCCGCGGGCCGTGCAGAATCTCGTGCTGGGCGCCAAGTCGCGGGCCGCGCTCTCGGGCAGTTACATGGTCCGCCTCGAAGACGTCGAAGCGGTGGCGGCCCCGGTGCTCACGCACCGGCTGATCACCACGTTCGCCGCGCAGGCCGAGGGGATCGACGCCAAGCAGATCGTCGCCCGCCTCGTGAAGGAGACCGTCGAGGAGCAGGCGGGCTGACTCCACGTGGAGCAGGCCCCGCGCGGCCCTGGTCCATTCCGTCGCCGGGAATCCCCCCCGTCGAACAGCACCCCCGGGTTTTCCTCCACGCCGCATGTTCACCGACCGCCAGCCGCGATCGTTCCTCGAGCCGCAGGTGCTTGCCAGGCTCTCCGCGGTGCCGTTGCTGGCGCGTCGCCCGATGGTGGGCAGCGTGTCGGGGCGGCATGCGAGCCCGCACCGCGGCTCGAGCGTCGAGTTCGCGGAATACCGCAAGTACGTGCCGGGCGACGATCTCCGCCGGCTCGACTGGCGGGCGTTCGGGCGCTCCGACCGCCACTATGTCAAGGAGTACGAGGCCGACACCAACCTCCGGCTGTGCCTCGTGCTCGACACCTCGGGCTCGATGAACTTCGGCTCGGGTGAGGTGACGAAGATCGACGTCGCGCGGCGGATCTCCGGTGCGCTGTCGTACCTCGCTTCGCAACAGGGGGATGCGGTCGGGATATCCTGCGTGGCCGACGGCATCGTGCGGACGCTTCCCCCGCGGCGCAGTCCGGCGCATCTGCGGCTCGTGTTCGACGTGCTCGACGAGGTGAAGCCCGCGGGGCCGACGCGGCTGCCCGAGGTGCTCCATGAGTTCGCCGAGACGATCCGGCAACGGGCCGTGGTCGTGATCGTCTCCGACCTGTTTTCCGATCCGGCGGCCCTGGCATCGGCGTTCAGCCACCTGCGGTTCCGCCGGCACGACGTCGCCGCCTTCCACCTGCTCGATCCGCAGGAGATCGCGTTCGATTTTCAACGGCCGACACGGTTTCTCGACATGGAGGGGGGCGCGGCGATCTTCGCCGATCCGATCGACATCGCCGAGCGTTATCACCGGGCAGTGGAGGCCTACCTCGCCGACATGAAGAGGATCGTGCTGGAGTCGGCCGTCGATTACCACCGCGTCACGACCGCCGAGCCGTATGAGCAGGCGGTGGCCAGGTTTCTGGTGGGCCGGGCGGCCGGGAGGGGACTGCGATGACGTTCCTCCAGCCCTGGGTGCTCGCCGCGCTGCCGTTGGTCGCTTTGCCGCTGATCATCCACCTCATCAATCAGCGGCGGTTCCAGACCGTCCCTTGGGCCGCGATGATGTTTCTGCTGTCGGCCCGGGCGCTGTCGCGGGGCTATTCGCGGCTGCGGCACTGGTTGATCATGGCGCTGCGGATGCTGGCGGTGGCGGCCGTGATCCTCGCGGTGGGTCGGCCGCTGTCCCGGGGCTGGCTGGCGCTCGCCGGTGGCGGCCGTCCGGATTCGGCGATCGTCCTGCTCGATCGCTCGCCCAGCATGCAGGCCCGCGACCCCGACGGCCGGGAGTCGAAGCTCGACACCGGCCGCCGGCAGCTCGTCGAATCGCTCGAGACCCTCGGCCCCGGCCGGGTCATGCTGACCACCGATGCCGTCCGGGGGCCCGTCGAAGTGCCGGGAGCCGCGGCGGTCACCGAACTGGCGACGGCCGGGCCCGTGGCCGCGGCCGCCGACATTCCGGCGCTGCTCCAGTCGGCCTACGAGTACATCCGCGAGAACGGCGCGGGCACGACCGAGATCTGGATCTGCTCGGATCAGCGGGCCAACGACTGGCGTCCCGATGACGGCGCCTGGGGGGGCATCCGGGATGCGTTCGCGAAACTTCCACAGCAGGTGCGCATTCAGCTCGTTTCCTTCCCGGCACCGGCGGCCGGCAACTTCGCGGTCCGCGTGGGGGGCGTGCGACTCGAGACCGTGGGTCGCGACCGTCAGCTCGTCGTCACCGTTTCGGTGTCGCGGCTGGATGAGGGCCCGCGGGTCACGCTGCCCTTGACGTTCGAGATTGGTGCCGCGACGACGGTCGTGAACCTTGAGGTTTCCGGACGCGAGGCCGTGCTCAGGAATCACGTCATACCGCTGGAGCGGGCGGCGGGCCCGCGCGGCTTTGGCACGGTCTCGATTCCGGCCGACTCCGACCCCGCCGACAACGAGTTTTTCTTCGCCTACGACGAGCCGGCGCCGCGGCGGTCGCTCGTGGTGGCCGACGATCCCGCCGTGCGGAGGGTCCTGGAGCTCGTGGCCGGAATCGCCCCTGAAAAGGATGCGTCGGCGACGGTCGACGTGCTCGCGGCCGGCGGCCTCGCCACGGCGGCATGGGACGACGCGGCGGTGCTGCTCTGGCAGGCGGCCCTGCCTGAAGGCCCCGATGCCGACGCGGTGCGGGCCTTCGTGGAACGCGGCGGCCAGGTCGTCTTCTTTCCGCCCGACGCGCCGACGCCGGCCGCCTTCGCGGGCGTCTCGTGGGGCCAGTGGACCGGTCACGCGCCGGCGGTCGCCCCCGAATCCTGGCGGACCGATCAGGATCTCCTCGCCAACACGCTCGCGTCAGGCGCGCTGCCGCTGGGCGAACTGGAGGTGCGGCGGTCGTGCGGGATAGCGGGCGACGCCGTCCCCTTGGCGTCGCTGCCCGGAGCCGTCCCCCTCGTGGCCCGTTCGTCCGAGATCGAGGGAGTGACCTTCTGCGCCACCACGCCGGCGGCACGCGATTCCTCGCTGGCCGACGAAGGAATCGTGCTCTATGCGCTGGTGCAGCGGGCGATCGACCGCGGCCGCACGGTGCTCGGCTCCGCGCGGCAACTCGACGCGGGGCCGGCGGCCGTCGCGGTCGCAGCATCCGGCCCGGCCTGGACCAGGCTCGCGGGCCCGGTCGGCGGCGCATCGACCGAAGCCGGCCTGCACGCCGGGGTGTTTCAGACGGGCGACCGACTCATTGCCGTGAACCGACCGGCCGCCGAGGACGGGGCGGTCGCCATCGGCGACGACCGCACCGACGCCCTCTTCCGCGGTCTCGCGTTTTCCAGGATCACGGGCCGGGCGGGCGACTCCGACAGCATCGTGCAGGAGATCTGGTGGGCTTTCCTGATCGCGATGCTGCTGGCGCTCGTCGGTGAAGGCCTCCTGAGCCTGCCGAGGAAGCCGGCTCAGAACGCGGGCGTTGCCGGTTTTCGGCCGGCGGGGGCCGCCGCATGAACGACCTTGCCGGGCTCCGGTTTTTCACGACCCCGTGGACGATCGGCCTGTCGGCTGTGCTGGTGGCGGCGATCGCGGTCGTGGCCTTCATCACGTGGCGGCGAAGCGGCTTCGCCGCCGGCACCGGACTCGTCGAATTGCTGCGGCTCGTGATCGCCGGTTTCGTCGCGGTTCTCCTCAATCAGCCGGAGTGGGTGGAGGAGCATCGGCCCGATGAGAAGCCGACCATCGCCGTGCTCTGGGACGCGTCGCGGAGCATGGACACGATCGACGTCGTCTCGAGCGGCACCGTGGCCGCGGTCGGCCCGCGGTCTCGGCGAGATGCCGTGGCGCCGCTCACCGAGAGTGAGTCGTGGACGGCGCTGGCGGAGCGGTTCAACGTGGTGGTCGAGCCGTTCTCGCCGGCGCCCCCCGGAATCGGCACTGATCTGGGCGACCCGCTGGCGAAGTCGCTCGAACGGTTCGAGGCATTGCGTGCGGTGGTGCTGGCCTCCGACGGCGACTGGAACAAGGGTTCGCCCCCGCTCGATGCCGCCCAGGGCCTGAGGCTCGCCCAGGTGCCCGTCTTCGCCGTGCCGGTCGGCAGCGCGACGAAACTCCCCGACGTGGAGCTCGCGAGCCTCGACTGCCCCAGCATGGGAGTGGCGGGAAAGCCGGTCCGCGTTCCATTCACGATCGTTTCGTCGCTGCCGACCGAGCGGGTGGTGATCGTCACGCTCACGCCGTCGAGCGGCGAGAAGCTCGTGAAGGAGGTCCGCCTTCCCGCGATGGCGACGGTCTCCGACTGGATCTACTGGACGCCCCCGGGGGTTGGCGATTACACGATCGCGATCACCGTGCCCGTCGAGCAGGGGGAGATCCTGACCGACAACAATGAACGCACCGCGCCGATCGCCGTGCGGCAGGAGAATCTCAAGGTCCTCGTCGTCGAGAGCGTGCCGCGGTGGGAGTATCGCTATCTCCGCAACGCGTTGGCCCGCGATCCCGGCGTGGACGTGTCGTGTCTGCTCTACCAGCCCGGGCTCTCGAAGCGGGGAGGCGGCAACAAGGACTACATCCAGACGTTCCCCGCGGGCCTCGACGAGCTCTCGCAGTATGATGTCGTGTTTCTTGGCGACGTCGGCGTGGGCAACGGCCAGCTCACCGACGAGGACTGCCGGCTGCTGAAGGGGCTCGTCGAATACCAGGCCAGCGGCCTCGTGTTCATGCCCGGATGGCGGGGCGAGCAGATGTCGCTCGTCCCCACCCCGCTCGAGGAACTCTGCCCCGTGGTCATGGATGTCGCCCGGCCCGATGGCGTGGCCACCGACGGCCCGCGGCGGCTCGTGCTCACCGAGGCCGGCCGCAAGAGCCTGCTCACGAAGCTCAGCGACTCCGGCGACGAAAATGTCGCCGTCTGGGAGAGTCTGCCGGGGGTACAGTGGTATGGGCCCGTGCTCCGGGCCAAGGCGGGCAGCGAGGTGCTCGCCGTTCATGAGGATGCCGCCAATGAGTATGGCCGGATTCCCCTCCTCGTCACCCGCACGTTCGGTGCCGGAAAGGTGCTCTACATGGCCACCGACGGCGCCTGGAGGTGGCGGAAGGGGGTGGAGGACAAATACCATTACCGATTCTGGGGTCAGGTCGTCCGCTGGATGGCCTATCGCCGCAACATGGCCAAGGGTGAACGCATGAGCCTGTCGTTCGCACCGGAACAGCCGCAACTTGGCCAGTCGATCGCGATCGACGCCCGGATCGCCGAGGCCGGCGGCGAGCCGCTCGCCCGTGGCGAAGTGACGGCGAAGATCCGGGCCCCGTCCGGCGCGGAGGAGACGGTGCGGTTCACCTCGCCGGGGGGTGACGGGGAGTGGGGCGTGTTTGCCGGGACGTTCATGCCCGCCGAGCCCGGACAGCACGACGTGCGGCTCTCGTGCAAGGAGACCGGCGACACGCTCGAAGCCTCGATCTTCGTGCAGGGATCGGTGCAGGAGGGCCTCGGCCGGGCGGCGCGGCCCGAGGTGCTTGCCGAGATCGCCCAGGTGACCAGGGGCCGCGTCGTGCGGCCGGAGGAAATCCCCGCTCTCGTCACCGCCTTGGCGGCGCTGCCCGATCCGCCGCCCGAGGTGCGGCGGCTGCAACTCTGGAGCCATCCGCTGGTCGCGGCGGCGCTCGTCGCGCTTCTCGGCCTCTTCTGGGTGGGACGCAAGCGGCAGGGGCTCGTCTGATGAACACGCTGCACCGCGACCTGCCGCGCCGCCCGCCGGGCGACGAGATCACCACGGGGCCAATCGCATGAACACCGCCGACGCCCGGTTGATGCCGAGCCGAGCCATCGCCCTGCCCGACGACCTCGAGCGGCGGCTCGCGGCCTTTCGCGGGCTCGTCCGGCGGGTCAAACTGTTCGAGGCCTGCTGCGGGGCCCTCTGTGGGATCGCCGTCGCCTTTCTGGTGATGTTTCTCCTCGACCGCCTGCTCGACACGCCCCGGTGGGCGCGGTTCGCGGTGGGAGGGGTGGCGGTGGCGGCCTGCGCGGCGATCCCGCTGGCATTTCATCGCTGGGTCTGGCGACACCGCAGCCTCGATCAGGTGGCGCGGCTCATCGGCCGGCGGTTTCCCTCGCTGGGCGACGAGCTCCTCGGCATCATCGAGATCGTCCGCAGCGCCGCGACGGGAGGCCAGTCGCGGGCCCTCTGCGAGGCTGCCGTCGCGCAGGTCGCGGAGCGGTCGCGGCGGTTCGAGTTCCGCGAGGCCGTGCCCCCGGCGCGGCCCTGGCTCTGGGCGACGCTCGCCGCGATCCCCCTGGCGGCGGTCGTGGCCATCTCCGCCGTGGTGCCCGAGGCGGCGGGCAACGCCTGGGTGCGGCTGCTCGCGCCCTGGCGGGAGATCGACCGCTTCACGTTCACCCGCATCGCCCCCCTGCCCGTCCGGCTCGTGGTGCCGCACGGCGAATCGACGACGCTGGGGGTGACCCTCGTCGACGACGCCCGCTGGCGGCCGTCCCGGGCCACCGCACGGATCGGCGGGCAGCCGCCGCTCACGGCGATCAGGGATGATCAGGACTATGTCTTCCCACTCCCGCCCCAGCTTGCCGACGGCACGCTGGCGGTGGCGGTCGGCGACGTCCGGCGGCGGGTGCGGATCGAGCCGCTGCACCGGCCGGCGCCGGGTGGCCTCGAGGCCGAGGTGACACTGCCCGGGTATCTCGAGCGGCCGGGAATCAAGCGGCAGGACATCCGTGGCGGCACGCTCGCTCCGGTGAAGGGCAGCGCCGTCACCGTGGTGGCGACGGTGAATCGCGACCTCGCGGCGGCGACGGTCGATGGTGTGTCGATCGAGCCGGAGGCCGCCGTGATCCGCACGCCGTCGCGGATCGTCGACGCCGACTCGCGGATGACGATCACTTGGCGTGACCGGGAGGGGCTCGAAGCCGCGGAGCCGCTCGAGCTCATGATCACCGCCCGCACCGACGAGCCGCCCGCCGTGGTGATGCTCGACGTGCCGCAGACCCGCGGCATCCTGCTCAACACCGACACGCTCAAGTTCAAGGTGGCTGCCCGTGACGACTTCGGGATTCGCAGGGTGGGCCTCGTGTGGGAGAGTCTCGCCGAGGGCGACGCGGCGGCCGGCGCGGCCGGCACCGAGCAGGGCAACCGGATACTCCGCGCCGGTGGCGGCGACGTCGAATCACTCGACGCGGTCGCCACGTTCTGCCCGGAGGCGCTGGGCATCGCGCCGCAGCCGATCTCGCTGCGGGCCTTCACGGAAGACTTTCTCCCCGGCCGGCCCCGTGTCTACTCATCGGCCCTCCTTCTCTATGTCGTCGATCGTGCGGAGCACGCACTCGTGCTCAACACCAGACTGCAGCAGTTTCGCCAGCAGGCCAGCGAGGTCCGCGACCGCGAGATGGGTCTGCTCGCGACCAACAAGGAACTCCGCGAGCTGCCGGCGGAACAGCTGGCGGCGAGCGAGACGCGGGCCAGGATCGAGTCCCAGGCATCCGCCGAGCAGACCAATGCCCGCCGGCTCGAGCGGCTCGTCGACGAGGGCGCCGAGCTGGTCCGCGAAGCGCTCAAGAACCCGGAGTTTGAGGCGGCGACCCTCGAACAGCTCTCGGAAGACATCCAGAGGCTCGCGGACATCGCCGAACAGCGGATGCCGTCGGTCGCGGAGCTGCTCGAGCAGGCGGCGTCCGCACGACTTGCCACGGGCAAGCCCGCTGCGGGACAGGAGGGACGTCAGCCCAAACCGGGTGATCTCGCGGGACAGCCGGGCCCATCGGGCCAAGCTGAGTCGGGTGAGTCGGGTGAGTCGGGTGAGTCGGGTGAGGGCCAGCCGGGCGAGAGTGGTGAGCAGCCGCCGAAAGTTGGCGAACAGCGAAGCCAGTCGAACGGCGGCGAATCGGCCGCCGCCGGCGAGCAGCCCCCGCAGCCCCCCGTGCCGCAGGTGGTTGACGTCGAGTCGTCGCAGCAGCCCAAGGGCGAAAAGCCGGACGATGGAAAGCCGAGCGGGCCGTCGGGAGGCGGGGGCGCCGGCCGGCTGGGTCTGCCGTCCACGCAGGCGGGCGTGTCGCCCCCCGGCAATCCCGCGGACGAGGGCAGGCCCGAGCCCGCCGCGGACGAGGCGCTCGACGACGCGATCGCGGCGCAGGAACAGTTGCTCGCCGAGTTTGCCAAGGTTGCCGACGATCTGGCGGCGGTGATGGCGCGGCTCGAGGGCAGCACGTTCGTGAAGCGGCTGAAGCTCGCATCGCGTGAGCAGGGCTCGATCGGCAGCCGGATCGCCGGCATGACGGCCGAGGCATTCGGCAAGGCCGATCGGCAGCCGGTGAAGGTCAGGCAGGCGCTCGGCGACGTCCGCGCGCAGACTGTCCGCGAGACGGAAAAGATGTCCGCGTTGATGGACGATCTGCAGGCCTACTTCGACCGGCGGCAGCTTCCCGCGTTTCGCACCGTGCTGGAGGAGATGAAGGAACTCGACACGCTCGGCAGCCTGCGGCAGCTCTCTGACGACATGGCCAAGGAGGCCGGCATGTCGATCGCGCAGGCCGAGTTCTGGTCGGACACGTTCGATCGGCTCGCCGACGACCTCGTGCCGCCGCCGCAGCAAGGTGGCGGCGCGGGGGGCGGGGGTGAGTCCCAGGAGAGCGTCCCGCCCGAGGTCGTGCTCGAAGCGATGAAGATTCTCGAGGAAGAGGTCAATCTTCGCGAGGAGACCCGCGTGGCCCAGCAGGGCCGCGGAGCGGTGGAGCACGAGGAACTCGTGAAACAGACCAAGGAACTCGCCGAGCGGCAGGAATCCCTGGCGGACAGGATGTTCAGGCTGACCGGGCGGCTGCTCGAGGAGCCCGATGGTGAGCGGTCTTTCCAGCGGGAGATCCAGTTGTTCGAAAAGGTCGAACAGGTGATGGCCGAGGCGTCGGGGATCCTGGCCGCGGGCGACACGGGACCCAAGGCGATCGGCGCCGAGACCGAGGCCATCGAATTGTTGCTCGCGGCGCAGGCCGCCGGCTCCGGCTCCGGCGGCGGTGGTGGCGGCGGTGGCTCCGGCGGTGTTCAGGCGGGGGGCGGGAGCACCGGCACGGCCAGTTCATCGGCGCTGGCCCTCGTGGGGCGGGGCGACCGCATGCAGCGATCCGAAGGGGGTGGCCAGGAGGAGCAGGCGACGGGCACGAGCGGCCGCGTGCTCCCCGAGGAGTTTCGTGCCGGACTCGACGCCTACTTCAACCGGTTCGAAAAGGAGCGCCGCTGATGATCGCGACACGCCGCCGCTCAGAGATGGTGTCGGGGCCGATGGCCGTCGTCGGGATCTCGATCCTGGCGCTGGCCTTGCCGTTGGGGGCGGCTCTGCGTGCCAGTGAGCCGCTCGCTCGCTACGGTGATCCCGTGCCCCGCGACGTCCGCGAAATGTACGACGCGGGGCTGCGTTACCTCCTCAAGACCCAGGACGAATCGGGTGCCTGGAAGGACGGTCAGGCGGGACCCGGCGTGACCGGGATGGCGGTGATGACGCTCCTGGCCTCGGGCGAGGATCCGAATCACGGTCCCTACCGAACACCGATCCGCAAGGCGCTCCGCAGCATGATCGTCGGGCAGGATGCCGATACGGGATTCCTGGGCTCGAGTCAGGGTCACGACAGCATGTACCAGCACGGCTTCGGGATGCTGGCCCTCGCGGAGGCCTACGGTGCCGTCGATGACCGCACCCTCTGGAGCGAGGCGTCGGCCGGGGGTCAGCGAGGGAGACCGATCGGCCAGGCACTCGAACTCGCCGCACGGTGCGCCGTGACGAGCGGCAAGAACAACCCGCTCGGCGGCTGGCGGTATTCGGCCGACGCGAAGGACGCCGACACCTCGGTGAGCGGCGCGGTGCTCATGGGCCTGCTCGCCGCGCGGAACGCCGGGATCGAGGTTCCCGACGAAACGATCGATCGGGCCATCAAATACTTCACGACCATGACGGCCCCCAATGGCCAACTCGGCTATTCCGGCAATGCAGGTGGCGGGAGCGACGCGGTCACGAGCATCGGCGTGCTCGTCTACGCGATCGCCGGCCAGAGAGGACTGCCGCAGTACACCAAGGCCCTCGCCTACCTGAAGGGCCGCTCCGCCGCCCCCGAACAGCAGGGAATGGAAGGCTATCCGACCTACACCCGCTACTACCGCGCGCAGGCGCTGTTTCAGGGCGACGTCAACGCCTGGGAGAAGTGGAATGCCGGCCTGGTCAAGGAACTCAAGGCGCTGCAGGGCAAGGACGGGAGCTTCAGCGGCTTTGCCGGCCGCGGTGGCGGATTCGGCGGCACGGTTGACACGTCCCTGGCGCTCTTGTCGCTGGCGGTAAACTACAAGTTCCTCCCGGTGTATGAACGATGAACAGGAAATCACGGCGGTTGATGGGCTTCGCGGGCCGGGCGGCCGTTCTGCTTGCGGCGGTCTGGTGCCCCGCCGTATCCGCGGAGGAAGGCCCGATCACCGCAGGAGTGACGATCGAGGCCGGTGCGGTCCGGATCCAGATCAACGGCGGGGCCGCCGGGGCCATCGAGGTTGATCCTGCCGGCGATCCCGCCGTGGTCGTGGAGGCCGCGGTGGAGGGGGATCCGTTGCCCGCGGTGCCGCTGCCTCGGCCCCGCGGGGTCGGTGCCGCGATGCGCGGCCTGATCGAGGCCTTCGCGCCGCAGCCGCAACAGGAGCCGGCCCTCCCGCTCGAGGACGCCGACGACGGCGAGATGCCGAAGGATCCTCGCAAGGCGCAGCTCTGGATGCAGCGGAAGCAGATCCGTGAGCACGCGAAGAATCTGGAGCAGGCGTTCGAGCCGATGCTCCGCTCGGAACTGGAGATGGTCCGCCAAACCTGCGGCAGCCTCTCCCCCGAGGATCGCCGGCCGGTGCTCGCCGCGGGCAGGACGGCGGTCAAGAGCACCGCGCTGAAGTTCGCGGCGATGCAGATGGGTGGCGCCGGGCCCGGTCGAGCGGCTTTCGATTCGCGGAGCGACATTCAGGAGTCGCTCTGCAAGGCGGTCGAGCCGCACGTCCCGGCAGCCGAGTTCGCGGCGTACCAGCGGGAGCTGGAGCTGCGGCGGAAGCGTCGCCAACGGGCGGCCCGCGTGGCGATCGTCGCGAGACTCGACCGGCGGCTCGATCTCGCCGAGGCTCAGCGGCAGGCGATCGAGGCCGACCTCGAGCGACAGTGGGAGGCATCGTGGGTGCGAGGGCTCAACGATCAGCAGGTGATCGTGAACAACGAGCGTCCCGCGCCCGACTATGCCGACGCCTGCATCTCGCCCCACCTCGACGCAGGCCAACACGCCGAATGGCTGGCTTGGCGGAGGGCGGCCGGCTCGGCCGTGACGGGGATGAGCATCAACCTGGATATCGGTGGTCAGGGGCTGCATCAGGAGGACGACTGGTGGACGAAGTGACACACGCCGTCGCTTTCACCCGCTCGTGTGCGGTGATCCTCCTGGCCCTCACGGCCGGCGGCTGGCCTTTTTCCGCGTTGCGGGCCGAGGATGACCGCGTGGTCGAGGAGTCGGCGCCATCGCAGCCCCTGCCGGAGCAGCAGCTCGTCGATCTGGAGTCCAACTTCGACACCAACCTTTTCGAGCAACAGGGCAACGGCTGGGCCCTGCGGGGGAACAACGGCGGGGGCCTGCAGGTCCAGGGCAGGCTCATCGTCAACGGTCGGGTGATCATCGGGCGGCCGGTCGCGGGCGACGAGGCTGGGCCGCCGGAATCACCGACGGTGGTCCGGGCGCGGGCCGCCGCGGAAAAACAGCTCGCGCGGATCTCCGAGGCCTGCGAGCTCGACGACCTGCAGCGGCAGAAGCTGAGGCTGCTCATCGAGGCCGACGTCCGGCGGTTCGCCGAGGAGGTCGACGCCGTCCGCCGCCGGTATGCGGGCGTTCGGATCAACTTCAACGATCAACAGGGGCAGAAACAGTGGCAGCAGTTCCAGCAGGACGTGCAGCAGTGCCGGCAGCGACTGCGGGGGCTCTCCGACAAGGGTTCGCTGTTTGCAGACGCCTTGTCCACGACGCTCTCGGAACAACAGCTCGCCGGCATGCAGCAGGAGATCCGCGGCCGACGTTCGTTTCGCTGGAAGGAAATGGTCGTGGCGGCGGTTGTGAAGATGGACGACATGCTCGGCCTCAGCCAGGCGCAGCATGAGCTGATCGAGGAGATCCTGCTCGCCCGTGAGCCCGCCCTGCGCCTCGATGAGCTGGGGCCGCAGCAGGATAATGATCATGTTCGACAGATGCTCGTGATGATGGTCTTGTCCCGGACCGACACCTCCCGCATCAAGGCGGCCGTCAGCGAACGACAGTGGCGGACGCTCTCCCTGCTCATGAATCAGGGCAAGGCGATGCAGTCGTGGATCGAGCAGCAGGGCATCCTCGAAGCGGGTTCTCCTTGACGCAACCGGGCCGGGGGCGGCTGGCTCCGGCAGGACCGTCATCGCTTGACGCCGCCCATGGCCGGAGAAGAATGAGTGGTCCGGGGCGGACGCCCCGGATGCCCTCTGCTGCCGCCCGCCCCGCCCCTCCGAAAGGCACTGTTGCATGCCGGTCAACCGCATTGGCCTGTGGCTCATCGGCGCGAAGGGGGGAATCGCGACGACCCTCATGACGGGCCTGGCGTCTCTCCGCCACGCCGCGGTGGAGCCCGTGGGTCTCGTGACGGAGACTCCGCCCTTCAACGGGCTGTCGCTCGTCGGCTTCGACGACATCGTCGTCGGCGGCCACGACATCCGCTCCGGAAGTCTCTGGAACGAGGCCCGACGGATGTGGGTCGAGAGCCGGGCGATCGTGCCGGAGCTTCTCGAGGGAGCGGTGGATTACTTCGCCGAGGTGGAGTCCCGGCTGCGTCCGGGCACCATCGTGGCGACCGGTGACAGGATCCGCGGCCTCGCCGACATGCCGAGCGTGGCCGTCGCCGAGACGCCCCGGGGGGCGATCGCCCGCATCCGCGCCGACATCGAAGCCTTCCGGCAGGCCGAGGGGCTGGCCCACGTGGTGGTCGTGAACGTGGCCTCGACCGAGCCCCCGCCGGCACGGCCGATTCCGCTGGATTTCGCCGAGATCGAGCCGCTGCTCGACGACGCCCTCGAGTGCCCGCTGCCGGCGAGCAGCCTCTACTTTCTCGCGGCCGCGGAGGCGGGTTGTTCCTACGTCAACTTCACCCCCTCGGCTGGCTCGACGCCGGAGGCGCTGCAGGCGGTCGCCCGTGAAAGGCGGATCGCCCATGCCGGCTGCGACGGCAAGACGGGGGAGACGCTCCTCAAGAGCGTGCTGGCCCCGATGTTCGCCGCCCGCAACCTGGAGGTCATGAGCTGGGTCGGCCACAACATCTTCGGCAACATGGATGGCCACGTGCTGGACGACCCGCGAAACAAGGCCGCCAAGGTGCGGAGCAAGGACCACCTGCTCGCGAGCATTCTCGGGTATCCGCCGCAGACGCATGTTTCGATCGAATACATCCGGAGCCTCGGCGACTGGAAGACCGCGTGGGATCACATCCACTTCCGCGGGTTCCTCGGCACCCCGATGACGCTGCAGTTCACCTGGCAGGGCTGCGACTCGATTCTCGCCGCTCCCCTCGTGCTCGATCTCGTGCGGCTCGTCGAGCGGGCCCACCGCGCGGGCGAATACGGCCCGCTCGATTGGCTGGCCTGCTTCTTCAAGAGTCCGCTGGGCGTGACGGAGCAGGATTTCGCGAAGCAGTTCGCGATGCTCCATGCCTGGGTCGCGAAGCAGGTGGCGTGAGCCCGCTCGCTGTCCGTGGCCAAAGCCATCCAGGACGTCTTTCACTGGATCGAACGGTGGAAACGCCGAGGGTTTCCGCCGGTAGATGATCCTCGCCTCCTGCTCAGGCAGACTAGTTCCACCGTTTGTTCGTTCGACTTTTGGGGTTTTTCGGAGTGTATGGAGTGGAAGTCACCCATCTTGCAGGTCGGGGGTGCCCACGCCCCGTCGCCGGCCGTTCGCGGATGCCGTCGTGGCATCCGCTCACTCGATGCCGGCCGCGCTCCCGGCATCCTGCCTTCGCTTGCCGCCAACGCCGGCTCCCGGGGCATGGGCACCCCCTCCCGTGACCTGAGTCGGTCATGAAGCGGACTCGGTGAGCCCTGGCTCCGGGGCCACAAAGCACTTCTCTTCGTACCACCGGCTCCTGAGCGCCGCTTCGTGGTGACTTGATGCGATGGGGCTGGCCGTGTTCACGATGATCGAGCCTTTTCTCGGCGATGTGGTGATGCTCGGCTTCGATGACACGCCGGCGGTAGCCCACGAGAACCGGCGGGTTCACGTCGTGGCTGACAGCGGCTCAGGCGGGCGGAACGTGCTCGCGAAACTTCCCGGCAATTGCGATCTGACGAGTCGGCTGCTTCTGGCGGCTCGGTTCTACGACGGCAGGCCGCGCAAGCGGGGCCAGCGGCTGCCCAGCCCGAAAGACATGCTCGAAGGCCGATGCCGTCCCACACACTCGTCGTTCTCTGGTTCGCCAAGGACGGCCATCGGCTCTGGCAGCCGCCGACTCACCGCTGGTATCCCAGCAAGGCCGACCTACGCGACGGGCGACTTCTCATGCCTCCGAAAACTGCAAAAGTCGAAGCCAGGGCTCTCAGGCCGGTGGCGGCAGCAGACCGGGGGCCGGGGGCTCGGTTCTCGTGCCGGGGGCCGCAGGGAGCGGCGCCGGTGTCGGCACGGATTCGGGTCGCGTCGCCGGATCGCGGGGCGGGAGCGGCGTGGCCCGGGCGTCGGCGCCGAGCTCCTCGAAGTTCTGCGAGATCGCACCGCGGCTGAAGACACCGGGTCGCGAGTGGCCGTAGTCGAGGTACAGGCTGGCGTCCCGCTGGCGGGCCCGGCGGTGGGCGTCGAAGTAGGCCTTGCCCGGCCACGGACCCTCGGCGAGGAACACGCCGTTGTATTCGAGCAACGAGCCCTTGCGGTAATGCAGCTGCGAGATCGAGCGGTTGTAGTCGACGACCGAGCGGTAGTAGGAGCTCTCCGCCTCGGCCCGCCGCCTTTGGGCGTCGAGGAGCTGGTCGAGGGTGACGGTGTTGGCGTCGTAGGCCGCCTGCACGGCTTCGACCTGCCGCTCGGCGGCCACGCGTCGGTTGAAGTTGGTCTGGGCGAGGGCGAAGTTGGTATCGACGTTCCGCACCGCCTCGACCAGCGCGTGCGAGGCCTCGAGTTCCTCGTCCTGGAGCCGGGCCCGCTCGCGGGCCAGTTGGAGCTGGTGGTGCCGCACCGTGGCCAGTTCCCGGCGGAAGCCGAGCGGCATCTGGAACTGTGCCCCGGCCTGCCATTCCTGGAACTGGCCGCTCAGGAGGGTCGAGTAGGCATCGGTGCCGGCGAGCTGATCGAAGCTGTTGGCGTCATAAGGGTCGTAGTTCTGGTTGATGAGATCCTGGCCCATGCCGAGGAACCGCCAGCGGCCGACCATGTCGAGGCGTGGCAGGATCAGGTTCTTGGCGGCGGTGAGCTCGAGCTCCCGCTGCTTGATCACCCACTTCTGCTTGCGGAGCTCCGCCGACCGCGACAGGGCCTCGACGAGCGACTGCTGCCAGTCGAACGCGATCCGGGCGGTGGTCGGCTCGTCCGACGGCCGGATCAGCCGGCCGTCGCTCGCCGAAATGCCCATCATGTACCGCAGGCGGTTCTCGCAGCGATAGACGTCAGTGAGGGCCTGCTCGACCTCGCTCCTGAAGAAGAAATACTGCTCGCGGGCCTGGGCCTCCTTGTCGGCCTCGCCGCCGCGGGACTGCTCGACGTAGAGGGCGTGCACCTTCCGCCAGGCCTCGAGCGAACTGTCACGGCCGGCCTTGCGGGCCTCCAGATTGCGGTAGGCGAAGTAGAGCTCCCAGTACGACTGCTCGGTGTCGCTGACGAGGTTGCGGACGCCCGCCTCGAAGTCGGCCAGCGAGATGTCGGCGTTGATCCGGGCCAGGAGCACGCCGCGGAAGTTGGGCCGCCCCAGGGTGTTGTCGAAGAAGTCGGGACCGGCGATCCGGTTGTAGGTCACACCGGCCCCTTGGAGGAGCGGCTGGCTGAACGTGAAGTCGTAGTTCGTCGTCCAGGTGGAGGGCACCTCGCGGATCGGCGAGTTGTTGTTGTCGAAGAGGGTCGAGTTGGCGACGCCGAATGTTGCACCGGTCGCGGTCCGCTTCTGGATCCCGGTCGTCCAGTTGCCGGTGTCGCCGAGCAGTTGTTGCGGGAAGATCCGCGCGCCCGTTCCGCTGTTGAAGTTCTGCGGCCGGTTCTGCCGTTCCCACGTGAGCGAACTCGAGAGTTGGGCATCGAAGAGCGCCAGGGCGCTCTCGACGCCACGGAACGGATCGGTCTCGACGATCGCGGGGTCGTAGATGCTCGGCGTGGCCTGCGGGTTGGTCAGCAGCGATACCGGCGGCTCACCCGTCTGGGGACGCGGACCACCGAAACTGCCGAACCGGCCACCGAGGTTGCGGAGCACCTTGCCATTTTCCAGCGAAGTGCGGATCGCCTCCTCGAGGGAGACCTCCCAGATGTTGTCGAAGCTGGGATTCGAGAGGGTGAGCGGTTCGACCGCGCCGGCAGCCTCGTCGAGGGGAGCCTGATCGCTGTCGGGATATTCGAGTTTCTGGATCGCACCGACGTAATGCGAGAGGTCGCCGTCCTCGAAGAAGTAGAACGGCTGTCGCGGCGCACACCCGCTGGCGACGAGCGTGAGGCTCATCAGGGCCACCCAGAGTTGTCGGGCAAGTCGCGGCACGGCGGGGGCGCCGGGGCGGGCCCGGCGTGCTTGGGGTCGGTGGCGGACAGTCGAAGGTGCGGCCGCTGCGCCCAGGGGGACCTCACGGCTGCTGACAGCGGTGAGATCCCGGCACGGCGCCCCCCGACTCCGTGCCCGCACCGCGTGCACCGAGGCGCAGCGGCAGCACCACTGCTATCGACGGCCCTGCCCGCAAACTTGGAACAATCGTCAGAGTCGTCCGTTTTCGAGGCAAGCTGGGCAAGCCTGGTGAAAAGAAGGTCAGGGAACCGGCCAGCCGGGTGTGGCCAGGCTCTTGGTGGTGCCCCCCTCCCGCCAGATGAACCGGGCGGAGCAGCCGGGAAACCGTGCGATCGCGGCGGGACCCGACTCGGGTCCCAGCACATTGGCCGCCGTCGCCAGGGCGTCGGCCGTGGTGCAATCGGGTGCGATCACGGTCACGGCGGCGGGACCGGCCACGCCGATTCCCGTTCTGGGATCGACGACGTGGCTGTACCGGCGGCCGTCGATTTCCACCGCCTGATGGGCGTCTCCCGAGGTGGTGACCGCGGCGTGCTCGAGGAGGAGCGTGTCGCCAACGGCCCCATCCCCGCGGATCAGCCCGGCGACGGCGATCCGCCAGCCCGCTGTTCCGGGGGGCGCCGCCGAGACGGCGACATCGCCCGAGGCATCCACCATCGCCGACGCGATGCCGTGCCGGGAGAGGGCCGCGAGCGCGCGGTCGGCGGCGAAGCCCATGCCGATGCCCCCCGGATCGAGCCGCATGGAGGGCCGGGCGAGCGACACGGTCCGCGAGGCGGCGTCGAGGACGATCGCGTCGGCGCCGACCGCCGCCCGGGCCGCCGCGAGTTTGTCCGCCCGGGGCAGATGCCCGGAGCGCCGCGACTGCCGCCAGAGCGAGGTCAGCGGGCCCACCGTGATGTCGAAGGCCCCGTCGGTCGCGTCCGCAATTTCGGCCGCGCGGACGAGCACGGCCCAGAGGTCTTCGCTGACGGTGATCGGCGCCCGCGGACGACTTTCGGCCGACAGCCGGCTCAGTTCGCTCGTCGGGTCATAGTCCGAGAGGACCCGCTCCAGCCGCTCGACCTCCGCAAAAGCCGCGGTGATCGCCGCCGCGCCGGCGGCCCGATCCGCCGTGCAGACCGTGATCGTCCAGGGCACGCCCATGCAGCGCCGGGTCTCGGCCAGCCGCTGCGGCGCCGCACCGGGTGGCCGGGCACCGCAGCCCCCGCCCAACTGGGTGATCAAGACGACCAGCGCCGCGAGCCGATGACGGCGATACACTGACATGATCATGAGCGTTGAATCATCCCGTCCCGCCGTTGCGATCACGTTCGAGTGCACGCCCCTGCGGAGCGTTCCCCGGCTCGATATTCCGCTCGATGCGTCTCCCGCCTATCGGGTGCGGCTCGGGAGGATGCAGCAGGCGGTGGCCCGGCACGGCACCCGAAACGCGTATTACCTGACCGACGGCGGCTGTACCTTCCGTTTTACCAACGATCCGGAGGTGGGGTGGGTGCGGTTCCGGTTCGAGGGCACCCTGCTCACCGATGACGCCGACTCGCGGACGATCGGCGCCGACCTGGAGATCGCCCTCGACCAGGAGACGTGCGACTGGCTGACCCAGCCCGCGGTCGAGTGGCTGCGGCTGGCGGCCAAGCGGGCCGTGGAAATCGAGTTTGACCGCTACATCGCCGCGGGCGACCTCTCGCGGGCACTGGAGCGGCTCGCGCGGGAGCAGGCCGACAGCGACGCCGCCGGCGGTTATCTCGGCATGAATCTCTAGCAGTCCGTGGCCGAAGTCATCCATGACCTTTGTCCACTGGATCGACCGGTGGAAACGCCGAGGGTTTCCACGGTCGATGATCCTCGCATCCTGCTCGGGCAGACTTGTTCCACAGTCTGCTAGGAGGTCGAACGGCTGGCGATGTCGAGCAACACGCTCTCGTTGTCGCTGCCGGGGATCGGCCACGACGCGATGCGGCGGACGCTGACTTTTCTCACGAGACCCCGAAAGACGGCCTCGGTCTTCTCCTCGTCCCAGCGCGGCCCCTTCACGACGAGCATTCGTCCGAAGGCATCGCAGATCGGCTCGAACCAGCCGAGGAGTTTGGCCAGCGGGGCCACCGCCCGCACCACGAGTGTGTCGTAGCGCTCTGGACCCGTCGGCCGTCCGGCCACGAGTGCCTGGGCCGAACCCTCGTGCACCGGGAGGTGGAGCCCCGTCTCCCGCACGATTTCCCGCACCGCACGAGCCTTCTTGGCGACACTGTCCACGAGTTCGACCCGGAGATCAGGACGCAGCAAAGCCAGGATCACGCCGGGCGTACCGCCGCCGGTGCCGACGTCCAACAAGCGTTCGCCCCGTGCCAGATGCGGGGCGATCGCCACCGCATCGGCCACGTCGCGGGACACGAACTTCTCCACGTCGCCGTGACGCGTGAGGTTGAGCTTCTCATTCCACGCCCAGAGGCTGGCCGCATACGCGGCCAGCCCGGGCATGGCTTCCGGAGGCACCGCGAGCCCGAGCCGATCGCACTCCGCCGCGATCGATGCTACGAGGTCGGAGTGATTCACTTGATGAACAGCATCTCACGGTAGGTCGGCAGCGGCCAGAGATCGTCGGGCAGGATGACCTCGATCTGGTCGGCCGTCTCACGCAGCGCCGCCATCGCCGGGATGACGTCGTCGTGGAAATGCCTGACCTCGGCCCGGAGATCACCGCCACCGTGGTGGCCGTGCGCCTTCTCGAGCGCCTCGATCCGTCCCTCGAACTCGCCCACGAGCTTGGTGAGCTTGTCGAGCGTGCCCAGGTGGGGTGCATGACCCAGCCCCTTCAGCTTGCTGGCGATGTCGACCAGCTCGCCCTGATAGCGGTAGCCGGCCGGAAGGATCATCGTCTTGGCGATCTGCAGGGCGGACGAGGCCTCGGTGTTGATGTCCTTGCAGTACCGCTCCATGTAGATGTCATAGCGGCTCCGCATCTCCCGTTCCGAGAGCACGCCGTACTTCTCGAAGAGGGCGATGTTCTTGGGCGAAACGAGCACGTCGAGCGCCTCGGGCGTGGCCTTCAGATTGGGCAGGCCCCGCTTCTTCGCTTCTTCATGCCACTCCTGCGAGTAGCCGTTGCCGTTGAAGATCACCGCCTTGTGGTCGGAGATGATCTTCTGGAGGAGCTTCTCCACGGCCCCGGGCAGCTTTGCCAGGTCGCCCCCGGTGGCCTTCTCGAGCTCCGTCGCGATGTAGTCGAGGCTCTCGGCCATGATCGTGTTGAGGGCGACGAGCGGGCCGGCGATCGACTGGCTCGAACCCACCGCGCGGAACTCGAACTTGTTGCCCGTGAAGGCGAACGGGCTCGTCCGGTTGCGGTCGCCGGCGTGCTTTGGCAGGGTCGGCAGCGTATCCACGCCCACCGTGAGCGTGCCGGTCGACTTGGAGCTCGTCGCCTTGCCCTTCTCGATCTGCTCGAAGACGTCGGCGAGCTGGTCGCCGAGGAAGATCGAGATGATGGCGGGAGGAGCCTCGTTGGCACCGAGCCGATGGTCGTTGCCGCTGGCCGCCACCACGGCACGAAGCATGTCGGAGTGGAGGTGCACCGCGCGGATCACCGCGGCGCAGAACACGAGGAACTGCATGTTGGCATGGGGCGTTTCGCCCGGCTCGAGCAGGTTGCCGAGCTTGCAGCCGATCGACCAGTTGACGTGCTTGCCCGAGCCATTGATCCCCGCGAAGGGCTTCTCGTGCAGCAGGCAGGACATGCCGTATTTCTGAGCCACCCGCGTCAGCACCTGCATGATCGTCTGCTGGTGGTCGGTCGCGATGTTGGCGTTCTCGTACATCGGCGCGATTTCATACTGGCTCGGCGCGACCTCGTTGTGCCGCGTCTTCACCGGCACGCCGAGCTTGAACAGCTCCCGCTCCCCTTCGAGCATGCAGGCGAGCACCCGCTCGGGGATGGCCCCGAAATACTGGTCTTCGAACTCCTGCCCCTTCGGCGGCTTGGCGCCGAACAGCGTCCGGCCGGCCATCACGAGATCGGGCCGGGCGAAGAAGAAGTTACGGTCGATCAGGAAGTATTCCTGCTCGGGGCCGGCCGAGGCCGTGATCTGCCCCACGTCCTTGTGGCCGAACATCGCCAGCACCCGGCGGGCCTGCTTGTCGACCGCCTGCATCGACCGCAGCAGCGGCGTCTTCTTGTCGAGAGCCTCGCCGGTCCACGAGCAGAACGCCGTGGGGATGCAGAGCGTGGTGCCGTTGGGGTTGTCGAGGATGTAGGCGGGGCTCGTCGGATCCCAGGCGGTGTAGCCGCGGGCCTCGAACGTGGCGCGGAGTCCGCCCGACGGGAAGCTCGAGGCGTCGGGCTCACCCTGGATCAGTTCCTTGCCCGAGAACTCCGCGATCGCGTCGCCGTCGCCCGTCGGCGTCAGGAAGCTGTCGTGCTTCTCGGCGGTGATGCCGGTGAGCGGGTAGAAGACGTGGGCGTAGTGCGTGGCCCCCTTCTCGATCGCCCAATCCTTCATCGCCAGGGCCACCGCGTCGGCGATCGTGTGATCGATCGGCTTGCCCTGCTTGATCGTCGCCTGGAGTGCCTTGTAGACGCTCTTCGGCAGCCGGTCCTTCATGACCGACTCGCTGAACACGTTGGCGCCGAAGATCTCGCTGGTCGGCGTTTCGCGAAAGTTCCAAGCCTGACCGGTGGGCTTGTAGTTGTTGATGGCGGCGACGGCACTGGCGCGGGCGGTGGTCATGGGGAGAGTCCTTGCGGGGTTGGCAGGCGGGAACTTCCTGATGGCTGTCTGTCTGTTGGGATTCTGACGGTCGGGAATCGGGCTGTCGGGAATCGAGCTGTCGGAAAGCTGACTGTCGGGAATCCGGCACTTCGGGATCCCGACGACCCGGGCCACGCGAGTCCGCTCACTCGCGAGGCCTCCGAATCATGTCCGGCTCGTCGCAGCCAGAAGAAGATTTTCAGCGACGGGCCTTCCAATCAACCCCCGCAGACTAGCCGTGGGGAAGAGGCAGTTCAAGTAGCGTTCGTGCCGGCTGTCGGGGTCACCGGGCCGCCGTCGAGCGGGTGGCGGGGCGGAGCGTCATCCTCCGCGCCACGTCGGTGGCGGCGGCCAGGACCGTGTCGGCCGATCCGGCGACGACCAGCCCGTCGACGGGGCGGGCCACGGTGCGAACCGGCACGTCGGGCTCCACCCCCACGCTGCTGTACGGCAGGCCCTGGGGAGAGAAAAACTTCGCCGTCGTCAGCCGCATCCCGACCCCCGCCGCTTCCAGGGGGAAGATGCCCTGGATCGAACCCTTGCCATAGCTCCGCGTCCCGACGATGGTGCCGCGGCGATGATCGCGGATGGCACCGGCGAAGATCTCGCTGGAGCTGGCCGAGTCGCCGTCGATCACGAGCACCAGCGGCATCCGCCATGTCCCGGGGCGGCCCGCCGAATAGTTGAAGTCTTCGTCGGGGCTGCGGCCGCGGGTCGCGACGACCAGACCGCGTTCGAGGAACAGATCGGCGACATCGACCGCCGCCGAGAGCAGTCCGCCGGGGTTGCCGCGAAGGTCGATCACCAGCGAACGCATGCCGGCCGCATCGAGCTTGCGAAGCGCGGCCTCGAGGTCGGCGGCGGTGGTCTTTTGAAATGAAGTGAGCTTGAGGAAGGCGATGCCGGCGGATTGGTCGAGCATCCGCACCTGCTCGACGCTCGGCACCTCCACGTGCTCGCGACGGACGGTCACCGCGCGGGCGGGCGCCGGGGCCCTGAGGATCGCGAGCGTGACGAGCGACCCCTCCGGACCCTGGAGCAGATGGGCCGCCTCATCGACGCTCATCCCGCCGATCGAGCGGCCACCGACCCCCACGAGGTGGTCGCCGGCGCGGATGCCCGACCGCTCGGCCGGACTCCCCGGGATGACGTGGACGACGAGCAGGCCGTCGGCGGCGCTTTTGAGTTCCACGCCGAGCCCCACGAAGTTGCCCTCGATCTGGGCATACAGGTCGTCGAGTTGGCCGTTGGTGAGAAACGCGGAGTATTCGTCGAGGCCTCCCACGGCGGCCGCGGCCATCTCCATCAGCGTCACGGCGGAAGGAACGCCGAGGATCGAATGACCGATCCGCGCGACCCACGCCGCGACCGCTTCGGCGTCGGCCTGCGACGAGACCGGCTGGGTGGCGGCGATCCGCGCGACCTGATCGCGGTAGAGCCGCCGCCGCTCGGGAGTGGCCTGAGCGGCATGAGCGGCCGCGAAGGATGGCTCGTCGAGGGCGACATCGACGGCCTTGAGCCCACGTCTCACGAGTCGGGCGTAGTCGGGATTTTCAACGTGATGCGAACCGATCCGCGACAGCACCTCGGCATAGACGCGGCGGGCGTCGGCCTCGGAGAGCGTGCCCAGTTGGTTGCGGAAGGCGGGCTCGGCGTGCCGTCGAGCGACGTCGCAGTGGAGCTTGGCGAGGTCGTATTGCTGATGCAGGGCGGCAGCGAGCGTTCCCTTGCGGGCGGCCGTCTCGCAGATGCTCACGACATCGGCCCAACGGCCCTCGTGCACCAGCGCCGAGGTGCGGGCCGCCAGGTCCTCGTGCGGGGCGTGCACTGCCGCCGTGGGCATGTCCCCCGGGGACGGAGCGATCGGCGGCCATGCCGTGGGATCGGCGGCGACGGCGAGGCCGCAGGTCGCGAGCACCAGGCCGCACAAGAGCCCGCCGGTGCGGAACCGGTGGGGGGCGCGCGACGCCGGTGGGCAGACGACTGGCACGTGGGCATCCGTTCGCGGGGGGCCGCGATTGGTCGCGGCATCCAGCGGTCGCTCCGTTGACCGCCCGCGATTATGGATCACGTTTGGGCGCGGGGCAAAAAAAGCGGGCCGCAGCCCGCGAAAAAAGGCCCCCCTCTCCCCGTTCGCGGCCGGATGTCGTGCACGACCGTCACCACCGCGTCGGACGACACGTTGGTAGGATGAAGCGGCTGTCAGCCCCTCCCCTCACCAGCCTGACGTCCCGCGTGACCAGACCAACCGACCCGCCCGCTCCCGTTGGAACCGCCGGTCCGAAATCGTCGGCCGGCGATGCGGCGCCGCAGACCATGGTGCTGCTCGACCGCGTCCGCGGCGGCGACGCGGCCGCGATCAACGGCCTGCTCGAACGGCACCGCTCCGCGATCCGCCGCATGATCGATCAACGGATGGACCGCGTGATCGAACGCCGGGTGGACGCGAGCGACATCGTGCAGGACGTGATGATCGAGGCGAACCGGCGGCTCGGCGACTATCTCGCCAATCCCACCATGCCGTTTCGGCTCTGGCTGCGACACATGGCCCGTGACCGGCTCATCGACGCGCACCGTCGCCACCGGGTTGCCGCCAGTCGCAGCCTCGATCGGGAGGTGCCGCTGGTCGTCCCCGGCGACGGCGGTCAGTCGGAAGCCGACTTCATGGGCCAGATCGCCGACCGTGAACTCACCCCCGCGGCCGCGGCGACCTGGCACGAACTCGAGCGGCGATTCGCGGCGGCCGTCGAGTTTCTCGACGAGACCGACCGGCAGATCGTCCTCCTCAAGCATTTCGAGCACCTCTCGACCGCCGATGCGGCCGAGGCGCTCGGGCTCTCGAAACCGGCGGCCGGGATGCGGTATCTGCGGGCGATGCGTCGCCTCCGGGTGCTGCTGGAAGGTGGTCAGCCGGAGGCCTGAAAAGGGGCGGCCGGGGCTCTCCCCCCGATCGCCGTGGGTCTATCATTCCCGACGGGAACCCAGTCCGACTCTCGAATCTCCGGTCCATCGCCCTCATGCCGACCCAAACGCGGGCCATCGACACGCTTCTGCCCCCCGACCGCGAGGAGGTGCTGGCGGCGCTGGTTGACGAACTCTCCGATCAGGTCGGCCCCGCAGCGCAGCGGTTGCTCGATTCGATGGCGACGGCGCATCCGGATCTCGCCGGACAACTCCGGGAACTCTTCTCGGCGATGTCGGTCGCGGACGCCATCGCCGAGAAATCGACGATCATGCTGCTCGGTGGTGCCGAATGGTCACAGCCCGCCCCGCGGCCTCCGGCCGATCGCGGCGGATTCATGCCGGGAGCCACCCCGCTGCCGGCGGCGTTTGGCGACTACCGGCTCCTCGAGGAGATCGGTCGCGGCGGCATGGGGGTCGTCTACCGGGCGATCCAGCTGAGCCTCGGTCGCACCGTCGCGATCAAGATGCTCCTGCGGCGGGACCTGGCGAGCGCCGCCGATCTGGCCCGGTTTCGTAGCGAGGCCGAGGCGGCCGCCCACCTCGATCATCCCGGGATCGTGCCGATCTTCGAGGTGGGAGAGTGCGAAGGACTCCCCTTCTACAGCATGCGGTTCATCGAAGGCACCACGCTTGCCAAGCGGCTCGGCGTTGGGCCGCTGCCGCCGCGGGAGGCGGCGGGACTCCTGGCGAAGGTGGCCGACGCCGTGCAGGCGGCGCACGACCGCGGCGTGCTGCACCGAGACCTCAAACCGTCGAACATTCTCATCGACGCGGCGGGAGAGCCGCTCGTCTCCGACTTCGGCCTCGCCAAAAGGCTCGAGGATTCCGACTCGGTCACCCACACCGGCGCCATCCTCGGCACGCCCTGCTACATGTCGCCCGAGCAGGCGGCGGGCAGCCGCGGCGACGTCGGCCCCGTGAGCGACGTCTGGAGCCTGGGTGCGATTCTCTATCAGACGCTCTGCGGACGACCGCCGTTCCAGGCGGCGACCCCGATGGACACGCTCCTCGCCGTGCTCGAGGCCGATCCGCCGATGCCACGCACGGTGTTTCCGGCTGCCGACCGCGATCTCGAGATGATCGCGCTCAAGAGCCTCCAGAAGCCACAGGATCTGCGGTATGCCTCAGCGGCCGAACTCGCCGCGGACCTGCGGGCGGCCCTCGCCGGCGACCCGGTGGCGGCCCGCACGGGCGGGCTGGCCGACATCGTCTCGCGGCTCTTCCGCGAGACGCATCATGCGGTCGTCCTGGAGAACTGGGGCCTGCTCTGGATGTGGCATTCGGTGGTGGTCCTCGCGCTCTGCGTGGTCACCGACGTGCTGGCCTGGCAGGGAGTGACGAGCCGCTGGCCGTATCTGGTGCTCTGGGGTGGCGGGCTCACGCTCTGGGCGCCGATCTTCTGGGCGCTGCGACACCGCAACGGACCGGTGACCGCCGTCGAACGGCAGATCGCCCACGTCTGGGGGGGGAGCATGATCGCCAGCACGTTCCTGTTCTCGATCGAGCAGCTGCTGGGCCTGGACGTGCTCACGCTCTCCCCGGTGCTGGCCCTGTTCGCGGGGCTCGTGTTTTTCGCGAAGGCGGGGATTCTTTCGGGCGCGTTCTACGTCCAGGCCGCCGCGCTCTTCGCGACGGCGCTGGTGATGTGTCTCCTGCCCGCCTACCAGCACATCATCTTCGGACTCGTGAGCGGGGCCTGCTTCTTCGTGCCGGGCTTCAAGTATTACCGCCAGCGGAACCGGATCGACTGATGCGTGTCGCCTGCCTCTTCGCCGCGGTTGTGCTGGCGGCGGTGGCGGCGGTGGCCTCGGCGGGTGAATGGCCGCAGATCCTCGGTCCATCCCGCAACGGGGTCGCTGCGGCGGACGAGCGGCTCGCCGCCGCGTGGCCCGCCGCAGGCCCGAAGACCCTCTGGAGTCGAACGGTCGGGGCCGGGGTCGCCGGCGTGGCCGTCGCGGGGGGGCGGGTGTACCTGTTTCATCGCGTCGATGACCGCGAGTCGCTCGAGTCGCTCGAGGAGACGACGGGAAAAACGCTCTGGAGCGATTCGCATCCGACCCGCTTTCGGCCGCAGGTGGGGGGCGGCGACGGGCCGCTCTGCACGCCCGTCGTCCATGAAGGCCGCGTCATCGTGTTTGGCGCGCAGGGCGTGCTGGCCTGCATCGATGCCGCCACGGGAAAAAGGCTCTGGAGCCGCGACACGCGTCTCGAGTTCGGAGCGGCCGAGGGCTATTTCGGCTGCGGCTCCACGCCGCTCGTCATCGGCCGGCGGGTGATCGTCAACGTCGGCGGTGCGAAGCGGGAGGCGGGTGTCGTGGCATTTGATTCCGCCACCGGCGAGACGCTCTGGACGGCGACGGCCGAGCCGGCGAGCTATGCGGCGCCGGTGTGCGTGCGGATCGAAGGGCACGACCACGCGGTCGTGGTCACGCGCTACCAGTGCCTGCTCCTCGACCCGGCAACCGGGACCGTCCGCTGGAAGTTTCCCTTCGGACAACGGGGACCGACGGTCAACGCGGCCTCGCCGCTCGCCTTCGGCGACGGGCACCTGCTCGTCACCGCGGCCTATGGCATCGGCTCGGTCTACGCTGCGTTCGACGCCCGCGGCGTCACGCCCGTCTGGGAGGGGGCGGAGCCGCTCGCAAGCCAGTACGCGACGCCGATCGAAGTGGACGGCCGGCTGTATTGCATCGACGGCCGCGACGACGTCCCGCCGGCCGACTTCAAGTGCATCGACCGGCGGACGGGCCGGCTGCTCTGGAAGGAGCGTGACTTCGGCTACGGCACGATGCTTCTCGCCGACGGAAAACTGCTCGTCGTCAAGACCGACGGAGAACTCGTGCTCGTGCGTCCCGACCCGACGGGGCTCGAGGTGCTCGCCCGCGCACGACCCTTCGCCGCAGACCCGGCCGGCGGCGCGGTGCGGGCCCTGCCCGCCCTCGCCGGCCGGCGGCTCTACCTCCGCGACGATCACACGCTCAGGTGCCTCGAAGTGGGCCCCTGACGCGGCCGCGGCTCGGACCAGCGCGGTGGTCGGCCGGAGCCCTCGCGGCGCGGCGACTCGTGCCTTGTTTGCGAGCAGCAGAGTGCTCAGAAACAGTGCGGCGTGCCGTTCCGGCGAAAAAGCAACCGCTCGCCGAGGAGTGTCTTCGCGCGGATACCGGCCGGAGTCAAAGCCCGGTTGAAGAACTTGAAAAAGCCGAGTGGCGCAACTTGGCAAGGCCACTGTTCCGCGGCTGGTCCGCGGCACGGCGTGCCGCCGGTACCACCCGGCAAGTGAGTTTGGCACGCCGCTTGCTCAGCGTCACTCCGATGGTCGAGGCTTCCAGGGTGTGCCTGGAGCCCGGTGAGGTGCCTGCTGCGGAGACAGCCCTCGTCGGTTTGTTGTTCCTTCTGGAGTCGCACGATGCGGTTATTTCTTCCCTCCCTGCTCGGGGAGTGTGTTCGTCTGTCCCGGGGTCGATTCGGGTCTGCGGGTTCGCCCGCTGCGGTGGCCGGCACGCGGCCACGATTCGCCGGCAGGAGCCTGGTCGCGGCCGCGGCGGGATTCGCGGTGATGGTTTCGTTGACCGCTTGCCTGGCCCAGGTCGGACTGTCCGCTGACGACGCGGTCGCCGAACCGGCCGCCACCGCCGCCGCGGCGGCTGAAACGACGGCCGCCGGCTACAAGCCGAATCTCATGTCGGTGGAGCAGATGGTCGAGAAGCTCTGGACGGGTGCCGACACCGTCTGGGTGCTGATCTGCAGCATGCTGGTCTTCTTCATGAATCTCGGCTTCGGCTGCGTCGAAACGGGTTTCGCGCGGTCGAAGAACTGCGTCAATATCCTCTCGAAAAACTTCATCGTCTTCGCGGCCACGACGATCGCGTTCTGGCTCGTGGGCTGGGATCTGATGTTCGGGGCGGGCGATCGCGGCTGGATCGGCCAGTCGGGCACGTGGATGGTGGGTGGGTTCGACCCAGCCTACGACAACAGTCCGCTGATGGGAGACAAGTACAAGGGCGTCTATCCCTCCATCAGCTGGACCCACGTGCCCCTCTACGCGAAGTTTTTCTTCCAACTGGTGTTCGCGGGAACGGCCGCCACGATCGTTTCCGGAGCGGTCGCCGAGCGGATCAAGTACCACTCGTTCATCATTTTCTCCTTCATCATGGCGATCGCGATCTATCCGGTCGTGGGTCACTGGATCTGGGGTTATGGCTACCTGGCCACGGAGTGGAACTTCTGGGACTTCGCCGGATGTTCCGTGGTGCACTCCGTCGGTGGCTGGGCAGCCCTGACCGGGGCGATCATTCTCGGCCCCCGAATCGGCAAATACAGGGCGGATGGACGGATCAACGCCCTCCCCGGCCACAACATGACCGCCGCCTTCATCGGCTGCCTCGTGCTCTGGTTCGGCTGGTTCGGCTTCAATCCGGGCAGCACGATGGGTGTGGCTGGCGACGGCGGTGCGCTGGCTGCCCAGGTGGCCGTGAATACCAATGCCTCAGCCGCAGCGGCGACGATCACCGCGACGATCACCGCCTGGCTCCTGCTCGGCAAGCCCGACATCGGCATGACGCTCAACGGGTGTCTTGCCGGACTGGTGGGGATCACGGCGAGTGCCGCCTACACGAATGTTCCCTGCTCGCTGCTCATCGGGGCGATCGCAGGCGTGTTGGTGATCTTCTCGGTGTTGTTCTTCGACAAGATCCGTGTCGATGATCCGGTCGGCGCCACGAGCGTCCATCTGGTCTGCGGCATCTTCGGCACGCTCTGCGTGGGCCTGTTCACGACGACCGATCTCTCCGGCACGGTGCTCAACACGCCGTTCGGCACTGCGGCGGCTGGCGGGCCCACCGCCGGGCTGTTCTTCGGCGGTGGCACGAAACAGCTGATCGGCCAGCTTGTCGGTGTTCTGCTCGTCGGAGCCTACGTGGTGCCGGTCTCGGCCATCTTCTGGCTCTTGATCAAGGCCACGGTCGGCCTCCGGGTCTCGCCCCAGGAGGAGATCGAAGGTCTCGACATCCACGAGCACGGCAACGAGGCCTATCACGGCTTCGTCATGGTCCGGACCGAGTAGCGATCCAGAAGGGTGCCCCGACGGCCTGGGTGAGCACTCCGCCTCGCTCACCCAGGCCGGGGCATTCCTCGCGTCGAAGCCGCCCCATACGGCTCCCGCTCGATCGTCCCGCCTCCACCGGGCCGTCGGCCCCGGCTGTCGCCCGAACAGGACTCGCTTCGTGCAGCGGTTGAAAGCGGCCGCCACGCCGCGTGCACCACGGGAGCAACCGCACGTATGCCGACGAGCGGCCTCTCGTCGAGGAAGCCGTCGTTAGCGACCGGCCGCTCCGCAGGACAGCCAGCGGATCGATCTGCAGAACGAGGCGGATCACCCCTTGGGATTCAGCGGGCCCCGGCTCAGGCCTTCCAGGCGCGGGGACGGACGACGTTCTTGGCGAGTCCGACCGCCTCGAGGCCGCGGATCACCCACCACGAGATGTCGAACTCCCACCAGCGATGGCCGTGGGCGGCCGACCGCTGGTCGGCGTGAGGGGTGTTGTGCCAGCCCTCGCCATGGGCCAAGAGCGACACGATCCAGTTGTTGCGGCTGTTGTCGGCGGTCTCGTAGTTGCGGTATCCCCAGAGGTGGGATGCGGAGTTGACGGCCCAGGTGTGGTGCAATCCGAAGACCGTGCGGACGAACACCCCCCACACCAACAGGCTGAGGGCCATGCGGCCGGCTTCGACCGCCGTGCCGTCCGTAGACCAGCCGATGATCCCGCCGACCGCCGCGAAGGCGAGGGCGTGGGCGACGTAGACCCCGAACCAGGTCACATTCTTCTCGAGCCGGAAGTAGAAGGGGTCCCGAAACAGGTCGCGGACGTACCGTTCGAAACAGTAGATGTTTTGATGGTCCCGGCTGCCCACGTAGAGCCAGCCCATGTGGCCCCAAAAGAAGCCGGCGAGCGGGGAATGCGGGTCGGGCTGGTGGTCCGATTCCTTGTGGTGCATGCGGTGGATCGCGACCCAGCGGGCGGGGGAATCCTGAAGCGTGAAGATGCCGATGATCGCCAGCGAGTGCTCGAGCCACTTGGGGCAGGTGAAGCCCTGATGGGTGAGCAGCCGGTGATAGCCGACGGTGATGCCGAGCACTCCGAACAAGAAATGCGTCACGATCGCCGCGACGAGCCCCGTCCAGCTGAAGAGCCAGGGAACGAACGCCAGGAGCGACAAGAGGTGCACGAGCGTCAGGGGAATCGCATAGGCCCAGTAGATCCGCAACGGCTGCACGGCCGCGGGCAGATCGAGACGTCTTTCGGCCGGCGGCACCTCGGCCCCGACGGCGGGGAGATCGGCCGCGACGGCGGGGAGATCGGCCGCGACGGCAGGGAGACCGGTCGCGACGACAGGGAGACCGGTCGCGACGACAGGGAGATCGACCGCCGGGGCGGGCTTCGTGGTGAGGACGTCGTCGAGCCCGATCGCCATGTACGCATCATCCTTGAACTGGGCGGAGGCCCGCAGCCCCGGGTGCGGCCTGCCGACCAGACACTTCCGCGGACTGTTTCAGGGCCCTACAGAGTAGCCACCTCGGGAAGAGAAGTCGAAGGCCGGTGCGAAAAACCCTCTGCGGCCGCGGGAGCCGCGGCTGACCGAACACCGGGTCGTTTCGTCCGCATCCGGGCCAAACCGTGATGAAATCAGCAGGGGGTACGGTTATTCAGCCAACCGCCCTTGCCGGCGACACCGGCGGCCGTCAGAACCATGGGCCGCCCGGCGACGTAATGACCGCACGGAGGATTTGTGCATGGCGCGAGGGGACCGTCTCGAGGTCGAGCATCGAATCATCGGCTCGACCGTCACATACCTGCATCACGGCATCGATCTCGGGGACGGCACCGTCGTCCATGCCCGGCCCGACGATTTTCGCAATCCCCTGGGCGGCGGCCGGGTGGTGCGGACGAGCATCGAGGAGTTCTCCCGGGGGGCGATGGTGAGGGTGCGGAACGATCCTCCGGCGACCTACCCGGCCGCCGAGGTCGCCGAGCGGGCCCTGGCCCACGAGGGCCGCGAGGGCTACGACCTCGTGATCGACAACTGCGAGCACTTCGCGACGTGGTGCGCCACGGGCCGCCGGGCGAGCCGGCAGGTCGACATCGTGATGGCCCGCATGGCGGCGGCCGTTTCGCGGACGACGTCGGCCGTCTCTGCCCGTGCCGCAGCGGGCGTCGCCGGACGTGTCGCCTTTCGAACGGCCATCGGCTCGACGGTCCGTGTGGGCCTGAAGACCATGGTGCCGGCGGCGTTGGTCGGCGAGGCCGCGGCGCTGGCGGTGGAGTGGCGGGCCCATCAGTCGGGCGCGAGCGAGCGGGAGAGCCGCAGGGCCGGCGAGACGGCGGGGCTTGCGGCGAGCGCCGTCGCGTTCGCGGTGGCCGGCGCCGCTGCCGGTCCGGCGGGCGTCGTCGCCGGGGCCGTCGCCGGGGCCACGATGTGGCTGGGCGGATCGGCCATGGCCGGGGCCGCGACGCGTCTTGCCGGGAAACGGTGAACGCCGGGAGACGTCCGAGCCGCCCGTCACGCGTAGTCGGAGAGCGACCCGGGATTCCACGAGACCCGCAGGGCATTGAGGACCGCCACCACGTCGATCGCCTCCTGCAAAAGTGCGCCGGCCGCCGGGGGCAGGAGTCCGGCCGCCGCCAAGCCCATCCCGATCAGGCTCGCCGCCATGCCGCCCACCGCGCTTTGCAGCGCGATCGACCGCAGCCGCCGGCCGATGTGGAAGAGCTCGTCGACCCGCTCCAGCGATGAATCCATGACGACGGCGCCCGCCGCCTCGCTCGTCACGTCACTGGCCGTGCCCATCGCGATTCCCACCGTCGCCGCGGCGAGCGCTGGGGCGTCGTTGATGCCGTCGCCCACGAACACGACCGGCGCCTGTTTCACGGCCGCCTCGACGAGTTTCAGCTTGCCATCCGGCTGGATGCCGGCATGGACTTCGCCGATGCCGACCGCGTCGGCGAGCCACTTCACCTCGCTCTCGCGGTCGCCGGAGACGAGCATCACGCGGTCGAACTGGTGCGATGGGCCGAGATGGCTGACGAACGACCGGCCGTCCGAACGGGGAGAGTCGCGAAACCGAAGCAGCGCCGCGGCCGAGCCGTCCGCCAGCACGACGCACTCCAGGCCACCGGCGGCCGGCGGGAGCGCGGCTGCGGCGGCCGGGTCGAGGCGGATGAGTTTCTGCCGGCTCGTGATCGCGACGTCGTGCATGCCGCCTCCGCCATTGAGATTCTTGACGCGGCCCGTCATGCCCTGGCCCGGTTTCTCGGCGAGTTCCTCGACCTCCAAGAGACGGATGCCCCGCTCGGCCGCGGCAGCGGTGACGGCCGCGGCGAGCGGATGCTTCGAATAGGACTCGAGGCTCGCGGCGAGGCCGAGCACATCGGCTTCGGGCAGCCGACCGACCGTGAGCACGTCCGTCAGCCGCGGCGTGCCGTAGGTGAGTGTGCCCGTCTTGTCGAAGATCGCCGTGCGGCAGGTGTCGAGCCGCTCGAGGATCGCCGGATCGCGGATCACGATGCCCCGCTTCGCGGCCAGCGACACCGCCCCGATGATCGCCACCGGAATCGCAATCAGGAGCGGGCAGGGCGTGGCGACGACGAGCACGGCCAGAAAGCGGGTGGCGGAACCGCTGAAGTACCAGGCGGCCGCGGCGATCGCGACGGCCAGCGGTGTGTAGAAGGCGCCGAGCGCGTCGGCCATCCGTCGCAGCCGTGGCCGCCGCTCTTCGCTCGTCCGCAGGACCTCCATGATCTTCGCATACCGGCTGTCGCCCACGATCCGCTCGGTGCGAATCTCGAGCGCGGCCTCTCCGTTGATGGCTCCCGAGAGCACGGCCGAGCCCGGAGCCTTCGCCATCCGGTAGGGCTCGCCGGTGAGGTAGCTCTCGTCCATGGCCCCGCGTCCGGCAACGACCGTGCCATCGACCGGACAGATCTCGTGGGGCAGAACGACGATCACATCGCCCACGCCGATCCCCAGCAGCGACACGTCGGTGATGCCCGCGGAGGTCTTGCGATGGGCGAGCGTGGGCATCCGGCGGGCCAGCGCGTTGAGCACGTCGCCCGCCCGGCTCACCGCCCGGGATTCGAGCGCCTCGCCTCCCGAGAGCATGAGGACGACGAGCACGCCGGCGAGGTATTCGCCCAGAATCACGCTCGTGACGATCGAAATCCCGGCGAGCAGGTCGGAGCCAAACGTCCCCGAGAGGAGCTTCGCGAGCAGGTCCCAGACGAGTGGCACGCCGCCGAGGATGAGCATCACCACCAGCGGCAACTCGGCGAGCGTGAGGCCGCGGCCGGGGAAGAACCGGCCGGGATCGAGGGGACCCAGCGGGATCGTCTCCCCGCCGATGCCCGCCCACGAGAGCGCCGCCCAGCAGACGAGGGCGAGGATCGCCCCCGCGGCGATCGTCTCGTTGAGCGGATACCCCGAGCGGGTGACGGCGGTGTTCCCGGTGGCCTGCGGCATCGCGGGAGTCCCTAGCTGTGCATCCGGGCGAACGGATCGCCACGATCGATGATCGCGGCCTCATCGACGGCCAGTTGCCCGAGGCGTTCGCGGACGACGTCCTCCGGCAGGAAGTCACAGGCCAGCCGGACGTATGTGCTGTGGTGGCGGGCCTCCGATTCGAAGAGGCCGCCGTAGAAGGCCTTGAGTTCCTCGTCGGCCACATGGTCGGCGAGCAGTGAAAACCGCTCGCAGCTGCGGGCCTCGATCAGGCCGGCGACGAGCAGGCGATCGACGGCCCGGGCCGGCTCTTCCTTGCGGATCCGCTCGTGGAGACGCTGGCCATAGGAACTCGGCCCGAGTTTCCGAAACGGGATGCCCCGCCGCTCCAGCAGATCGAGGACGAGGCGGAAGTGCTCCAACTCCTCGTTGACGATCTCCGTCATCGCGCGGGCGAGGGCGACGTGGTCCACATAGGAGAAGAGGAGGTTCATGGCCACGCCGGCGGCTTTTTTCTCGCAGTGGGCGTGATCGATCAGGATCTCTTCGAGATGGTCGTCGACCTGCGCGAGCCAGCGTTCCGACGACGGGGAGCGGAGACTCAGCATGGCAGGGGGACCGGTCTGTGCGGGGGATGGCGTGCGGGGGGATGGCGTGCGGGGCGGCGACGGACCACCGCCAGACGGTTGCCGCCGATCGTGGCCAGTGTCATCATACCGCGACGTCCTCGATCACCGTCCCGTCCCCGAGGCCACCGCATGATTGCCTTCGACCGGCCTTTGGACGCCTCGCGGCGGGCGCCCGAGCGGAATGTGCTCGGGGGCGTGCTCGTGGCCTGCTCGCGGGATCCGCTGACGGGTTTTTTCCGGGACGGTTGCTGCCGCACCGGCGAGGGGGACGTCGGCGTCCACACCGTTTGCGCGGTGATGACGGCCGATTTTCTCGAGTTCACCGTCCAGGCGGGCAACGACCTCGTCACGCCGCAGCCGCAGTGGGGCTTCCCGGGACTCGTGGCCGGCGACCGCTGGTGTCTCTGCGCGGCCCGGTGGCTCGAGGCGGCGGAGGCCGGCAGGCCGCCGCCGGTCGTGCTCGAGGCGACGCACGAGAAGACGCTCTCGATCGTGCCGCTCGACCTGCTGAAGAAGCACGCCGCGGCGACCGCATGACCGACTGGCTGCTCGCCGCCGGCGTGTTCCTCGTGGCGGCCCTCTATGCCGCGGTGGGCCATGCCGGTGCGACCGGCTACATCGCCGTGATGACGCTCTTCGGTGTCACTCCGGCCTTCATCCGGCCGACGGCGCTCGTGCTCAACGTGGTCGTGGCCACGATCGGCGCGGTGCAGTTCACCCGCGCCGGCCACTTCGACCGCCGGCTCTTTATGCCGCTGGCACTGGCAAGCGTGCCGGCCGCCGCCCTCGGTGGCTGGCTCGCGCTGCCCACCGGCGTGTTGGCGACGGTGCTCGGCATCGTGCTCGCCGTGTCGGCACTCCGGATCGTGGCCGAGTCTCTGCCGAAATCACCGGCGGGAAGTCCGCCGGCCCGTGATTCCGAGAACTCCGCCCGCCGGGCGGCTGGCTCGCCGGCCCCGCTCGGCGCGATGCCGCTGCTGGGTGGCGTGATCGGCCTCCTCTCCGGGCTGACCGGCGTCGGGGGTGGCGTGTTTCTCACGCCCGTGCTGCTCGCCTTCCGCACGGCGCCGGTGAAGACCATCGCCGCCGTCACCGCCGCCTTCATTCTCGTGAACTCGCTCGCCGGCCTCGCCGGCGGCCTCATCGCCGGCCGGCCGTTCCCCGCGCCGGGTGTGCCGCTGGCGGCGGCTGCCGCCGCGGGCGGGGCGATCGGTGCATCGCTCGGCGCCTTTCGGCTGCCGGTGCGGATGATCAAGCTGCTGATGGCGGCGGTGCTGGCCGTCGCCAGCGCGAAACTGCTGCTCTGACACCCCGGCCCCGTCAGTGAGCCGCCGTCTTCGAAAAAAGATTGAGCACCACGACGCCCGCCACGATCAGCGTCATGCCGACGATCGCGGGCGGATCGAGCTTCTCGCCGAACATCAGCCAGCCGATCAGCGCGATCAGCGTCACGCCCGCCCCCGACCAGATCGCGTAGCCCACGCCGACGGGGATGTCCTTGAGCGTCAGCGACAGAAAGAAGAACGCGATCCCGTAGCCGACGAGCACCAGCAGACTCGGGCCGGGCTTCGTGAACCCGGCCGAGGCCTTGAGGCAGCTCGTGGCGAAGACCTCGGCCACGATCGCGATCGCGAGAGCGAGCCAGTGCATGGCGAATCCTTCTTGTGTTCCGCTCGGCGGTTCTGAAATGGGGGGTTTCGAAATGGACGGGGATCGTCCCTCCGCCGTCGCCGGGCCCGCCGGCCGGCGGAGCCATGGATTCCAGGGCGCAGCCAACGCCCGGGGGGGAGAGGCCGGCCTGGCTGAAGCGACGTGCGGCGGCAGCCCGCAGTCTTGTTCCGCAGCAGGAGGCTTCATGGAGCCAAGCCGCAGGACAGAGTGTAGCCGCCGCCGCCGCGTCCAACGGCCAACCACTGCCTCCACCTCCGGCCAGCGCTCAATGCAGCGAAAGCAGCGAAGTTTCCTGACATAACGGCTGGAGGGGCGGCGCCCGGGCCTGAAAAGCGCGCTACACTGGAGTGTTTGCGTCGACTTTACCGGCTTGGGAAGCCTCCCGGTCCCATGAACACCATCCAACGGCTGCAACTGGCCACGCTGGGACCGATTCTCGTCCTCGCAGGGCTGGCGGTCTTCTCCTACACGAGCCAGCGGGAAGTGCATCGCGCCGAGGCCAACCGCCACGAGTCGGTCCGGCTGGCCAATGCCCTTCGCTTCAGTTCGGACGAACTGACACGCCTGGCCCGGACCTACGTGGTCACCGGTGAGGCCGACTACGAGCGGCAGTATTGGCACGTGCTCGCCGTTCGCAACGGCACCGAGCCCCGGGCCGACGGCCGGCAAGTGCCTCTCCGCACGCTCATGCTGGAGCAGGGCTTCACCGCGGCGGAGTTCGCCAAGCTCAAGGAGGCCGAAGACAACTCCAATGCTCTGGTGACCACCGAAACCATCGCCATGCATGCGATCAAGGGCGAGTTTGCCGACGGCAAGGGGGGCTACACGAAGCGGGGCCCGCCCGACGCCGAGATGGCCCGCCGGATCATGCACGACGTCACCTATCACGCCGACAAGTCGAGGATCATGAACCCGATCGGTGAATTCGAGCAACTGCTCGCGGCCCGAACCGACGCCGCCGTGGCCGGCGCCCGGCGCCGGGGCGACGCGGCCCTGCTCCTGGGCATCGCGGTGGCCGCCATCGCGGCGCTCGTCGCGGCCGTGAGCCTGCGGCGGCATGCGAGGCTGCTGCGACGAGCCGTGGGCGAACTGTCATCGACATCGGACTATGTGGCGGTTGGCGCGACGCAGGTGGCCGCGGCCAGCCGTTCGCTGGCGGTCGGCACCGCCGAGCAGGTGGCCGCGGTGGAGCGGATCACCACATCGGCCCGCGAGGTCAGCGGGATGGCGGCAGGCAATGTGCTGCGAACGCAGTCGGCGAGCGAGCAGGTGCGGCGGGAACGCAACGAGCTCGCCGCCGTGCAGGAGCAGCTCACCGCGCTCGTGGCCGCGATGGGGGAGATCGACACCGCCTCGGGCAGGATCTCCAAGATCAACAAAGTGATCGACGAAATCGCGTTTCAGACCAACATCCTGGCCCTCAATGCGGCGGTCGAGGCGGCCCGGGCCGGTGAGGCCGGGCAGGGCTTTGCCGTGGTCGCCGACGAGGTCCGCGCGCTGGCCCGCCGCAGTGGCGATGCGGCTCGGGAGACCGCCGCACTCATCGACGAGTCGATCCTGCGGACACAGGCGGGCCGGGAACGGGTGGACGCCGTCGCCGCCGCGATCGGCGGGCTCGCGCGGCAGGCGGCGGGCGTGCAGACGCTCGTGGACGAGGTGCTGCGGGGCAGCGGCGAACAGCAGCAGGCGGTGGGCGGCATCGGCGCGTCCCTTTCCCAGATCGAAAAGGTCACGCTCCAGTCGGCGGCCGGCGCCGAGGAGGGCTCCGCTGCGGCCGAGGAACTCACGGCCCAGGCCGCGGGTCTGAAGGACGTGTCGGCGGCGCTCGAGGCGATGGTTGGCGGCGATCGATCGGGACCCGCGGGCGATGGCCTCGCGAGCCTTCGTGGGTCGGCCCCATGACGCACGGATCCTGCGGCGCGACGCGGGCCAGCGGCCTGCTCGAACAACTCGGGCTCGAACTCGCGTTCGCATCGGCCGGGGCGGCCGTGCCATCGGCGATCGGCGACCTGCTCATCCAGCTCGACGCGGCCTGCGCGGCGTCCCCCGCGGCGATTCGACAGGCGGTCGCGGCCTGCCGCCACTGGCTCGCGAGAGACGCGGCCCGCGGCCCGCTCGCGGCCGAGACGCTCCGTGCGATCAACGACTGGCAGCCTTGGATGGTGGCCGCGTGCCTCGCCTGGGATCGCGGCCAGCCGCTGGCCGCCATGCCGGCGGAGTGGACGGCAGTTGCTGCGGAGCAGCTTCCCCCTTCCGGCGGCCGATCCGCCGCCGAGGTTGCCGCCGCCGGCGAGACGATCGATGTCACGGTGCTGCCCGAAGGCTTTGACGACGAAATGACCGAGCTTTTCTGCGCGGAGTCGCAGGATCTGCTCCAGGAAGTCGAGCAAGGTGTGCTCGCCCTCGAGCGAAACCCGGCTGACTCGGCCTCGATCGACGTCGTGTTCCGCGTGTTCCACACGTTCAAGGGCAATGCGGGCGTGCTCAAGCTGGTCGTGCTGCAGCGACTGACGCATGAGCTGGAGTCGGTGCTCGACGCGGCACGCCGTGGCAAACTGGTGCTCGGCCGCGACGCGATCGACCTGATCCTTTCAGGTGCCGATGTCCTGCGGCGCTACGTCGGCGAGGTCCTCGCGCAGCTCTCGGGCCACGACCGCGGTCGGAGCATCCCACTGCCGGTGCCAGGGTTGATCGCGCGGGTGCAGCGGCTGCTCAGCGACCGGCCCCCTGCCCCGGCGGAGGCCGTGAAGCAGGCCGACCCGGTGCCTCCCACGACGCCCACGCCGTCACCCACGCCGCCACCCACGCCCCCACCCTTGGCTGCGACGCCGGCCCCACCGCCACCCGGGCCCCCGGCGGAAGAGCGCCCGCCCGCCCCGGCCACGCCCGCGGCCGCGGCGAGCAGCGTTCGGGTCGATACGATGAAGCTCGACGGCCTCATCGATCTCGTCGGCGAACTCGTCGTCGCTCAGTCGATGGTCGTCCAGAGCCCCGAGCTGGCCGCGGGAGCCAGTCAGCAATTGAGCCGCTGCCTCGGGCAGCTTCGCGGGATCACCTCCGACCTCCAGCGAACCGCGATGTCGCTGCGGATGGTGCCGATCGGCGGCACGTTTCGCCGCATGGCCAGGCTGGTTCGCGACCTCGCCGTCGAACTCGACAAAGAGATCGAGCTGAACCTCGAAGGCGAGGAGACGGAGCTCGACCGCACGTTGGTCGAGGAACTCTCCGATCCGCTCGTCCACATGATCCGCAACTCCGCCGATCACGGCATCGAGCCCCCTGCGGCCCGCGTGGCAGGAGGCAAGCCGGCGGCGGGCACGATCACCCTTCGCGCCTTCCATCAGGGGGGCTTCATCGTCATCAAGATCGAGGACGACGGCCGCGGCCTTTCCGCCGATCGCATCCGTGCCAAGGCGGTCGAACGCGGCCTCGTGCAGCCCGACGAGCGGCTGGAGCGGGCGGAGATTCTCGACCTCATCTTCCGTCCCGGATTCTCCACCGCCGAGCAGATCACCGGCCTCTCCGGCCGTGGGGTGGGGATGGACGTCGTGCGGCGGGGCATCGAGGGGATCCGCGGCAAGGTGGAGGTGGCGTCGGTGGAGGGAAGGGGCACCACGTTCACGCTCTCGGTGCCGCTGACCCTCGCGATCATCGAAGGGCTGATCGTGGGCGTGGGCGACCAGCGATACATCGTCCCCACGCTCTCGGTGCGGGAGTCGTTCCGGCTCGACCCAGGCGCCGTCACGACCATTCAGGGCCGGGGTGAGATGGTCGAGGTCCGCGGCCGGCTGACTCCGATCCTCCGGCTCGGGCGATTCCTGGGCAATGCCGGCGCCGAGGCACCCGCCGCTGGTGCGGAGGGTATCGTGGTGGTGGTGGAGTCGGGTCAGGATTGCCGCTGTCTGCTCGTCGACGATCTGCTCGGCAAGCAGGAGGTGGTGATCAAGAGTCTCGGCGACATGTTCCGCGGCCGCACCGCGTTTGCGGGCGCCGCGATTCTCGGCGACGGCCGGGTGGGCCTGATTCTCGACGTCAACGCGCTGGTCAAACTGAAATCCGCGGCAGGCGACGCCGCCTGATCCGCACCCGGAACCGCATCATGCATCCAGCCACGACATCCGAGCCGCACCCGCCCCACGCCCAGCCCCCGGCCGCCAAGCCGGGCAAGTATCTCGTGATCACGCTCGGCGGCGAGTCGTACGGCATTCCGGTGCTGGCGGTGCGGGAGATCATCCGCCTCTGCCCGATCACGCCCGTTGCCAACATGCCCCCGCACGTCCGCGGCGTGATCAATCTCCGCGGCAAGATCATCCCGCTCGTCGATCTGCGGGCCCGCTTCCAGCTGCCGACGGCCGACGAACACGACCGCAACTGCATCGTCGTCGCCCAACTCGGCGGCGGTCCCGGGCCATCGCGGCTGTATGGAGTCGTCGTCGACGGCGTCGAGGAGGTGGCCTCGTTCGCGGCCGCCGATCTCGAGCCCACGCCCGACTTCGGTGGGGCCATCGACGTGCGGTTCATCACCGGCATGGCCAAGTCGGGGCCCCTCGTGCGGACCCTCATCGACCTCGACCGGATCGCCGCCGCCGACGTCGTCACGTCGGCGGCCGCGACGCTTCCTCATACCCCCTCCTGAGTTTCCCCCGCCACAGGACGTCCCATGATCCCGCGTTCACTCCCCGCCCGCATCAGTCTGGGCTTCGCCCTGCTCGTGCTGCTCGCGATCCTCCTCGGTGGAACCGCCCTGTGGCGGATCACCGGCATCAATCAGAGCGTCGTCACCGTGGCGACCAACTCGCTGCCGTCCGTCGTGACGCTCAACCGGGTCATCCAGTCGACGTATGGCGCGACACGCAACGTCCGCAAGCTCCTGCTGGCGGGCGGTGCGGACGGCGCCGCCGGCAGGTACGACGACAGTGGGTACCAAAAGGACAGGAAATGGGGCGAGGATCAGCTTGCGGCGTATGAGCCCCTGATCAGCGACGACAAGGACCGGAGCCTGTTTGACGAGGTCGTCTCGTCCCGGCGGGCCTATTTTGCGATCCTCGATGCGGCGATGCAGAGCCTTCGGGAGGGCAAGGATGCGAAAGCCAGGGAACTGATGGGGGAGACGAGCGAGCCCATCTTTGAACGCTGTCTCGCGGCGCTCGAGGCGAATGTCGCCTACAACGGCTTGATCGCCGAACAGCAGGTTGCGGAAGCCCGCCGCACGGTCGCGACGAGCTTTCTGCTGATCGGCGGCGGGCTTGCCCTGGCCACGATCCTCGGGCTGCTCGTGGGCATCGGCATCACCCGCTCGGCCGGCACGGCGCTCGGACGGATCTCCGACGCGCTCGAGGCGGGGGCGGCCCACACCTCCCTGGCATCGACGCAACTGGCGTCGGCCGGACAGGCCCTCGCCGAGGGCTGCAGCGAACAGGGCTCGGCCGTCACGGAGACGAGCGCGGCCCTCGAGCAGATGTCGGCCATGATCCGCAGCACCGCCGACAACGCCGAGAAGGCGAAGACCTTCGCCAATCAGGCCCGCAACGCGGCGGAGTCGGGGGCGACGACCATGGGCGAGATGAACGCCGCGATGGGGGCGATCGAGGCCTCGAGCGCCGAGGTCGCCAAGATCGTCAAGGACATCGACGAGATCGCCTTCCAGACGACTATCCTCGC
>SXWC01000055.1 GCA_005789975.1 Planctomycetaceae bacterium
CCCATTTCCCGCGCGCTCATGGCCGCGGCCGAGTCGGGCAAGCACGTCACGGCGCTCGTGGAGCTCAAGGCCCGGTTCGACGAGGCCAACAACGTCAGCTGGGCGCGGCAGATGGAGCGGGCCGGCGTGCACGTCGTGTTCGGCTTCCTCGACCTGAAGACCCACTGCAAGGTCTCGATGGTGGTGCGGCAGGAGGGGCAGCAGCTCCGCCGCTACGTGCACCTCGGCACGGGCAACTACAACCCGACGACGGCGCTGTCGTACACCGACGTGGGGCTGTTCACCGCCGATGAGGCGATCGCCGAGGATGCCTCCGCCCTCTTCAACCTGCTGACAGGATATTCCCAGGGGCATGCCTGGCAGAAGCTGATCGTCGCCCCCAACGACCTCCACCGCCGCACGATCGAACTGATCGACGAGCAGGCCCAGCGGGCCCGCGACGGGCGACCCTCCCGGATCTTCGCCAAACTCAACGCGATCGTCGATCATCGCGTGATCGAGGCGCTCTACCGGGCCAGCCAGGCCGGTGTGCCGATCGACATCGTGTCGCGCGGCATCTGCTGCCTGCGTCCTGGCGTGCCGGGATTGAGCGAGACGATCAGGGTGCGGAGCATCATCGACCGGTTTCTCGAGCACAGCCGGATCTATGTTTTCGGGCCCGACGACGAGGCCCGCGTCTATCTCTCGAGCGCGGATTGGATGCCGCGAAACTTCTTTCGCCGTGTCGAGGTGATGTTTCCGGTGCAGGCCCCCGAACTCGCCGATCGGATTCTCAAGGAGATCATCCCGGTCTATCTCGCCGACAACACGCGGGCCCGGCGGCTCGATCCGGACGGTGCGTATCACCTCCTGACGCCGATCGACGGGCAGCCCCCGCGCCGCTGTCAATACGAGTGTCTGGAGCAGCGGGCGGTGCCGCCGATCGAGTCGGCGGAACCCCCGCCGGGATAGCGGTCGCGGCGCACGCCCCCGTGCGGGCATGCTCCTTGAGGCAGCCTGGGGCTCTCCCTAGAATCGTGTCCGGCCAGAGTTCCCGCGTGAGAGACCCGATTCGATGGCGGATGATCACTATCAGACGCTCGGTGTGCCCCGGACGGCGTCGGCCGAGGACATCCGCAAGGCCTACCGGGAGCTGGCCCGCAAGTATCATCCGGACCTCCATCCCGACGATGACGCGGCGAAGGAGAAGTTCAAGCGGGTCCAGGCCGCTTTCGACGTCCTCAACGAGCCGAGCAAGCGGGAGATGTACGACCGCTACGGCAGCGCCTTCGAGGGCGTCGGGGCCGGAGGGGGACGCGGCGGGCCGTTTCCGGGCGGTGGCGGCTTCCCGGGCGGTGGTGGCTTTCCTGGCGGCGGCGGCGGCGGCCAGGAGATCGATCTGGAGAGCCTGTTTGGCGGGGCCGGTGGCTTCGAACAGTTGTTCGGCGGCGGTGGGCCGCGGGCACGGACCACCGGCGGTCGCCGCCGCCGGCCGACGCAGGCGCCGGGCGAGGACCTCACGGCGCGGATGACCATTCCGTTCACGCTCGCGATCGACGGCGGCAAGGCCAGCCTGCAGGTCGATCGCGGTGGCGGCAAGACGGAAGAGATCAGCGTGACGATTCCGCAGGGTCTCCCCGATGGCGCGCGGATGCGGCTCCGCGGGCAGGGCCTTCCGGGCACGGGAGGCGGCCCGGCGGGCGATCTGCTGCTCGAAGTGGGCATCGAGCCCCACCAGGTGTTTCGTCGCGACGGCGACACGCTCGAGATGACGCTGCCGATCACACTCACCGAGGCGATCGAAGGGGCGAAAATCGACGTGCCCACGCCGTGGGGGACGATCGTGTTGAAGGTTCCGCCGCGGACCAGCGGCGGACGCAAGCTCCGCGCCGGAGGCATGGGAGTGCGGCACGCGAATGGCTCGAAGGGCGACCTGATCGTCGAGCTCCAGATCGCGTTGCCCGACACGGCTGACGCCGCGGCGATGGACCATCTGCTGGAGGCCTCCAGGGCCGCGCAGGCCGGCGCGACCGCCGGACCTCGGGCGCAGCTGCGGTGGTGACCGCCGGTGATCGCGGGTTTCCCAGGCGGCTGAGGCTCCTGCGGCCGGCCGAGTTTTCCCGTGTCTACGACTGCCGTCAGAGCGCCGCGTCAGGACCGCTGGTGCTCTACGCGGCCCTGAACGAGAATCCGGCGTCCGGCGCGCGGGTGGGGCTTTCCGTGTCGCGTCGCATCGGCAACGCGGTGGTCCGCAACCGCTGGAAGCGGCGGCTGCGCGAGGCCTTCCGCACGATCCGCAGCAGCCTTCCCGTGGGCAACGACTTCGTGGTGGTGGTGCGGTCCGGCGAGCCGCCCCGCGGCGCGGAGGCCGCCCGGAGGATCGAGGAGACGCTCGCCGCGCTCGCCGCGCGGGTGATCGGCCGCAAGGGCTACGCGGCCGCCAGGCCGGTGCCTCGCGAGACCGCGACGACGAAGCCGAAGCGGAGGCGGTGATGGGCTCGACGATCCGGGGGGCGTGCCGGACGGCCTGCCGGCTCTGCGATCGGGCGGCGTCCGCCGTGCTCATCCTCGGCGTGATCGCCTACAAGTGCACGCTGAGTCCGTTGCTCGGCCGGCACTGCCGCTTCCAGCCGACGTGCAGCAGCTACTTTCGCGGGGCCGTGGAGAAATACGGCGCCGTCCGCGGAATGCTGAAGGGGCTCGCGCGGATCGGCCGCTGTCATCCGTGGCATCCCGGCGGCTACGACCCGCCCTGAACGAGCATCGCGATCACGCCCGCGTTGGCCGCCGGAAACGAAAGCGTCGGCAGCAGGGGGAGCGGCGTCCAGGCAAAGGGCGGCCGCGGCTCGTCGCTCCCGTCGCGGGCCACGGCCTCGAAAAACAGGATCTCGAGCGGACCGTGCGTCGCGGCGGCCGTGGACCGCGCGAGCAGGCGCCGCACCTGGATGGCGACGCCCGTCTCCTCGAGGCATTCCCGCTCGGCGGCCGCCTCGGGCGACTCGTCCTGGCCGACCTTGCCGCCGGGAAACTCGTGGAGCCCGGCGGCGTCGGCCGCCTGCTCGGACCGCCGGCCGACGAGCACGCGACCGTCGCGCACGACGACCGCCACCGCGATCAGCGTCGCGACCCTCACTCCGCCTGCTTCGGCACGAGGTCGAGCAGCCTGCCCGGCGATCCCATGATGTTGTAGCCGGCGTCAACGTGGAGGATTTCGCCGGTGATTCCCTGCGACTCCCGCGACAACAGCCAGGCTCCGGCCTTGCCTACCTCCTCGTGGGTGATGTTGCGGCCCATGGGAGACATGTGTTGGTAGAGGCCGAGCATGTCGTCCACGCCCGCGCCGCGGCCGGCGAGCGTGCGGAGCGGGCCGGCGCTCACCGCGTTGACCCGGACGCCCGCGGGACCGAGGTCGAAGGCCATGTAGCGCATGCAGGTGTCGAGCGTGGCCTTGCAGACGCCCATGATGTTGTAGCCGGGCACCACCTTTTCGCCGCCGAAGTAGGTGAGCGTCAGGATCGAGGCATCCTTGGCGAGGATGGCCCGCGAGAGGCGGCCGACGGCGAGCAGGCTGTAGGCGCTCGTCTCCATCGCCAGGCGGAAACCCTCGCGGCTGCAGTTGGTGGTGTCGCCCTTGAGGTCTTCCAGCGGCGCGAAGGCGATCGAGTGGAGCACGAAGTCGAGGGTGCCGAACTCCTGCTTTGCCCGGTCCATGACGGCGGCGATCTGGTCGTCGCTCGAAACGTCCATCGGCACGAGGAACTTGGCGTTGGGCTCGGGATCGGTGAGCTGCGAGACGCGGCGGCGGTTCCGCTGGCGTTCGTCGTCGGGACGGTCCGGCAGGTGGGTGAAGCCAATCTGCCCCCCCTCGGCGAGAATCTCCTTGGCGATGGCCCAGGCGATCGAGTGGTCGTTGGCCACGCCGAGCACGAGCCCCTTCATCCCGTCGAACCTGCCCATCGAGTCGTCTCCGCAGTGGTTTTGTGGTCGCGATGCCTTCCGCCGGCCGCGCACGGTGGCGGAGGGCGAGCGCGGAATGTAGCCGTTCCCGGTGAATCCCTGCAACGCGGGCTCCGGCCCGCATCGCGGCGGGAAGCCGGCAGACCCTTGTCTCTGCCGAGCATGATGGGTAGAAAAGGGACGAGCGGCCTCGTTAGCTCAATTGGTCAGAGCATCTGACTCTTAATCCGAGGGTTCTTGGTTCGAGTCCAAGACGAGGCATTTTCTCTTTTTCCGCGGTGCGGACGGCACCCGGCAGCCCCGGCGGCACCGCCCGATTGGAGTCCGGCTCCGATCCCGGGCCGTGGACGACTCGGGGACGGCTGGCGGGGGTCGGTACGATAGCGGGCATGTTCGAGCACCGCACCGATCCGCTCTTGCCACCGCAGCGATTCCTGTGGCGAGTTCTCGGGTTTCTCGCGCTCTCGGCCACGACGATCTTCATCGCCCTCGGGATCGGCGTGCTCGGCTACCACTTCCTCGGCGATCTGCCCTGGATCGACGCGCTGGTGAACGCCTCGATGATCCTCGGCGGCATGGGGCCGGTCGATCCGATCACGAGCCGCGCGGGAAAACTCTTCGTGTCGGCCTACGCGCTTTTTTCCGGACTGCTGTTCATCGGGGCCGCATCGCTCGTGCTGACGCCCTTCGTGCACCGCATCATGCACAAGCTGCATATCGACGAAGACTGACCGTCCGCCCGGCTTGGAACCGCAAAGGGTGTTGTTCGACTTCAGGCGGGCAGCCCCTGCTTGGAGTAGGGCCAGTGCACGGCTTACGTCGTCGCATGTGCCGGGGGGCGGCCCGACAAAACCCAGTCACTCCTCTACTACGCCCTTGAAGCTGGCTAGAAAATCCTCTTCTGTCAGCACGGTGTCAAACAGCCCCACTTCCATTTTCTGGTGTCTGCTCACACCCATATACCTCAGGCTCGCTTCCTCGTATCGGCGGAACTTCCAGACTGCGTCATTCATCAATGCACTGTTGAAAACACCAAGACTCACAAGCCGTTCAAAGTCAGCGGTCGTTAGCCCCGTAACTCGCTTGAACAGTTTTGGCTCCAGCTTGGTGATGACGTCTTTCAGCCGCTGCTCGCGAAAGTCGGTCAGGTACATGAACACCGGTATGCGGGCCGCGAACTTGATCAGCTTTTCCTGCACCTGCTTGCGTAGGCTCTTACGCTCTTTGTCCGCCTCGGTGAGTTCTTTTTTTTCCTTTGCGCTCGGCTCTTTTCCTTCGCCCGACTTGCGCTTGGCGTCCTTGATTTGCTCCGACCGATTGATGATTGTTTGCAGGTCGGCATTGAGATTGCGAAATCCCTCAATGGCACTCAATGCAGCCATTGCTGCCGGATCGCTCATAAGTCGATTAAGCGTGCTGTCGTCGACATTCACCAACAACACGCTCTCCCACCGCTTCGCCAACAGCGTAGCGCTCGTGCCTGCAGTCGCGATGTCCAGAATCGCCGCCGCATCGAGTTGCCGCATGCTACTGCCGTCGTAGGCAAGCACCGGCAGGAAACCTACCAACTCGGACACTCGCTGCTCGGCTGGCGTATCGTCTGTTGCTAATCGCGATCCGTAGTCAGCAATCTGCCGTAGTGCGCGATTGGGCGCGAAGTCAAAGACGTAGCACTCGGGCTTGACGATTATCTCGTTTCCAGATTCGTCGTTTACCGTCCACGGCGACTGCACGCGAAACGCGCTTTGAAAGTACGTCTCTGGGCTGCTGCACTTTCTCAACATCAACATCCCCGCCCACGGCCGCACGGTCACGCCGGTCGTCAACTTCCCGCAACTGAGCGTGATGCTTTTGCTCGACAGCGGTTCGTCCATCGCCTCCAGCACCGGCGGGAGCGCCGCCGCGCCGATGCCTGCCTTCCCTCCCGCCGCGACGACCACACTGTAGTCGTGATAGAAAGTGTTCTGTTTTGCCGTCAGCAGGTTTGCCATCGCGTAGCACGAGGCCACGCTCGGCAGAAACCAAAACGAGTGCTGCAATACGCCCAACAGTCGGGAATCGCTGAACGGGAGCGGCGGGCGATCTTTCCCGAGTTTCAGATCGTCGACCGTTGTCCCACGATAGGCGCCGCGGATCAGATCGAGCCATTTCTGTACCTCATCCTCGTGCTCGAACTTCGCGGCATCCCGTTCGCCAGAGGCCAAGAAAAACTCGTTCAAATCAAACTCGTTGAACTCGCCCTCCTCTGCAACCTGCCGGATGTCATCCGGGAGCGTGTACGTCATCAGCACCAGCCGTGGCAATGACGCATAGGGGTTATCGCCCGGACCGCTCCAGTCGCGTTTCGCCCGCTGTTCATCGCTATATGTCCAGTTGTAAATCTGCTCTTCGATAAACTCCCCAGATGCCAGCGCCCGGAATGGAGTACCCGACAAGTACAGGTAATGCCCTGTCGTGATGGGCAGGATCGACTCGTCGAACTCAATCTCTGCTTTCGATACCTCCTCGGCTACTTCGCCGGCGTCTTCCTCATCTGCCCCGAATAGCCCCTTCGCGTTTTCACGCCAAGCACCGTAGTGGTACTCGTCCAGAATCACACAGTCCCACTCCGTATCGTGAACCCATTCGTTTCGCGGCTTGATCGCACCATTCGGCGCACGCTGCAGAAAGTCTTGAAAGCTCCCAAAGCAGACAATCGGCTTCTTCTTGTCCGCCTGCTCGTAGGTCAGCTCACCCCCGCGTGAAATGAACTGCCAGCCCTGGAAGTCGACGTGTCGGCATAGGTCGTCTGACCACGCGTGAACGACTGCTGGCTTGAACGTCAGCACCAATACCTTCGTCCACCCCATCGTCTTGGCAAGTTGATACGCGGCAAAGGTCTTGCCGAAACGCATCTTCGCGTTCCAGAGGAAGTGCGGCGTATGGCCCGCCTGCTCCTTCTTGGCCTTACGGAAGTAGGCCGTGGTCATTTCCACGGCCTCACGCTGCTCTGGACGCAGGCCGAAGCTCAGCGTGCGGTCTTCTACGTTTGCTGTTCGCTCGCGCACGGCAACCACCGCAGCACGCACCTGCTGCACAGTGCACTTAAACCACTCGTGCGATGGATTCTTGATGCCCTTCGCCCGCAGATGCCGGTGTACGTCGCGGTCTGTAAAACTTGACCCGTCCGATCGCATGGCTGGCTCGATCATCTCAATCCGATATGCGTTCAAGCCGGACGGAAATTGCTCGGCGATCCGATCCGCCGCAACGCGCTCGGTGTAGCCCACCTTGAGCAACCCAGCGTGATCCGGGTGAGTGCTGGCGAAAGCATAGATCGTTGGAGTTGTCGTCGGGCGTGGGGGAAAGAAGGGATCACTCATCGTCATCCTCGGCGCTACTCGGCTTCCCGTCAGTCGGCACGGGCCTCGCAACTGATTCGACAAACGCAATCTCATCGGCGCTAAGTCCATATCGCTTGTAAAGATCAGCGTCAGACCAAGCACGGTCGTAAGTCAAATCAGGAACAAATGCGTAGACATCTCTCGTCGCGTGCTGTGCCACTTTCCGGAGAGACACCAAGAACCGCAAGAGTCGCGTTTGCAGGTAGGCGGCGTAGTTCTGGGCTTCATCGCTGCTATCGAATCGGCCCGCAACAAGATAGGTTTCCGAACACACCTCTCCCGGACCTGCGATCTTAGGAGTGCCTACAAACCTGTACTCCACAGCGGAGCTTGTACCTTGTAGTCCAACCAACAGAACCTTCCATTTATCAATCCACTCGACGTTGGTGTGCACAGCAGACCGCTCTATCCATGTGACCCGCTGTGAGCCGAACAGTTTGATCGGATCTTTAAGTTTCTTCGGATCCGCAGCACCATGAAAATTTGTGCGGAATCCGAACGGCTTACTACTAGACACGCGTTGGTCGAGCGTGGGCTCAGGCATCCCGTTCTGGCGGTACGCCCGCACCTTTTCTAGAATGGAAATTGCTTCGTTTCGACGGACCAGCACGTCGTATGCATCTAAGAAGCGTTTCACTGGCGGACCCAGTGGATGGCCATCCCACATCGTCTGGACGGAACAAGGGCCGTTGTAGTCCCGTTCCCAAAGAAAATACGATACACCGCCGCGAATCTTGACGCCGGGGAAGGGCTCATAGAGCTTTGGAAAGTCGACTAGGTGTGAAAGGCGTCGGTCACTCAACATCGCGGCGCGATATTGGTCTAGACCCTTGCCGCCGGCGAACCACCGCGACGGCGTGACCATCAACAAGAATCGGGGTTCTAGCTTCATCGCTTGCTGAACGAACTCGTGATAGATCGGCGACGCGCTACGCCCGAAGCCTCCATCACTCAGCTGATACGGCGGGTTCCCAACGATGACATCGAACTTCACGTTGAATATCTCCTTCGGGTCGATCCCATGAATGAACGGGTAGGCATAGGTTTCGAGTGTTTCGTCGCGGTCGTATTCGCCTTGGTTAGCGCCACACCACTCGCACTTGCCGTCAGCGTCCCATGTATGCTGAGCCTTCGGCAGGCGGATGTTGCCGTCCGGCTTGGTGAAAGCGGTGGCGATGCTGTACTTGCCGTCGGCTTTCTTCGAGCAATAAACGCTCCGCCGACTAAGAATCGCGGTCAGTTCCGTGATCGCCAGCCCGAAGACCTGCGTCGTCAGGATGTGATTGATCCGGGACTGCGTGTCCGGCATCTGGTCGCGCAGGCCGTCGTTGAGCCGACTTGCGATTTCGCGCAGGAATACACCTGACTTGCAGACGGGATCGAGGAAAGTCGTATCGGGGCGGCGGAACAAATCCTGTGGCAGGATGTCGAGCATCGCCGACGCGAGTTTCGGCGGGGTGAAGACCTCATCGGCACTCAGGTTGGCGAGGCAGGTCAGGATGTCGGGGTTATGGCCGCTCAAGTGAACCCTCCGCAGCATGCACCTTCAGGTAGTGGCAAGGAGGAAACTCACCGACCGGAGTGGGCACGAAGACATCATTCCCTAGATCGCTGAATAGCGGCAGCTTCGACATGTGGGCATGGTCGAGCAAATGGTCGTACTCGAAGTCACGGCGTTTCAGCATCGAGCCGTTTACTGGGGACCATTCGGGGAAAATGATCGGGCGGTCACCAGCGGTACGGAGCGTGAGGGCATCGCCCTGCACGATGTTTCTGGACAGGATGTAGGTCGCTGCGCGAGCCGCTTCTTCGGGCAGCGGAGCCTGAAAGCGAGCTTCGTGAGCGTCGTTGACGACCTTCAAGAGTCGATCGCGGCATGCGGCGATGTTGTCGGTGAGCAAGTCAATGCCGTAGAGGCTACAAATAGCCAGAACCGCATCACGCTCCCATTTGTCGCGGTTGCGAGCGTTGCGCTTGTCGACGGTGGCGAGCTTTCGCCGAAGCACTTCGGCTAGAAAATTTCCATCGCCGCAGGCAGGTTCGAGAAAGCGGGAGTCGATGCGCTCGCATTCGTGCGCAACGAGGTTGAGCATGGCGTCGACTAGCTCGGGCGGGGTAAAGACCTCGCCATGGTCGATGATGCGCTGGCGATTGGCGGTTGAGCGAGCCATAAGTGACTACTTGTAGGAATCAGTGGAGAGACACCTGTATGTCGCCACGAATCATCGCCTGATTGGTCGCTAGTCTAGTGCTCCCTCCCCAGTTTGGGTATGAGCGATCACAGGTTGGCGTAGAGGCCTGTGTCGCAAACTGGAAGGCATCGGCTGACTCGCCGAAGTTGGCCGCTGCATACTGCAAGCGCCCATCTGGAAGCCTGCGTGCAAATCAAGTCCCGACTATGCCCCGTCGTGCGATCAATTGCTTATGGCTACGAGGCGACTCCCGACCACTTGTTCCGCAACACAACCAGACTGAAGGCTCATCCGATGGTCAAATCCACTGCGACAAGCACAGCGAAAGGAATTGCGGAGGGCCGGATAAACACTTCCTGCTGCTTTGAGCACGAAAGCGACCCCTCCCCACTGCCGGGGCGGTCCTCATCGTTGTAGTTTAGGCGTTGTGGCCCTGAGTCCAGGGAGGCACCATGGCGAAAGTAGAAGCCGCCGTCGATGAGCTGGCGAGTCGGATTGAGCGGGGCCACCAGCGCCTACCCGAGATGCAGCGACGGTACGTTTGGCGGTCACCCCGGGTCCGCGACCTGCTTGCTCCCCTTTAACGGGGCTACCCCTTAGGAGCCATCTTGCTCTGGGAAACAAACGAAGGGGTCCGCAGCAGGACTTCGCTGTGTCTTAGCAAAACAACCCCCACCAGACTCACAACATCTCCACGACGGGCAGCAGCGATTCACGAGCCTGTCAGCCGTCATCCTGGGGGATCCGGTGTCCGTGCGGGGACAGAGTAATCGTTTGGCGCCGTTCGATTTGGGTTCGACCGTCAGAGGACTTCGGTCGGACCGTCCGCAGCCGCCGCCCGCCAGAGCCACCGGGCGGACCAAGATGAAAAACTCACAATCCGCACGTGAATCCGCCGGCAAATCGGCCTGCCGCGGGGGGCGCGGTCCGGGCTACCATACGGCCCGTCAGGCTTGTCATGCCCACGCAGCGATCTTCCACGATCCACCGCCGGAGGCCCCATGACCGAGACACGGCCGAAGCTCTTCGTGCTCGACACCAACGTGATCCTGCACGACAGCGGATGCATCCGCAACTTCGAGGAGCACGACGTCGCGATCCCGATCACGGTGCTCGAGGAACTCGACCAGTTCAAACGCGGCAACGAAGACATCCACTTCCAGGCGCGGGAGTTTCTCCGCCGCCTCGACTCTCTCACCGGCGACGTGCTCTCGCACGACGGCAGCCCGCTCGGCGAGGGCCTCGGTGCGATCCGCGTCGTGCTCGGCAGCGGCCGTGAAACCCTGCTCGACGACGCCTTCCTGCAGGACACGCCGGATCACCGGATTCTCAAGACCACCCTCGCCCTGCAGGAGCGGGAGGCGCCCCGGCAGGTGGTGCTCGTGTCGAAAGACACCAACCTGCGGATGAAGGCCAAGTCGCTCGGCATCCATGCCCAGGACTACAAGTCGGACAAGGTGCAGGGCTTCGACAAGCTCTACACCGGCCGACGCATCATCGAAGGGATCGATTCGGCGACGATCGACCAGATCTACGCCCACGGCGGGGTCCTGCCGGCCGCCCAGATCCCGCTCCCGCAGGAGCCGATCGCCAACGAAAACTTCGTGCTCCGCAACGGCAGCAAGTCGGCACTGGCCACGTATCGCCGCTCCGACCGGTCGTTCGTGCGGATCGAGAAGCAGACCTGCTACGGCATCACGCCACGCAACGCCGAGCAGTCCTTCGCCCTCCGGGCCCTGATGGACGATTCCATCAAGCTCGTCACGCTCGCCGGCACCGCGGGCACCGGCAAGACGCTCCTCGCACTGGCCGCCGCGCTCGAGTGCCGGCAGCGGTATCGCCAGATCATGCTGGCCCGGCCCGTGGTGCCGCTGTCCAACCGCGATCTCGGCTTCCTGCCGGGCGACATCGCCGACAAGCTCGATCCCTACATGCAGCCGCTCTACGACAACCTCACCGTGATCCGCCATCAATGCGGCGACGAGACGCAGGCCGCCCAGCGGATCAACGACATGCGGGAGTCGGAGAAGCTCGTGATCACGCCCCTGGCCTACATCCGCGGCCGCAGCCTGCAGCGGATGTTTTTCATCGTGGACGAGGCGCAGAACCTCACGCCCCACGAGGTGAAGACGATCATCACCCGGGCGGGCGAGGGAACGAAGATCGTGTTCACGGGCGACGTCGCCCAGATCGACCAGCCCTATCTCGACGCCCTCTCCAACGGGCTGAGCTACCTGATCCACCGGATGATGGGGCAGCCGATCTACGCCCACGTGACGCTCGAGAAGGGGGAGCGGTCGGAACTCGCCGACCTGGCGAGCGAGTTGCTCTGACGATGGCTTCACGCGGAAGACCGACCCGGGCATCGAGAGTCGGTCAGCCCAGGCCGTGCCGCAGCGCCCACACGGCCGCCTGAGTGCGGTCGTTGAGCGAGAGCTTGCGGAGCAGGTTTTGCACATGCTCCTTCACCGTCTCGACGCTGATCTCGAGGGAGTCGGCGATCTCCTGGTTGGAGAGTCCCATCGCGACCAGCCGCAGCGTTTGGCCCTCCCGCGGGGTGAGTTGGACGCCGCCGGTGGTCGCGGGCTCCCGCTTCGCCATGGAGCTGGCCATCCGCTTGAGTTGCCCCGAACGCGCGGGGCTGGCCCCCGCCGCCGCTCCGTTGACCGACGCGATCAGCTCCGCCCGGGTCGCCGACTTGAGCAGGTAGTCGTGGGCACCGGCCGACACGGCCCTGGCCACGTAGGTCGGATTGTCGAATGCCGAAAGGATCACCACCCGAGCCGCCGGACAGACCTTGCGCACCCGCTTGATGATGTCGAGGCCGTCTTCGTCTTTGAGCCGCACGTCGAGCAGCACGACGTCGGGCTTGAGCATGCGTGCCTGGCGGACCGCTTCCTCGGCCCCGGCCGCCTCGCCGCAGACCCGGATGCCAGGGTCGCCAGAAAAGAGGCTCAACAGCCCCCGCCGGATGATTTCGTGGTCGTCCACGATGAGGAGTTTGACAGGCATGGGGGATGATCATGGCCTGCGGAGGGGAAATGTGTCAAGTTTTTGTACCTCGACTTTCTGTATCATCTGGGCCGATGGAAGCCCCTGCCGTCATCCGCGAATCGTCCGGCGTCATCGCCATCCTCAAGCCCGCCGGCATCGCTACGCAGTCGCCGCCGGGTGTGTTTTCGATCGAGACGTGGTTGCGGGAGCGGCAGCACGGCGGCGATCCGGCGGGGTATGTCGGCGTGCCGCACCGGCTCGACCGGGCCGTATCGGGGGTGCTGCTCATGGCCGCCACGCCCCGGGCGGCGCGGAAACTCTCCCGGCAGTTCGAGCGGCGTGAGATCGTCAAGACCTACCTGGCGGTCGTGCATCGGGCCGAAACCGCCCCGGTCGTCGGTGATGAGCCGGTCGAATGGCGGGATTTTCTCGAGAAACTGCCCGAGGAGGCCCGCAGCCGTCTTGCCGACCCGGGATCGCTCGCGGCCCGGGAGGCGGTCACGATCGCCCGGCGACTGCCGGCGGGCCCCGACGCCCCGGCCGACGAACTGCTCCTGCTGCTCGGCCCCCGCACCGGACGCATGCACCAGCTGCGGCTCCAGTCGGCGTCTCGCGGCATGCCGATCGTCGGCGACGAAATCTACGGCCGCGCCGCGGGCGACGTCGCCAACGACCGGACGCGGCCGATCATGCTCCATGCATGGAAGATCGCCTACGCCGATCCGGACTCGGGCGAGCCGCTTTCCATCGAGGCTCCGCTTCCCCGGCACTGGCCGGCATGGGCCCTGCCGGGTTGAGCCATCCGGCTCACGGCATGGGCAGCCAGCCCGCGTGCCGCATCAGCTGCTCGATCCAGGGTGATGTCCAGGGATTCCAGGTGGGGGACGCCACCGAGAGCACCGACAAGCCGAGGAGGATCGCGGCGAACACGCGGCCCGAGCGGCTCCGGCCCAGAAGGTCGGCTGCGGGCACGGCGGCGGTCACCCACAGGGGCGCAAGCCAGAACACCCAGCGAAACCCGCTCGACATCCCGCCGTAGTTGCGGTCGGGCTGCGGCCGCAGCACGTAGAACACGATCACGACGACCGACACGGCCGCGATCGCGAGGGCCAGATCGGACTCGCCGGCCGCGTCCCGTCGGCGGCGGACCGCCACGAGGGCGAGCCCCGGGATCACCAGCAGCCAGGCGGGCGTGAGCGAGAGGATGCCGTGATGGCCGGCGATCACGTGCCAGGCATAAGCGGCCCGCGAGGCTTCGCCGCGATCGACCCCCTTCGGGGCCCGCCAATAACTCTCGAGCAGCCGGCCGTTCGGCAGCCGGATGGCATAGTCGTACCAGTTGTCGGGATTCCACGATTCCTCCGTGGCGGCCACCGGCGCCGCGGGGATGCCGGCGGTGCGATGGGCATAGGGGGGCACGACGGTGCCGTGGGCGATGTGGTTGGTTCCGAGCGCGCCGGCGGCAACCACGGCCGCCGCCGGCAGGGCCGCGGTCAGCGTGCGAAAGGGATCGCAGCGCAGCAGGATCAGCGCTAAGGCGGCCAGCCAGGCGAGGCCCGGCAGTTCGAAGGCGGCGACGAGCGCGGCCGTGAGCCCCGCCACGGCGAACCACCACCCCGAGCGCTCCCCGCGGCAGCGGATGACGATCAACGACCAGAGGCTGGCCGCGGCCGCCGCGGCCGCCGGCAGGTGGTTGTTGAGGACCACCGCGAACGTCGTCAGGAACGTGCCGCAGGCCACGAGAGCGGCGGCCCAGAGCCGCCCCCAGTCGGACGTGCCGACGGCATCGATGCACCGCAGCGTCAGGCAGAGCATGACCACGAACGGCACCAGGCCGAAGACGATCAACAGCATCCGGCCCATCTCGAAGGGATGGTCGCCGAGCGTCCAGCCGGTGAGCCGGTGCAGGACCCAGTAAGGGCCCGCACAGAGCACGGAAAGGAGCGGAGGCTTGCTCGAATAGAGGTGCATCCGGCCCGCCGCGTCCGGATGCACGACGGCGTCGATGGTGTCCCAGCCGGGCTCCGTGACGAGATCCTCGATCGCGAAGGTGCCCCTCTCGACGAGGGCCCGGACGGTGAGCCAGCGGCTCCGATCGTTGCCCGAGAGGAACGGCCGCACCAGCCGCCTCTCCCGTTCGATCCGCGCGCGGAGCAGACCCCGGTCCACCGGTTCACCGGCGTCGGCCTGCCGCTTGGCGGCCTCGTCGACGAGCCGGTTTTCCAACGCGAGCCGGTCGATGCTGGCGACCGACCCGATCCTGCCGAGCAGCCCCCCGATCGAGATGGCCGCGAGCAGGCCGTAGACGCCCCAGCGGAGCCGCCGTCTCGAGGCGGCGTCGTCGTCGGGGTCGGGCACGGTGGTGATCAGTCCGGCGACGCGACCGAGGTCGGCGAGCCCGCGGAAAAAACGCGACATCCCGTATTTCGACACGCCGCGGACGCGCGGCCGGTGATGCACCGGCACCTCGAGCACCCGATGGCCCTCGAGACATACGAGCGTCGGGATGAAGCGGTGCATGTCGGTGGAGAGTCGCAATCCGCGGGCCACGTCACCCCGCATCGCCTTGAGGCCGCAGTTGTGGTCGTGGAGGCGGAGTCCGGTCACCAGCCCGACGAGCAGATTGAAGACCCGCGAGGGAAGCGTCTTGTGCCATGGGTCGAGACGGGGGGTCTTCCAGCCGTTGACGAGCCCCGCCCCCGCGCCCTCGCGGAGAAGGCCGATCATCCGCGGGATCTCGGCGGGATCGTCCTGGCCGTCCCCGTCCAGCATCACGACCGACTCGCCGCGGCAGCGGCCAAAGCCGGTCATCAACGCGGCCGACTTGCCCAGACCGCGATCGTGCCGCTCTCCCTGCACCCGGTCGTCCGCGGCGGCGGCGGCCTCGATCTCGCTCCACGACGAGTCGGTCGAGCCGTCGTCGACGATCAGCAGTTCCCAGGCGAGGCCGGCCGCATCGAGGCGGCCGCGAATCTCCTCGACCAAGGGTCCGATGTTGCCCGCCTCGTCGCGGACCGGAACGACGAGAGACACGTCGGGCGGACGCATGGGAGGGAAACCTTCCGGGGGTGGAGCGCGGCCATGAGAATACCTCGGTCAGGCCGAAGGCCGCCATCCCGCGATCGCCGCCACGACACGTCGTGCCGCAGCCGGGTACAATCGGGGCTCCCCCAACGCCGGAGCAACCCGTTCATGATCCGGCTCGTGTCCTTCGGCGTGCTGCTCGGGCTGGTGGCGATCTTCGGGGTGCTGTCGCTGCGGGTCATGGCGGGCTTCCTGCTCCCCATGCTGTTGGCAGCGATGCTGGTGGTCATCTTCGGGCCGCTCCATCGAGCAATCCGCGACCGGACCCGCTGGCCCGACTGGGCCGCCGCGGGCCTCAGCACGCTGCTCGTGGTGCTCATCGTGCTGGCACCGGTGTCGCTGCTCATCTTCCGCGCCGGAGGCGAGGCGGTCACGATCCTCAGCCGCCCCGAGGGCTTCAAGCTCGACCCGCACGTGCTCGACGGGCTCGTGGCCCGATTCAACGAGACCACCGGCCTCCAGGTGACGGCCGACGCGGTCAACACCGAACTCAAGCGGCTGATCGAGGACTGGATCGGACCGATCGCGGCCCGCGCCCCCGCGGTGGTGGCCAAGATCCTGATCGGCGTGATCGTGACGATCGTGAGCCTCTTCTACTTCTTCGCCGATGGGGGCCGGATGCTGGAAGGGGTGACGCGGCTGATCCCGCTCGACCGCCGCTATCAGTGGCAGCTGCTGCAGGAGTTCGAGGAGATCAGCCGGGCCGTCGTGAGCTCGCTTTTGGTGGCGGCGGGCGTGCAGGCGATCCTCGCCGGCCTCGGTTTCTACGTGGCGGGGCTCGGCCAGGTGTTTCTGCTCACGCTGCTGACCTTCTTCGGCGCGCTGGTGCCGGTGGCCGGGGCGGCTCTCGTCTGGGGCGCGGCCAGCCTCTACCTCCTGTTCTTCGAGAAAGACGCCTGGGCGGCGGCCGGGCTCGCCCTGTGGGGCGCGGGCGTGGTCTCCACCGTGGACAACATCGTCAAGCCCATGGTGCTCCACGGGCAGTCGAAGCTCCATCCGCTGTTCGCGCTCCTGAGCGTGCTCGGCGGCGTCAGCGCGCTGGGGCCGATCGGCATCTTCGTGGGGCCGATCGTCGTGGCCTTTCTGCAGGCGGCCCTGACGATGCTCCAGACCGAGATCGTGAGCCTCACGGATGAGGGCCGCGGGGCTTTTCCAGGGGCCGAAACGGGTGCAATCGGCCGGCCGCAGGCGGGGCCTGGCGACGATCCTCCGGCCGGACTTGCGTAGGCGGGGGTCGGGAGGATTGAATCGTGGGATTCCGGCGGGCCGTGACGCATCGCCGTGCGGGTCGACGGAACGGCGGAAAGTCCAAAGAAAGGACCGACGATGGTTGAGTTCGTGCTGGCCCTGGCGACGCTTTTGGCGACGGGCATCGAGGCTGCGTATGTGCCGACGGACGACGGCGGGGGCGACTACCTCGTTCGCGTCGAGCCCGATCTCGTGAAGTCGGCGAGTCCGTATCAGTTTTCGAGCGACGTGCCGGCGGATGCCCGGGACGTCCGCCGCGTGCGGATCTTCGTCGGCGACAACTGGCCCCCCGCCGTTGAACGGGCCGTGCTCGAAGCCTCGCGGAAGCCCCGCAAGGCCGCGCCCGTCGCCGTGGCCTCCGCCCGGATGTCCGACGTCGAGGCGGCCACGGCCGGCCACACGAGCCGGCCCTGGGGCTGGCTCATCGGCAGCTTGATCGCGCTGTTTCTCTCGCTCGGCGCCAACGCCTACCTGAGCATGCTGCTCGGCCAGATGCGGCAGCGGTATCTCCGGGATGTCCAGCAGGGCATCGTGCAGGCCTGAGCGGCCCCTTCAACGCCGCCGTCCGCGGCCCGCGTCGCGACGGGCACGGCCCGTGGCTGAAGGACCATGCCGCCGCTCGTCCGGGGCCGACGGGCCCGATGCCCTGCCGAAGAAAAACTCCTCGGCCGGCCAGGCGTCGCCCAGGGCGCTCGACGGCGCCGGCGCGACCACCGGCTGAGCTGCCGCGGGCTGAGCTGCCGCGGGCGGGGCCGATGGCCGCGGAAGAGGCTGCGGTTTGGGCGCCGGGGGCTGCGGAAGGGCGCCGCCCCACAGCGGCGCGGGATCGGCGAACGACCGCACGTGTGCGCCGGCGGCGGCGAACGTGCGGGCCACGTGCTCGTGGCAGGTCAGCACCAGCATCTGCCGGTCGGAGGCCTGCTCGGCGATGAACTCCACCAGCACGCGGGCGGCCGACCTGGCTCGGGCGTCGTCGAAGTTGACCAGCGCGTCATCCATCACGATCGGCAGGCTGACGTCGTGGCGACCGAGATCGCGGATCAGCGCCAGCCGCAGGGCGAGAAACACCTGTTCCCTGGTTCCGCGGCTGAGCCGCTCGGGATTCCAGATCTCGCCGTCCGCGTCGTGCACCTCCAGGCGAGCCTCGTCGATCGCCGTGGTGATCGACGGGTAGCGGCCTTCGGTGAGCCTTGCGAGCCACCGCGACGCTTCCCGCAGCACGGGCGGCTGGTGGTCGCGGGCCACGGCCGCGCGGGTCTGCTCGAGCAGCACATGCGCCTGATGGAGCAGCCGCCGCCGATCCTGCTGCGTGAGGAGATCCTGTTCGACGTCGGCCAGCTCGAGCTGGAGATTTTCCAGCGTGTGGTCGTCGGCCGCGGCATCGACCCGCGCGGCGACGACCTGCCGCCGTTCACCGGCGGCGGCCAGGGCCGTGCGATGCCGTTGGGTGATCTCACGGGCCTCCGCGAGCCGCTTCGCCAGCGGCACGGCATGCGCCTCGGCGAGCCAACGATCGACCTCCGGCGGCTCGGTCGTCCTGCGGCGCGCGTCCGACCAGGCCATCTCCGCCGCCGCGGCCTCCGTGCGGGCCTCCTCGTATTCCGGCCGCCGGTCAACCTTGGCGCGAAACTCCTGTTCGGTGGTCACGCCCCAGCGGGTGAAGAACTCGTTCACGGCCCGCTCCGCCACACGGACCTGCCGAACGACGTTGCGATGCCGCCGCCGCGCCGACTCCAGCCGGCGGGTCAGCTGCCCGCGACGGCGGATCGCCGTCCGCTCGAGGTCGAGCCGCTCCTCGAGGAGCTTGAGATGATCGAGGGGTGTCGACTCGGGCGTCAGCTCGCACTCGACGAGCGCCTCGTCGATGCGTCGGCCGAACACCGCGAGTTCCTCCCGCTTCTGCCGAGCCTCTTCGGAGAGGCGGCGGCGGTCGTCGTCGAGCGTGATCAGGCTGTGGCGGTGGGCCGAGATCTGCCGCACCTCCCGGGGCGAGAGCGTGGTGGGAAGGCCGCGGTGCGCCAGGGCCTTCCGCCAGCGGCCACGGGCCGTCGTGCGGGCCTCCTGCGCCCGGGCCAACGCCTGCTCCGCGAGCGTCACGCGGTCGGCGAGCACGTGCATGGAGCCTTCGCGGGCGAGCAGCTCCTCGAGCCGATCCACCTCGGCCTGTGCCTGCACGAGCCGCCGCTCCAGCGACGTCGCGGCATCGGTCGGGATCTTGCCGTCGAGCGCACCGCACTGGGCGTCCAGTTCCTCCCGCTGTTGCTTGGCCATGGCGAACTGACGCCGCAGGGCCTCGAGCCGGCTGGTGGAACTCTTGTCGAGCGACCAGGTCGTGACCGACGCCACACCGGCCCCGGCCAGGCCGAGCGCCGCCATCGCATAGGCCATCGAGCCGGTGACGGTGCTGGGGAGGAGCAGCCCGGAGAGAAGCATGCCGGTGCCGAGCGTGAACAGGCCGCCGAGACCGAGCAGCCACGGGACCGGAACGAGCTGCGAGCCGACGCTGTCTGCCACCTCGCGATCGATCCGGGCGATCGTACGATCGAGTTCGGCGAGCTGATCCCCCGCGGTGATCCGCTTGCGGATGGTCGCGGCCCGCGCCGTGGCCTGCTCGATCGCCTCGGCGAGCGTGAGGCCCTTGAACACGGAGCCGGCCTCCTTCACCGAGCCGCGGGTGTCGAGGAGCGACCGCCTGGCCTCGGCCAGTGCCCGCTTGGCCTCCGCGACCCCGCGGGATGCGCGGCTGCACTCGCGGGCCCGGGACCTCAGCGGCCCGAAGGAGAGCGTGAAACCCTCGGGGAGGAGGACATCGGGGATGGTCCCGCCATCGGCGTCGAGGGTGGCCGCGATCGGCACCACCCGCGACAGGCCCGCGACACCGACCTGCTCGCCGAAGCGGCGGGCCGCGAGTCGGGCGTGCGACTCCGCACGAACGACGTCGGCGGACAGCCGCTCGAGTCGCGGCGCCTCCTCGATGAGTGCGGCGACGAGGGATCGCTTCCGCCACACGGCCGATTCGGCGGGCAGGCTCTGAAGCTGGCGGGCGAGTCTGCCGCGGAGTTTCTTCCGCTTCCTGGCGACCCGCTCGAACCGCCGCAGTCGCCGGTTCGCCAGCCGCCACGAGTCGCGGTCGGCATGCACCAGCGGCACCGCCTCGAGGGCGGAGAGCCGGTCGGCCGTCCGCCGCCATTCGGCGTGGAGCGGCTCGAGCGCGAGCACGCCGCGGACCACGTCCTCCGCCCGGAGGGCGATCGCGATCCTGGGCTCGATCGCCGCGAGTTCGGCGTCGAGGTGGGCCAGCTCCGACCAGAGCGCACCCGCGGCGAGCGCCGGGGCGTTGGCGGCGGCGAGCCGTTCGAGCAGATCGGTGCGCCGGGCCTCGAGCGACGCCAGCGGCGAGACCGTCGGATCGGACGAGTCGAGCCGGTGCATCGCGTCGCGGAGGTGGGAGAGCACGCGGGCCACCGTGGAGCGGTCGAGCCCTGCGGCCAGTTCGTAGAGTCGTCTGCCGCAGCCATCGGGCTCGAGCGTGCGGAGCTCGTGGAGTTCGTCGAGGCCGAATGCCATCACGCTGGTGAACGTCGCCTCGTCGATGTCGCCGACCACGTCCTGCAGATAGATCTTGGGACGGCTTCCCTCGTGCCGCGGATCGACGTCCACGATCTTGATCAGGTCGCCCGTGTCACCGCCGAGCCCGACGACGTCGTCGGCGTAGCTCTCGTTGGTGAGCGTGGCGAGGTCGGGCCCCTCGTGCCGCCGCTCGATCACGATCTGCGTCTGCTCCGGGGGCATCCGCACCAGCAGCCGGCCGGCGCAGGGTTTGCGGGCATCGAGCACGCCGCGGCGAAACAGCCCCTCGAATCCGAAAAACACGGCCCGGACAAACTCCAGGAGCGTGGTCTTGCCCGTCTCGTTGGTGCCGTGGAGCACCTGCACCCCGGGGCCGAGACGGTCGATGGTCGTGCGCGAAAGCGCCCCAAACCGTTCGACGTCGATGCGTTCGATGAACATGCGGCGGACTCCGCGGGACCGGGGGCTGTTGAAGACGGGACGAGGCTGAAGAAAGAACTGGGCGTCAGACCGATTCGATCAGTTCGAGCGCGAGCCAGCCGGCCTCGCGGGCCTGGTCGGCGGGGATCGCCTGCGACTTTTCGACGAGTGTCACGATGTCGGCCAGCGCCGAGGAGAACGAGGTGGTCGAGCCGGGACGGCTGCCGGACCTTGCGTGGCCCAGCGGCGCGAGCGATTCGGTCGGCTCCGCCACGATCTCCTGGCACCAGACGCGGAACGACTTGGCGTCATACAGGTCGCGGACGCGGGCCAGGGTCTCGGCGGCGATCTCGCCGACGCGGACACGACGGGCCACGCTCGTGCCGCAGGCCACCGCACAGCGGACGATCTCCAGGACCGGCTGTCGGTCGGCCGGAAGGTTTTCCAGCGCGCCCCAGATCGTGGTGGCGAGTTCCTCGTCGCCCCCGGTCGGTGAATCGACGCAAACCGTCCGCCAGCCGACCCGGTGCGTCGGCACCTCGTGCCAGGTTCCCCGCCAGTCGGCGTGGGGTGCCGCAAACGCGGTGTCGTCCATCGATGCATCGCCCGGTTCGCGGTCGAGGAGGGTGAGCGTGCAGCAGGCCCCCGGCGAGGCCTCGGCGGTCGAGCGGGCCTGGAGCGACGGCAGGAAGTGCACGCCCGGCGGCAGCGCCTGCCTGCGCCGCGTCGCCCAGATCCAGAAGGTGCCCGGTTGCGACCAGGCAGTCGATGATGCCGCCGCCGCCGCGAAGGCTGCGGCCGGGGGCAGGATCGCGGGCGCTGAAACGACCCCATACACCTGTTGATCGGGAGACCACGGTTCGGGATTCCAAAGCGCGCTGTCCCAGCCGATGACGATCCGACGGTGGAGCGGTGACGACGCTGCGGTGAAGGCGGCGGTCGAACCGGCGCCCGACGGGCCGTGTGCGGAGACGATCTCGACCGCCAGGCCCCGGACCTCGAACTCGAGCGGGGCCTGAGGGGTCACGAAGAACAGACCGCGGGGCTCGCCGAGCATTCGCGAGACGTCGTGGCAGAAGGAGTTGTCATCGGCGATCACCACGGTGCGGCAGCCGCGGGCGGCCAGCGTCGTGACGACCTGCCTGAGCCGCGCGGCCTGCGCCGGACTCGCGCACGAGGGATCGAGGATGCGACCGCAGAGCACGAGCGCACCCGCATTGGATTTCGCCGCGACCGCCGCCGCCTCCTCGAGCGCCGCGACCGCCGCCGTCGAGATTGTTTCGGCGACCTGGGCCGGAGCGGCCGCGGGTGGTGCGATCGGCCGGTGGATCGCCGGATCGAAGGCGAAAACGATGTCGGCCACTGGTGTCACCTCTTCCGTGAGTTGGCCCGTGCGAATCCCGCACCGTGAACAGCCGCAGACCTCCCTCCGCGTTGGCGGAGAAAGTCATGCCGATCCATGGCAAAAGGAAACGCAGGAAAGATGGGGGCAATGTAACGCCCTTGCCCCGGATCCTGCCACGTCAAAAAACGGCTTGCCCCGCCGATGTGACCGGGCCCGTGCCCCCCGCCGGGTCGGCTGAACCGGCTACGTCGTCAGCGGCGGCGAAGACGCGGCAAACCGTGCGGCGATCCTGCCGGCCCAGGCGGTGTCGGCGGAGGCGGGGCCGAGCGCCGCCATGACCCGGCTGCGCAGCAGCACGCCCTTCTCGATGGCCGACGAGAAGAGCCGGCACTCGATCCGTGCCCGCGGTCCCGCGCGGGTGACGAACAGGTGGCGGTGATCGGCCGGATGCACGGCGATCAGCAGGCTCGTCGCGCCGGCAGCGGCCGCGCCGCGGCGGGCGAGAATGCAGGTGGCTTCCGGAGGGACGGCACCGTCGGTGCCGATCGAATGCCAGCCCTGATGGCCAGCGCGGACGTCATTCCAGAGAAGGTCGTCGGCCTCGACCGTCGAGACGACCGCGACCTCCGCGTCACTTTGGAGCAGCGACGTCTGCGCCGACACCACCAGTTCCCAAACGGCGACTTCCGGCTCGCCTTCGTGCATCCGCCACATCGCCGTGGCCCGCAGCCGTCGGGCGTCGATGGGTTCGTAGACCGCCGCGACGTCGTTGGCCCGCAGCCAGTGATCGATCGGCCCCACAACCCCGTCGGCGGCACCGGCGCGGGCGGCGAGATCGACGCCGAGCAGCTGATCATGACGGCCACCATGTCGCACGACGACGCCCCGATCCGGAAAGGCGAGGTCGAGTTCGGTCGGCGGGGACGGCGGCTGCCGGGAGGCGGTTGTGCCGGCGAGCGTCCAGACGCCGGTGACTGGAGAGTGGCTCATGGGGGGCGATTGTAGCGTCGGCGGGCGATGAGCCGCGTCGCGAGCAGGGCCCCGAACGGCTTTTGTGTAGGATGACGAGCGTCCCGCATGCGTTCCCACCCCGTGGTCTTCCGATGCCCGCACCACCCGACCCGCTCGCCGTCTGTGAGGCCGCCGCGCGGGCTGGCGGCCGTGTCCTGGGGGAATGGGTCGGCAAGTTCGCGGCCACGGCGAAGGGCCCCCGCGATCTCGTCACCGAGGCCGATCACGCGGCCCAGAGCGAGATCCGCAGGATCGTGCTCCAGGCGTTTCCCGACCATGGTTTCGTGGGGGAGGAGGGGGAAGCGGACAACCCGCCGATCGCTCCCGGCCACCGCGGGCATTCCGGATCGGGCGTGCGTTGGATCGTCGATCCGCTCGACGGCACGACCAACTACGTGCACGGTTTTCCGGCCTACTGCGTGTCGATCGCGCTGGCGGACGGCGACGATCTCCTCGTGGCGGCGATCTTCGATCCGCTGCGGAACGAATGCTTCACGGCCCGGCGCGGGGGGGGCGCTTTTCGTGACGGTTCGCGGATCAGCGCGCCGCCGGTCACCTCGCTCACCGAGGCGGTGGCGGCGGTGAGTTTCCCCGCGCAGGTCGGCGTCGATTCCCCGGCGGTCGCCGATTTTCTCGCCGTCCTCCCGCACATGCAGGCGCTCCGCCGCACCGGATCGACCGCGCTCAATCTCGCGTACGTGGCCACTGGCCGCCTGCATGCCTTCTGGGTGCGGCGGATCTGCTGCTGGGATGCGGCCGCGGGGATCCTCATCGCCCGTGAGGCGGGCTGCGCCATCGGCGGGTTTGCGGGGCAGGGGGACGCGATTTCCCTCGACGACCCGGCCTTCATCGCGGCGAGCACGCCGGAGTTGCTCGCGACGTTGCGGACGCTGCTGGGGTGACCGGCGCGAAGCGGCCCGGCGTGGAGGGAGTGTTCCCCGCGGCGAGGCCCGGACTCTCCCTTTCGCCCGGACTCTCCCGCGGGGAGCCGTAGCCGATGCGGGTCAAGCGGTGCCGCCTGCCCGCGAAGGCCGGGATGCGGGGGCCGTGTGACCGGTTCGAAAAAAATCCGAAGATTCCGCTTGTGGCGATCGTCCGGCCTGCGAGGGGTGCGGATTCTGCGCGCTCTGCGCAGCGTTTCGGGCTAGGCTTTCGAAGGTCCCCTGGCATACCTGTCGGCGTTGGAACGCCGGCCGAGCGGATAGGGCTTTTTCGTGGTTTCACTCCCAGCACACCGTAGCCTCCGCCGGCGATCGGTCTCCTGGTCGGCGTGGCTGCTGGCGGCGGCCGCGATCGCCGGCGGCCTGCCCGCCGTCCGCGGCGAGGATCAGGCCGCGCAGGGGGTCCGGGAGGTCGCGCCCGAACTCTTCTATATGGAGAGTGAATCCGGCCGGCTCGTGCCCGTGCCCGGTTTTCGGTACCGCGACTTCGTCGATCTGTTCCGCATGAAGGAGGGGTTGGCCGGACCCCTGCAGCCCCCGGCAGCGGTGCTCGAGAACATCGTCGTGCGGATCGACGCCGGCGCGGTGAAATCCAGGGCGGCGGGTGACGAGCGGGCGACGACCACCTGCCCGGTCACCGTCGAGTGCAGCGTGCGGCAGTCCCGCGGCGGCTGGGCTTCGGCGTCCCTCGAACTCGGCGGACTCTTTCTCGCGGCTCCGCCGCGGCACGAAGGTCCCGGTCGCATGATCGTCGATGCGGTGCCCGGCGGAGGTGGCTATCGCGCCTGGTTCGACACGGCTGCGGATGCCGCGGCCGATGCGGTGCACACCGTCGTGCTCGAAGGCCGCCTCGCCGTCGATGTCACCCCCGCCCACGAGGCGTTCGCCCTCAGGCTGCCGGTCGCGGTCGCGTCGCTCGTGGAGGTGCGGTCGGCCCGGGGCCAGCCGGCGGTGACCGTCCAGCCGCCGGCGGCGGACCAGCGGATCACCCCGGCCACCGAGGGCGAAGGGAGCGTGGTCACGCTCGCCGGGCTCGGCGGCGGAGACGTGCGCATCCGCGTGGCCGATCGCCGCGAGGATCGCGAGGCCCGCGGTGTCGCCGCCGAGGCGGTGGCCGAAAGCACGGTGCGGATCGACGGGCGCAACGCCGTCACGGAAGCGGTCGTGCGACTCTCCAACCTCCCGGGCGACACCTCGAAGATCAGCATCACCCTCCCGCCGCGAACCTCGCTGCGGTCGGTGCGGGCTCCCGCGTCGCTCCTGGGCCGCGGCGGCACCGCCGACGCGCCGACCATCGACGTGGCCGCCGAGGTCGCCGCGAACGGGCGGGCCGTCGTCGAACTCACCTGCGAGCGTCCCATCGATCCGTCGGGCAACACCACCTTCGAGGCGATCGGCTTCGCGGTGGCGGGCATTCCCGAATGGCGGCAGTGGGGGCGGGTGAGCCTCGTCGTCGACGGCGACTGGCAGGCCACCTGGGCCGATGGCACCGAACTGCGGCGGGTGGACCCGCCCGCCAACGTGCGACTTCCCGGATTCGTCGCGGCCTTCGCCTACGACGCGCAGCCGAGCATGCTGCCCGTGCGGGTGCGTCCCCGGCAGAGCCGCGTCGTCATCGAGCCCGAGTATCGCTACGAGGTCGGCAGCAACCGCATCACCATCGACGCCCGGCTCCGCGTGGCGGCCCGCGGCACTCCCGTGAGCAGCATCTCGATCGGAATCGATCCGTCGTGGAGCATCGACGAGGTGGGGCCGGCCGGTGCGGTGGATGTCGCAGGGGTCGCGACCGATGCCGGCGAGACCGTGATTCCGTTCACGCAGGCGCTCTCCGGCGACACCGTCGTCGAGATTCGCGCCAGCCGGCCGATCGACAAGTCGGCCGACCGCGTGGCCTGGAAGCTTCCCGTGCCAGAGGCTGATCTCATCGGGCCGGCGGTGGTGGTGATCGCCTCGCAGAGCGACATCGAGCTTCTGCCGGAGAACGAGGGCATCGAAGGACTCGTTCGTCAGACCGCGGCGGCGGTCCCCCTGGCAGACGCCGACAAGACGGCGCTCGTCTACCGGCTCGACGCCGTCGCGGGGAGTTTCGCGGCGGCCCGGCGGTTTCTGCCGAGGCGGGTCGAGACGACGATCTCCGCCGAGGCCGCGCTCGATGGAACCGAAATCGTCGTCGATGAGACGATCCGTCTCGACGTGCTCCACGTGCCGCTCGAGTTCATCGAACTGGTGGTTCCCAATGCGATCGTGTCGTCGGCCGCCTTCGAGGTGCGGCAGGGGGACGACCTGCTCGATCCCGCCGTGGTCGTGTCGGGGGAGGAAGATCTGGAGGGCCTGCCGGTGACCTGCATGCGGGCGATCCTGCCGACGCCCCTGCTCGGATCGGGGGAGATCAGCGTGCGATTCACGCTTCCGGCGCCGACCGTTCCCGACGAGTCCACCGCGGCGTTTGATCTGCCGCTCGCGCTGCCACGGGGCACGAGCATCGGCCGGCAGAGCATCGCCATCGCGGTGCCGGAAACCCTGTCGGCGGCCGTGCGCGGCGACGCCTGGAAGCGGGACGTCGGACCGACCCTCGGCGGCGCGACGCAGACATGGTCGTCGCTCAAGCCGCAGCGTGAACTCCCGCTGGCGATCTCGGCCCGCCGCAGCGACGTGGCCCGAAGCATGGTCGTGGAGGCCGCATGGCTGCAGACGAGGCTCTTGCCGGGCATCCGCGAAGATATCCGCGACTACGTGATCTCGGCCGCCGAAGATCGCATCGTGCTGTCGCTGCCCGCGGCGGGCGGCCCTGCGGTGGACGAGTGGGATGAAGGTGAGTTCGTCACCGAAGTCCGGCTCGACGGCGAGCTCGTGACGGGAGCCGTCAGGTCCGCGGGCCGCATCGTCGTCGATCTCCCGCGGGTCGATCCGGTGCGGCGGTGGCGGCTCGAGATTCGCACGACGGCCCCCCGCGAAGGAGGCTGGCCCGGTTTTGCCGCGCGTGCCGGGCTCCCCGTGCCGGTGCGGTTGGAGCCACCGGTCTTCGAAGGGCCCGTGGTCGAGCGACGTTTCTACTGGACCCTTCACGTTCGTCCCGATGAGCACGTGTTCGGTCTGCCGCAACGCTGGACGTCGCAACAACACTGGATCCCGGCCGCCTGGGGTTGGCGGCTCGAGGCCGCCATCACGCCGGCGGAACTCGCCGCGTGGATCGCCGCGGCCGCGGGGGGAGCGCCGGCCCAGCGACCACTCGCCGACACCCGCGCCGCCGGACTCGCCTCGGCCCCGCCGCTGAACGAGAACACGTTCGTCTTTTCGGGCATCGGCGACCCCGGGCCCGTCTCTCCATGGCTCGTGCCCGAATGGTTCGTCGTCCTGATCGCTTCGGGTGCGTCGTTGGCCTGCGGGCTCGCGGCCGTGCATCGCGTTGCCGCGCGGCGACTGCCGGTGGTGATCGCCGCCGCGGCAGGTCTCGGGCTCGCGGCCGCCGCGGCCCCCGGCGTGGCCCCCCTCGTCGCGCAGGCGGCGGTGCCGGGGACGCTGCTCGCCGTCGCGGCCTGGGCCATCCAGACCGCGGCCCAGCAGCGGGTCGGCCGTGTCGTGTCCGGCTGGCGGATTCCCGTCGGCCAGCCGGCGAGTTCCTTCACCCGCCCCAACGCGGCGTCGTTGATCGTCGCCCCGTCGATGGATGACGCTCCGACCGCCACGGATGCGAGGCCGCGATGATCCGCATCCGCGTGGCAGCCTGTGTGCTCGCCGCGGCCGTCGGCGCGACGGCGGGCCTGCCGGCCGTCGAGTTCATCCGCGTGCACGTGCCGGAGGGCCGGCTGCAGGACGTGCCGCTCGGTCCGGATCGTCACGTGCCGATGCCGATCGCGGAGTTTGAACGGGCCGTGGCCCGCCTGGAGGAACCGGGCGGCGGTGTCCGGCTCCCCCGACCGCTCGCCGACTCTGCCTGCTACACGGCCTCCATCGACGAACGAGGACTGCTCGTCGGCTCGCTCTCGTTCGAACTCGGCAAGGTGGCCAGCGTGCTCACGACGCAGATGCCGCTGGGAGCCATCGACGCCTCGCCGGGCACCCTCACGTCATCGGCGGGCATCGGCGACGTCGTGGTCTTCGGGCTTCCGGATGGCGGGGTCGCGATGCGAACCCCCGGCCCGGGGAACTACTCCTGCCGGTTCGTCTGCCCGCCGGTCGTGGCCGGCGGAGGCGACTACCGTCTGCCGATGGTGCCTTCGCTGGCCACCAGCATCAGTCTCACGCTTCCCCCCGGCCTGCGCCCGCTCGTCGTCGCCGTCCCTGCGCCGGCCATCGTGACGCCGCCGGCTGCCGAGGCGTCCGGGGGTGACGGGAGGAATACCTGGACGATCGAAATCGGCGGGGCTGCGGACGTGACCCTCGCGATCCTTCCGATCGAGACGCCGGCTCCGCGGCTGCGGTCGTGGTCCCGGGCCGTGTTGCGTGGGAGGCAGGCGGAGATCAGCACCCGCATCGTCCCCGATTCGCCGTGGCGGGCCGGAATGATCACCCTCCGCAAGGATGTGGCGCTCGAACCGATCGGCGTGAGGCTGCCCCTCGCGGCCGCGGGCGGTGCGGCAATGCCCGCGATCCGCGAGGTCGAATCGCGGACGCTCTTCATCGACGTGCCCGAGTCGCTCGCCGGCACCAGCACCCCGATCGAAATCACCGGCGTCGCCGAACTGGCCGAGCGCGGGGAATGGGTCGTGCCCCAGGTGCGTCCTCCCGCCGAGCGCTGGGCGGGCGGCGGCCTGACCGTCGTCGTCGATCCCGATTTCGTGGTCGAATCCACGGCGCTCGAGGAGTGCGTGGCGGTTTCGCCCGGGATCGCGGCGGGGTGGCCGGATGCCACCGTCGACGCCGGCGGCGCCGCCGGCTCCGCGGCGGCCCAGATGCACTTCGAGCAGCAGTCACCGGCCGCGCGGGTCGTGGTTCAACTCAGACCCCGGGTTGCCGAGATCGACGCGGCCCGGGTGACCACGGTCGAGATCTCGCCCGCCACCGTGCTCGGCCGCGCGGCGTGCGACATGCGCGTCGTGGCCGGCGAAGCCTTCGGGCTCACCGCCGCGGTGGGGTCGGGATGGTTCATCGACTCGGTCGAGGCGGTCGATTGGTCCGCCGTCGATCCACAGGCCGATCCGCTCCCCGGCGGCCGCGGCAGTCCGGTGCCGGGCCTGCCGCTCGACTGGCGGGTCAACCGCTCGCCCGCCGGAAATCAGCTGAGCATCGGGCTCGCGGAGGCCGCGACCCGCACCCGCAGCCTCGGCCTTCGGATCACCGGACACCGCCGCGGCGTGCCGCTCGGAGGCGAGTTCATGACCACCGACATGGACATGGTGCGGCTGGAGGGGGAACTCGCGGAGTCGTCGCTGATCGACTTCCGCGTCGGCCCCGAGGCGGTCATCGAAGTCGCCGGGGAGCCCATCGGACTGTTGCCCGCCGAGGGCCGGCTCGCCCCGCTGGTCGAGCCGGGTTCGCCCCGGGGCCGCATTCGCGGCGGTGCACGGGCCCCGGCCCTCGAGGCGCGGCTCGTCCAGCGTCGTCCGCCGCTCGACGCCCAGATCTCGCTGCAGATGCTCGCGCTCGACGAGCGTCTCTCGGAGACCTTCACATTCACCTGCAGGCCCGAAGCGGGCGGCATCGACGCCATCGTCGTGCACTTCTCCGGGCCGATGGGCGACGCGCTCGAGTGGTCCCTCCTGCAGCCCGCCGGCGGTGCGTTGCTGCCGCGGCGGATGGATGCGGCCGAGGGACGGCGCGGCGACCTCGGGCGACAACCGGGCGTCGAGGAATCGTGGCTGCTGGAGTTTCGTCCGGCGGTCGAAGGCGCCGTCACGTTCCAGGCCACCCGCACCCTCCCGTTCAACGCCGTCGTCGGGGTGCCGCTGGCCTGGGTGGAGGGCAGCACCGTGGCCCGCGGGGAGGTCGTCATCCGCAGCGGCAGCCGGTCGCGGCCCACGCTCGTGAATCGCAGGCTCCGCGAGGTGCCCCCCGGCGTGTCGATCGACCGCGAACCGGCCGGCCCGGTCACGGAACTGGCGTATGGAGATCCAGCCTCGCTGGGGGAGGAGGCTTCCGACGAGCCAGCCGCGGAGCTCATCCCAGCCGACGACTCGGGTGCGCGGGCGTGGGCCTGGAGGGAATCGACCACGTGCTTCTGCCATGCATCCGGTCGGATCGAATGCGAGTTGAAATTCGAGATCGAGAATCGTGGTCGGGAGGAGGCCGTGCTGACGGTGCCCCGCGGCCTGGTGATCGACGAGGTGCAGATCGATGGCGCACCGGTGCCCTTCGACGCGGCGTCCGCCGCCGGCGGGATTTCCGTCCCCCTGCCTCCCGGCCGCGGTCGCCTGACGCTCGTCATCCGGGGCATCGCCACCCGCGATCCCGCCTACGGCATCTGGCGGATCGACCCGGTGGCGTGCACGCTCGACGTGCCGGTCCTCGACAGGGACCTGCAGCTCATGCTGCCGCCGGGCATCGACCTCGTGACGTCCGGCGCCGACATGGGGCACTCCCCGGACTGGCTCGACCGGTTGTTCGACGCCGCTCCGCGGGCCGCCGTGGTCTCGCCGCAGGCCGCCACTCCCACCGGCTTCCGCAGGGTTTCGGTGTCGCTGCCCGTCCGAACCGCGTTCGGCATCACCGTCGCGAGTCGTGGGCTGATCGCCTCCTCGGCGGTGATCGCCGGACTCGTGGCCGCGGCAGCCTGCGGCTGGATCGTGCGCCGGCGTCCGACGACGGCCGTCGTCTGCGCCGTCGCCGCGGCGGTGGCGGCCCTCTGGCTCCCCCAGCCGTTCGCGGTGATCGCCCGGGGCTTGTGGTGGGGCGCCGTCGTCGGCCTGGGATGGGGTGCGTGTCGCCGCGGGGCCGCGGGCACCATCGCCGCACCGCTCGTCGTGATCGGCGTGGCGGCGGGCGCTGCCGCGGCCCATGGCGGGCCGCCGGACGAAGACGCCGCGGCCATCGCCCCGTATCGGGTGCTGCTCGCCCCGGACGAGTCCGGGGGCACGGCGCTCGTGCCCGAGCCCTTGTTTCGCATGCTCGCCGCCGACGACGGTGCCGCCGCCGCGGCGGTGCGGGTGCTGGAATGCACCGTGACCGCGGGCGGGACGACGGTCGGAGACTGGCGGATGGTGCTCGACGTCGATGCCGATCGTGGTGGCGTGCTGGTGCTCGACCAATCCCCCGCGGGTGCCCGCTGGAGGCTGCCCGCGAAGGATGGCCGCGCTGGCGTGGCGATCGAACTTGCCGCCGCTGACGCGGTCGCGCGGATCGTGGCCATGACACCGGGTCGGCATCGCGTGGAACTCGACGTGATCCCGGGGGCCGCGCGGCGTGGAGGCGTGGAGACACTCGTCGCCGACCTGCCCCCGGCGCCGCGATCGACCCTGCGGTTTCCGCCGCCGGAGCGGGCCACGGCCGGTGGTCCGGCTTTCGAGCCACGGCGGGTGATGTGCGAACGTGCCGACCGGGCCGGTCCGTGGCATCGCGTCGGGGAGTCTGCGGCGGCCGCCGGGACGTTCGATGTGTCGCGGGCCGCGCGTGTTCGGCTGACGCGGACGATCGATCCCCGCACCGCGATCCCGGCCGCCATCGCCGAAGCCGTCAGTGCCAACGACGTGCGGTGGAGCGAGGATTCGTGCCGAGTGCGGGCGCGGTATGAACTCGGCGGGGGCTCGGCAGTGGTGCCGGCGGTCGTCGTGAGGGCCTCTCCCGGGCTCGAGCCGATCCCCGATCGCGACGGCGAGTCGGCCGGGGTGTCGTGCCTGCCGCTCGGCCACGGCAGGTTCGCCGTCGAGGTGGCCGAGCCGGCGCCGGGACGCCTGCAGGTCGAGCTCGAGTTCACGAGGCCGCACGTCGATCCGGTCGGCGTGTTCGACGTGCCGTGCGTGTGGCTCGAGGACGTCGTCAGCGACATCCGCACCGTGCGGTGCATCGCGCCCGGCCGGTTCGACGTGACCCCTGAACTGCCGAGCGGAGCGGCGCTGCTCCGGCCGCGCGAGGAGGATGGCCCCGATGCCGTCGCCGTGTGGCGGTCGGAGGTGGACGCCCCGGCCAGGGAACCGGGGACGGTGGCGTTTGACCCGGGTGGCGGCGAGCGGTCACCGCCGCGGATCGCGGTGCGTCGACGTCCCGAGCCGCCCCGGGGATCGCAGCGGCTCGTGGTCGATTTCGGCTCCGACCATGTGGGCCTGAGCCTCACCTGCCTGATCGCGGCGGAGTCGGCGCCGCTCACGGAGCTGCCGATCGAGCTGCCGGCGGAGTGCATCATCGACCGGGTGATGCTCGAGGAAGAGACGGAGGCCGAGGCGGCCGCGGTCGATCTGTTTTCGGCACGGCCATCGGCCACGCGACTCGTCGTGGTGCTGCAGCGGCCCCGCACGGGACGCTTCCGCCTCACGCTCAACGGCCGCCTTCCGAGCCGGCCCGACCCGCGGGGCCGCCTGCCGCTCGCGCGGGCGGTCATGCCGGGCGAAGTGCCGCTGGCGGTCACCTGTCGCTCGTCGCCGCAGGTCGCCGTGCAGGTGCAGCCTGCCAATTCGAAAGCCACCGGCACCACGGGGGGCGATGCCGACGACTTTCGCGAGGTGCTGCCGGGTGAGCCGGGGCCCGAGTACGTGCTCAGCGCGCAGACGACGGTCGAGCCGGGCACCGGCCCGCGTTCTGCGGTGACGTCGCAGACGGGAAAAGACACGCCGATCGGCCACGTCGTCGAACTCACGACCATGCATGTGACGATCGACCGCCGCGGCCGGGTCTGGGGAACCGCGCGGTTCGATCTCGTCACGGAGCGGCCCGTGGTCCGATTGCGGATGCCCCCGGGCCTGCGACTCTTCGATCTGCTCGTCGACGGGCGTGAAATGGAGGCCGTGCCGCAGGGCGGCGACGCCTGGGATGTGAGGTTGAACGACATCCGCTGGCCGCGGTCCATCCTGGCCGTGTTCGCGGGCGAGGTCGGCGGCCGGCTCGAGGACGGCGTGGCCATCCGGCTCGAGACGCCCCGGCTCGAGGGTTTGCCGGCCCGGTCGGTGCTGTGGGCGATCGACGCGCCCCCAGGCATGCGGCTACGGATGGCCGAGCCCGCGAAACTCATCTCCCCCACCGAGTGGCAGGCGGCGATCGGTGCGGGACGGCAGCGTGTGGCCGCGCTTTTCCAGACGGCGCTCGCCGCATCCGGGGATGTCGAACGGGAACGTCTCGCCGGTTTCGCGACGCTGCGGATGTCGGGTGACCGGCCCCGGCTCGAGGCCGAGTGGGAGCGGGCGATCGCCCCGCGCGGCGACGGATCAAACCGCGTCTTCGCACTTGCCGCCGATGATCAGGGCGTGACGATCCGGGCGGTTCGCGACGCCGATGCGACGGTGCCGGCCCGCGGCCTGGTGACGGCCGGTCTCGTCGCGGCGCTCGCCGCCGGCTGGAGCATCTCGGGCCGCTGGCCGGGGGTGTGGGCGGCCGCGGTGTCGCGGGGCTGGCCGTGGGCGGTCGC
>SXWC01000056.1 GCA_005789975.1 Planctomycetaceae bacterium
CGGTCGTGGCCAACGCGCTGCGGCTGCGGTCGATGAAGATGGGCCCCTGACGATCCGCCCCGACCCGTCCCGCAGCTCGGGTGTGCCCACCTCCCATCGCCGGACATTCGCGGATGCCATCGTGGCATCCGCTCGCTGCATGCCTGCTGCGCTTCGCGATCCTGGCTGCGCTTGCTCAGGCAGACTTGTTCCACAGTCTGCCGGGCGACGGGCCTATCCGCGCGTTGGCGAACCACGAAAATCACCGCCACGCGTGGGATCCACCCCGCCCCGCCCTTCGGTGACGCGGTTGTGGAAATGCCGCCGACCGTCCTATTCTCTGCTATTTGGAATTTGCGACATGACCAGCCAACAGCCTCCGTCGACGGGCCACGGTCGTTTCGCCCGCCTCGCCTGGATTCTGCTCGATTGGGCCGCCAGCGCGTTCTCGACCGTGCTGATCACGCTCGTCGTGGCGTACTTCGAGAAAATCGTCTTCGCGACCGGCGGCTGGGGCATCGAGGCCGGGGTCCTGTGGGCCTGGACGCTCGCGGCGGCGATGCTCGCCTCCGCCGTGTTGGTGCCGTGGGCCGCCGCCTGGGCGGATCGCGTTGACGGCCACCAGCGGGCCCTCATCGTCGCCACCTGCGTCGGCACGGGTGGCTTCGTCGCGTTGGCCGCCGCTCCGCCGCCGGCCCGGTTCGCCGTCGTGGCCGCGATCCTCGCGGCCAGTGTCGGGTTCGACGTCGCGCAGGTGTTCACCGGCAGCCTGCTGCGGCGGGTCGCCGGCGACGGGGAAACCGATCGCCTCTCCGCCCTCGGCTTCGCCGCCGGCTATGCGGGGGGCGCGATCGCGCTGATGATCGCCACGGCCGTTGTCACCGCCCACGCCCGTCTCGGCCTCGACATCGCCGGCGGCCTGCGGGTCGCGTTCGCCATCACGGCGGCCTGGTGGCTCATCTTTTCGCTGCCGGCGGCAATCGCCCGTTTCGGCGACGGCGACGGCGGCCGGCATGCCGCCTCGCCGACCCGTGAGCTCGGCGGGTTCGCGCTGAGCCTGTGCCGCGCGTCACCGGGGTCGCCGGAGCGGTCGTTCGCCGCGGTTCTCGGCGGGGCGATGCTCGCCCTCGGCGGCGTGCAGACGGCGATCGCGCAGTTCTCGAGCCTCGCGCTGCAGCGGTTCGATCTCGACGGTCCCGCGCTCGTGCGACTCGTGCTCCTCGTGCAGGCGGTGGCCCTCCCGGGGGCGATCATCGTCGGCTGGATCTCCACGCGGGTCGGCAGGAAGCCGGCCACCCTGCTCTGCTTCGGAGGCTGGATCATCGTGCTCGTGCTCGCCTGGTTCGTGGACTCGACGCGGCAACTCTACGGTCTCGCCGTCCTGCTGGCCCTGGTGCTCGGGGGCATCCAGAGCCTGCTGCGTGCCGCCATCGCGGTGCTCGCCCCGCCCGGCCATGCGGGCGTGTCGTTCGGCCTGCTCCAGGTGGGCACGAAGCTCTCGGGCTTCGCCGCGAGCCTCGCATTCGGCGGGCTGCAGCTGGCGACGGGCAGCCCGCAGTCGGGGCTCCTCGCGGTCATCGCCCAGCTCGCCATCGGCTGGTGGCTCGTCCGCCGCCTGACCTGAGCGGCGGCGCGAGATCGGCCAGCGCGGCGCCACGTTCCGAGGGATTGCCCGGTTCATGGGATCGATGGGCAATCGCGACCGGCTACCATGTCGGCCGGCTCCCTCATCCACACCTTCCGACCCCACGGATCGCCGGCCTCGCGGGTCACAGGAGGACAACGCTTGCATCACTGGACGAACCTCACCCCACTCGCCGCGGCCCTGATTCTCGCCCTCACCGCGATCGTCGGTGAGCCGCCCTGGCTGCTCGCCGGCTGTGGCGTGGCCCTGATCGCCGCGGTGCTCGCCGCGGTGCACCACGCCGAGGTGATCGCGCATCGCGTCGGAGAGCCATTCGGCACGCTCGTGCTCGCGCTCGCCGTGACCGTGATCGAGGCGGCCCTGCTGCTCTCCCTGCTCGTCGCGGGCGGAGAAGGCATGGAGACGCTGCCCCGCGACGCCGTGTATGCGACGGTGATGATCATCACCACCGGCGTCGTCGGCCTTTGCACGCTGATCGGCGGCCTCGCCCACCGCGAGCAGTCGTTTCGCGTCGAGGGCGCGGGAGGCGGTCTCGCGGCGCTGATCGTGCTGGCGGTGGTCGCGCTCGTGCTCCCCAACCTGACGACGACGACCGAAGTCGGCACCTACAGCCGCTCGCAGTCGTTGTTCGCCGCGGTCGTCTCGGCGACGCTCTGGGGCATCTTCGTCTTCGTCCAGACGATCCGGCACCGCGACTTCTTCCTGCCGCACGACCATGACGCCCGCCCCGACGAGCATGCGCCGCCGCCATCCCTCCGCGAGGCCACGCGGAGCTTCGTGCTGCTGCTCGTCTCCCTGGTGACGGTCGTGGGCCTCGCGAAGGTGCTGTCGCATCCGCTGGAAAAGCTCGTCGAGGCCTGTCAACTGCCCCGCGGCGTGGTCGGGATCGCGGTCGCGATGGTCGTGCTGCTTCCCGAGACCTGGGCCGCGATTCGGGCCGCGCACGCCAACCGCCTGCAGAGCAGCATGAACCTGGCGATCGGCTCGGCCCTCGCGACGATCGGCCTGACGGTGCCGGTCGTCGTGCTCTATGCCACCGCCTACGGGCTGCCGCTCGTGCTCGGCCTGGAACCGAAGGACGTGGCCCTGCTCGCGACGGCCCTGCTCATCAGCGCGATCACGCTCGGTGCCGGCCGCACCTCGATGATGCAGGGAGCCGTGCACCTGGTGCTCTTCGCCACCTACCTGTTCCTGGCCTGCGTGCCCTGAATCCTCACGTTGGCGGGCAGGCCACCCGCGACGCGGTTCATGCCCACGGTGCGGAAGGACTACCCGCCCGTCCGGCCGGCGACTACATTGCAGAAACATCCCCGGGAGGCAACCAACGCCATGATCAGCTCGAAAATCCAGGATCTGCTCAACGCCCAGCTCAACCGTGAATACACCTCGAGCTACGCCTATCTGGGCATGGCCGCCTACGCGGAGTCGGTCTCGCTGGTCGGCTTCGCCCACTGGCTGAGGGTGCAGCACCGCGAAGAGCTGGAACATGCCCTGAAGTTCTACGAATACATCAACGCCCAGAACGGCCGCGTGACCCTCGAGGCGATCACCAAACCGCGGGCCGACTACGGCAGCATCGTGGAGGTGTTCAACAAGGTGCTCGAGCACGAGCAGGCCATCACCCGCTCCATCCACGAACTCTACGCCGTGGCGGAAGCCGACAAGGACTACGCGACCAAGAACTTCCTCGCCTGGTTCGTCGGCGAGCAGGTCGAAGAAGAGGGCGCCGCCCGGCTGATGGTCGACAAGCTCGCGATGATCGGCGAGAGCAAGGGGTCGCTCCTGTACCTCGACAAAGAGGCGAAGAAGCGGGACTGACCACGACCTCCCCTGGCGTTTCGGCCGGCACCATGTCAGGGGGCCGTCACGCTTTCACCCCCCTCGCGGGTTCCCAGGGCACGCCAGACGAGCGGATCGATGTCGTTGTCCACGGCCCTCGACGAGCCGTCCATCATCGCGGTGGTGACCAGGCCGGAGTGGTGGCTGCGGGCGGTGATGGCCGCGAATGTCTTGGCCGTCGCGCTCGATCCCTCCTGCCGGGAGTTGTAGTCGATGTCGTAGTCGATGCCGCCGGTCGAGTGGGGCACCCGCGTGTTGGGCGTGAAGGTGGTGGTGAAACCGGAGTGGTGCACGCGGCCATCGGGCCACTCAGTGTGGCCGGTGCGGTCGTTGGTGGCGGCTCCCAGTTTGGCGTCGCCTCCCGCCGCCAGTCCGGAGATGGCCGCCGCCGCCGGCGGGGTCTCGGCCGGACAGGTGCCGCCGGGGTCCGACGTGTTGCGGACGTAGGGGGTGAAGGCCTTCACCTCCGCCACGCAGAGGGTCTTGCTCAGGCCGTCGGTGAAGCGGCCCGCCTTGAAGCTCGAGTTGGGGTGGAACGCACCGTCGCCCCCTGCGCCCGACACAGGGTCGTAGATGAACCAGGTGCCGAAGTTGAAGCCGTAGTTGTGGGGATACACGTAGGGCACGCCGCTCTTGGTGCGGGCGAAGGCGTTGATCTCCGTGGGGCAGGCGAAGATCGTGATCCGGGCGTTGCGGGCGGCCGCCCAGTTCTTGGCCGGATCGGGCACGCCGGTGGTGAAGCCGTCGTCCCAGGCCTGCTCGAGGTTGACCCGCACCGCCGTGGCAGCCTCCTCGATGAACGGCAGAATGCGGCCGTGCACGCCCCACGAGCCGTTGTTGCTCACGAACGCGGTGCCGGGCTTGTGGATCATGCTCGGGGGGAAGGACTTCCGGCCCGATTCGTAGGTGAGGACGGCGAGCACCAGCTGCCGGGTGTTGTTGAGGCACTGCGTCCGGCGGGCCGCCTCGCGGGCGCTCTGCACGGCGGGCAGGAGCAGGCCGATCAGCGTGGCGATGATCGCGATCACGACGAGCAGTTCGACCAGCGTGAAACCAAGACGCGGCCGAAAGGAGGGCGTGACAGCAACACGATCCTCGATGCCGCGACTCTTCGCGGCCCACCGTTTCCACACCCCCGTGCTCATCGCTGGTGTCTCACGTTCGAGGACTTACTGCTCTTCGCCGCCGCTCTCGGCAGGCCCTTCACACAATCGTCCACGACCCTCTCCCACTTGATCGACCGGTGGAAACGCCGAAGGTTTCCCCGGTGATTGCTCGCTGCATCCTGCTCGGGCGGACCTCTTCCACACCCTCTCAGGCTAGCGTCGCCGCTGCATGCCGCTCGATCCATTTCCCGCCAATGGCCGGGGAAATTTTCCCCACCCGGTCAGCGGCGATTGGCCCTCACCGCCTCCGGCCTCATGCCGGCCTCATGCCGGCCCCGCGCCGGCACGCGGCGCGGCGTCGTCTCCTTCCTGCGCAGCTTCGGCGCTACGTGCTCCCGCGGCACAAGGCGGCCAAATGGGTCGGGCGGGGACGCGAGCAGAAGTCCACGCGGCCGGGGGCCAACGGCGTGGTCGAGCCCTCGCCGTTTGAGTTCCTCGACCGGCTCGCCGATCTCGTGCCGCCACCGCGGAAGGTCGACAACCAGTTGCCTCCTTCCCTTGCTCGTTGGCTCCGCGATCGTCGACATGACACCAAACATGTCTTCGAGAGCGGATCACGGCACCCGTCCGCTCCGGGCTGCGCTCCGCGAGGCAGGCTGCCTGCGGTTGCGGCCGGTGCTGCTCACGAGCATCACAACCATCGGAGGACCGACACCCCGATGGCGAGGGCCACGACAGCTCCGAGCAACGACGCGGGCTCGGGCACCGAGATCTGGGTAAAGCTTACGGCGTCGGTCGGGTTGTCGGCCATCGCGAGGCCGGCGATGCTGATCGAGCCCGTGGAGTATCCGCCGGCGATGGTGACGGCGTTGAAGCTGAAGCCGCTGTCTTCGATCACCGTCGTCCACGGAGTCGTCGCCGCCAACGCCGTTCCGCTCATCAGCAGATTCGTGGTGGCGTACATCGTGACCGCCGTGTTGGCTCCCGTTCCCGGACCGATCTGGTAGAGCGCGAGATAGGTCGTGCCGTTGGATCCGGCGGCGGAGGGATCGCCGCGCTGCGTCCAGTCGTAGCCAAACGCGCCACTGCTGCCGGGCATGCCCATCAACAGATTGCTGCTCGCACTCCCGGGCAGGGTCACGCCCACACCGGCATACATGCCGGCGTTGAACCCCTGGAACGGGTTGGCGTTGAAGCCGAAGGAGATGTAGTAGGTGCTCGTGCCTCCGGTCACATACGTGGTGCTCAGGGACCGTGACACCTCGGCGGCGTTGGCGGCGATTTGGACCGCCTTCCCGCTGGTGCCCGGCAACGGATTCGTGACCGTGTTTTCGCTGGTGCCGGACGTGTAGGCCCAGGCGCTCGATGGAGCCCAGCCCGTGCCGCCATCGCGTCCGGCCAGGGGGCCGTTGGGGTAGGCGAAGTCTTCGGAAAACAGGATCGCCGCGCGGCTCGCCGGCGTGATGGCGAACCAGACGGCGATGGCGAGCATGCACAGCGCGCAGAAGCATGGCGTACAGCGGCGACACATCGACATGAACGACCTCTCCTCGACGGCGGGGCGGCAGGGCGGCAGGACGGACTGCGGACGGCCAAAACGACCTTCTGCAAGCCAGCGATGTAATGCAAACCACGTGCCACACCGGAGTGCGGCCGGTTCAGAAGTGAGCCCGGCCGCCGTGAAGCCTTGAGAGACCCGAGAAAACCTCATGGATCGCGGCAAGCGATCCCAGAGACGCAGATGGGTGCCTGGAGCGATTCGCCCCATTCGTGCAGGCGGAGTGGGGCAATTCGCTCCAGGCTCCTCTCATGGGGTGGGGCTTTTTGCCCCACCTGGGCCGCTGACGGCCGACGCCCGGAGGTTAGTGCAACATCGCCGGTGTGTGGCGGCGACATCCGGCTGATCGCGTTCATCACGGAGCCGGGGCCGATCCGGAAGATCCTTACGCACCTAAACGCCAACAAAGCGGGTGCGGGGCGGTTCGAGAAACCCGCTCCGTACGCCCGGGCCGCTTCTCCCGAGGCGAGGCTCACGAGTCGTTCATCAGCCGGAAGACCGTTGCCGAAGTGCCATTGACCGGGCTATCCTTCGGCATGAAGCACGTGGACCTTATCGAGCAGCGGCGGCCGTGGCTCCGCGACCTCCCGCTCCGCGCCGGCCTGACCGGCGGCCCGAGCCAGCCCGACACCGCGATGCTCGAGCGCATCGTGGCGGCCTACCGGCGGGCAAGCGCCGCAGAACGCGACCGAGGCGTGGTCCGCAGCGGTCCCTGGCAGCGGATTCGCAGCGGGCATATGGGGGAACTCGTCGCGCTGCTCGAAGCCGGGCATCCCGAACCCCTCGCCGACTACCTGGGCGAACTTCCCCGGCGGCATGCGGGCCACGGCTTCTTCCAGGGCAAGGCGACCTACGATGCCACCATGGCCGATCCAGCGGCCGAGCGCCGCCGGCTGGTCTGGATCATGGACAGTGTCTGTGGCCTGGCGGAATCACTGGGCCTTCTCGGCATGGACTGCCCCGAAGGCCAGCCGACGATCCCCGTTGCCCCGCCCTCCGCCGACGAGCTTGTGGACCGCATCGAAGCCGCGACCGGCCTTCCGCTCGGCGTTCCCCACGTCTGCGCCGGGCTGTTCGGCATGGCGGTCGGCGACCGCGTGGTGCACGTGCGATCCGCATGCGCGGTGTATGCGGCGTGCCGCATCCAGGAGTGGCTCGAAGAGCGGACGGGCAAGGGGCTGGCTGATTGCCGGATCGGGGAGATCGGCCCGGGGATCGGCCTCGTGCCCACCCTTCTGGCCCGGCTCGGCGCGAGGCACATCACACTCATCGATCTTCCCGAACTCAACGCCATGCAGGCCTTCTTTCTCTCGCAGGCACTACCGGCGCACCGGTTCGTCTTGTTCGGCGAGGACTCCTCCGCGGAGTTGCCGGCGGTGAGGATCATGCCCGACTTCGAGTTCCTCGACGGACCGCTGGTCGAGGTCGACCTCCTCTTTAACCAGGACTCGCTACCGGAACTCGATCTCGACACCGTCCGCCGCTACCTCGAGCGGATTCCGCGGTCAGCCGGGCATTTCCTCTCGATCAATCAGGAGACGCGGGTGCCGGAGGGCACGCCGCTCACAGGCGGATTTCTCCCCAGCCTCCTGCGGCATGCGGCCGGGTATCGCCGCCTGGCGCGAATGCCCGCGTGGTGTCGCGCCGGGTATCTCGAGGAAATGTTCGCCTGCAGCAGGCTGCCGGAGCGATGAGCGGGCTTTGCCGACGGCCCGGGTGCGATCCGTCTTACCCGTCGGCCCGCGGGCGGTGGATCGGGCACAGGATCACGTCGCGGATGCTCGCCGCGGCGCCACCGGCCGTCTCCTGGAGCGTGGGCCCCTCCACCTCGAGATAGTCCCGGGTGGCGAGCACGCGGCGGACAGCCTCCACGATTTTGCTGCGGGCCACGAACCGTACGCGGACGCCCTCGCCATGGATCAGGTCGAGGTATCGCATCCGCTGGCGGAGGTCGGCATCGACCAGGCCGTGGTACTTGTCGGGGGGCGTCTCCAGCGACTCGGTGAGAAACTGGAGCTGCGTCACGAAGATCGTCATCTCGCCCGACTTCGACCAGCCGAGCCGGCCCGATCGCGTGAGCGATGGAAACAGCCTGACGGTCACGGGTGAACCGTATCCAGATCCGCTCGGGATCGACCTTCATTTCCGGCGAGCACCTCGAGCACCGTCTTCGTACCGTGGGCCTTGTCGGCGAGATGGGGCGTGTGGATCAGCACGAGCTGGCCGTGCTTCATCGCGGGCTCGACGTGGGCCTCGAGCGCCGCGCATTCGTTCTTCGTCGATTTGTGGAGGCCCGTCCCGAGGAGAAAAATCCGGCCTTGAGCGTGGATAGGAAGCTCCACGGCGCCTTCACGATCGGGCCACTTACGGCCCGACCAACTCCCGCGGTAGCTCCTCGTGATCCGCCCCGCTCGGCCGCCGCTTACCGAAGTGCCATTGGCCGCCCTATCCTGCGGTCAGCGGAGATCGATCGCGGGCGCCCTGTCCAGGCGTTGAACGAGGTCGTGCACCTGATCGGAAAGCTGATCGATCTGCATCTGCATGACATGGAGCGGCGACTGCAGGAATGCGGGATCTTCCCAGATCGCCAAGCGGGTGCGGGCGACATCGCTCCGCGCCTCGAGCTGCTTGATCGTCCCCCCGGAGACGGCGTCGGGGCGGAGCGAGTTGGCGGAACGTGCCCGCGCCAGGTCACGCTCGGCCTGATCGGCAGCCTTCCGGGCGACGGCCAACGCGAAGTCGAACGAGTTGCCGTGGGGCTGCCGGCGTGTCGCCTCGACATGCTCCCGCAACACCTCCACCCGGCCACGGAGTCCGCGGAGTTCGCTCTCGGCCACCTGGCCCGGCTTCACGCGGACCAGATCGAGTGCCTTTTCCAGATCGACGATCGCCGCGGTGAGTCGGGCTTCGGCGTAGCGGACGTGCAGTTCGGCATGACGTCGCGTCAGGGTGTCGGGCTCGGCCCCGGCCGGTGGTGCGGCCTCCGCGGTGCGCGGGTGCGGCTGGCGGCAGACGACGGCCGCCGTGCAAGCGCCGAGCACGATCGCCAGCGCCGCGAGACACCGGCCTGGAACACTCTCTGGATACCCGACTCGCATCGTGCACCTCGGACTCGCGGGGATTGGGGGGCATCTATGATCCGCGGCCGGCCCACTCACCGCGGGCCACACCGCCTCGCCGGTCGATTATCCGACCCGACGGCCCGGAGCGGCCAACAGGCCGGTAAGGGCCGGGGGCTCCGCGTCGAGGGGGAACAGGTCACTGCCTTGCAGGCGCGGCCCACGGGATTCACCTGCGGTCGATGGCGGCCCCCGCCGGCGGTAGACTCTGGTCCTCGTATGGCACCAGCTGAAGTACGGAGGGGGATGATCATGATTCGACCCGGCCCTGCGATCGCTCTGTTGGTCTTGCTGGCGGCGTGCGCGGCCCGCGCGGCCGACGATGCCCCGGCCCCAGCCCCGGCCCCGGTCCGTGTCGCCGTGACCGTGCCCAGTGGCGGGTGGGACTTGAAGATCGCGGAGGTGCACGAGGTTGACGACGAGATCTGGGTGTTGACCGAGCTCCACAACCGCGGTGGCCTCGCCGCGCAGGTGATCACCCGCCTCGAGGCGACGGCGCCGGTCGTGCCGCCGGCCGACCGCAAGGTCCGCACCTTCGTCTCCGGCGCGACGTGGAACTGGCGGGATCCCGACGCGGGGCCGGTGGAGTTTGTGGACGACCTGGATGCCGTCCGCAAGAAGGCCAAGGCCGCCGGCGGCAGGCTGCTGCACAAGGCTCCCGAGGAGCCGCAGGCCCGCGGCGTCTACATCGTGATGTTTCGCAAAGACCTCTTCAAGGACGGCGTGACCGCCGATGGCAAGACGCTCGAGAAACTCGCCCGCGAACGCGTGGCGACGGTCGATGGCGAAGTGAAGGCCGTTCTCGGCATCATCCACGGCGTCTCGGCGGTCCTCACTCCCCAGGCCGCCGAGCGACTCCGGCAACTGCCCGAGGTGGCGGCAGTGGAGCAGGATGGCCCGGTGCGGCGTCCGCAGCCCGTCCGGCCCCGATGAGCTGCGGGCCGCGGACCGCGTTCGGTTCGCCCCCGCCGGCTCAGCCCCGTGGTCGGATGCCCGTGGGTGGGGTATGACATTCCTCGCGCGCGCTCACCCCGGTTGATGCCGCGGCTCGCCGAAGCCGCCGGGCCTGACGAGGCAGTCGCGGTCCACTCCCAGTCGCCGACTCCAGCCGACGAAAATGCCGCACCCGAGCAGGAATCCCCACGGCAACAACATGACGACGGTCCGGAAGCAGGCGTCGTCGCCGACAATTCGCGAGCTGGCCGCCGTCGCCCCGGCGAGTCCGAGGCAGCCGAGGCCGTAGCCGACGTGAACCGCGAGACCGCGGAAACTCAGCACCGTCGCCCGCCGCCCCGAGTCAACGATCTGGTTGAGGTAATGGCTCTGGAGAAACACCACCATCCGCAGCACGGTGGCGAGCAGAATCACGAACGCGGCGCCGCCCAGCGGCACGAAGGCGGCGATGCCCGCGAGGCCGACGAGCGTGACCGCGACCAGCACGAGACCGTTGGCCCGGGCGCTCGCGCCGAGCGCGAGCCGGCGCAGCGGACCGGCCACCGCCAGCCCGAGCAGGGCCGACGCCGCGCTCACGAGGCCGAAGGCCGCCGTGGGGATGTCGATTTCGGCGTAGATTTCGCTCGACACCACGAGCACCTGCCGAATCGGGAGGTCGATGAGCACTCCGGCCATGATCACGAGCAGCACGAGCGGCTGTGTGAGAATCCAGCGGCCGGTGGCGGCGGTCTGGCGAAAGGCCGCCGCGAGATTGCCCGCCGCGGCGCGGCCGCC
>SXWC01000057.1 GCA_005789975.1 Planctomycetaceae bacterium
CGATGCCGTTGTGGACCATCTTCACGTAATGACCGGCACCCCGGGGGCCGACCCAATCGCAGCAGGGGATGTCGCCCTTCGGCCCCACCTTCGCCGCGATCGCCTGGAAGATCGGCCGCACCAGCGGCCATGCCTCCGCGGAGCCGCCGGGCATCAGGCTGGGGCCTTTGAGCGCGCCCTCTTCGCCTCCCGACACCCCGGTGCCGATGTAGAGCAGGCCCGCCGCCTCGACCTCCTTCGTCCGCCGCTCGGTATCGGCGGCGAGCGTATTGCCGCCGTCGATGATCACGTCGCCCTTGGAGAGCAGGGGGATGAGCGTCTCGATGAGGCCGTCGACGGCCGGGCCCGCCTTGACCATCATCATCACCTTGCGCGGCGGTTTGAGGGCGGCGACGAGGTCGGGGAGCGTGTGGCAGCCGATGACGTTGGGCTGCTTGCCGCGGCCGCCGGTGAAGGCGTCGGTGACGCTGGTCGTGCGATTGTAGACCGCGATGGTGTACCCGCGGCTGGCGATATTCAGGGCGAGGTTTTCGCCCATGACGGCCAGGCCAATCAGACCGATGTCACCCGTCGCCTGCGTGGTCATCCTCGAAGAGCTCCTGCCGTGGGAAGATAAAGCGGTGCCGCAGACTATATCGGCACCCGGGCAGCCGAACCAAAGGCCCCTCTCCGGCGGCAAAAAAGGAAAGGATTGAAGAAGCAGGCCGCCGCTGGCCGATTTCAAGGCCTAACCGGTGGATCCGCGTTTTGCGGTTCAACCGTTCGGGTTTACGCAACGAGAACAACTTGACCATTCGGCCCAGACTCCCGTAGCGTAGTCCGATTCCTGATTTCAGGGCTCCGTAGCCAAGTGGCTAAGGCAGCGGATTGCAAATCCGCCATCGTCGGTTCGACTCCGACCGGAGCCTCTGCTTCTGAAACCCCCGCGAAGTGCCGACAACAGCGGCTTTCGCGGGGGTGTTTTCGTTTTCAGCCGCGCTCGCGGCGGGCAGGTCGGCCGCCCGCATAGATGCCCCAGAGTGCCACCCTGAGCCCTCCCGGGCCTGCTGTGTGTGGGCGCTTTCGTGGGCACTTCGCCCGCTTCCCGCCGGGGAGGAATCTGGCTTCCCGCCGGCCATCCGAGGCGGCAGAGGCGATGACACGCCTCGGTTGCGACGGGAAGCGATCGGTTTGTGACGGCTGGAAGGGATATGCATGCATCTGATCGCCGGCATGCATGGGAAACCCGACGCTTCAGATTGACTTCGGCAGCGAGGCAATGAATCTCGGCCGACGTGCAGCCGGACGCATCCCACGAATGAGCAAAAACGCTCGGTGGGCAAAGCGTCCGCGTCGTCTGCCGTCGCTTGCTCGGGTTATTTTTTGGAGTCTCTCATGCTTCTCAAACGGTCCATCGTCTTCAGCCTCGTCGCCACGGTCGTGGTTGCGTCATCCGTCAGCCCGGCCCAGGCAGCGAACGGCCTGTTGGCCCGCCTCAACAAGCCGATCATCCCCGGAATGGCTACCCTTCCGGGAATGCCCACGGCAAGCCCGCTCGGCCTGATCGCCCCGCGGTTGAGCAACGCCGCGCTGCTGTTCCAAAAGGGCGGCCTCCGCACGCCCGCTGGACGACTCAGCGGCCTCGGCGTCGTTTCGCCGCGCGTGAGTCCCATCGCCGCCCTCGTCAGCACCCCGCCGAAAACCCGGCAGGCGCGGATGATGTACGGCCTCACCATTCTGTCGCCCCGCGCGGCCGTGCTGGTGAGCATGCTGCAGGCCGCTCGTGGGATGGCTGCCGGACTGCGGTGAGATAGCGGGCAGGAGCATCCGCGTCCAATCCAAGAGGTCGGCGTCGCGGCTGGGCGGAGTGGCCGGGATTTTTCCCGAGCCCTCCGCCCAGTCCATTGACCGGTGGGCAAGCCACCTCCGCGGCCCCCAACGCCTCCGTCCGGCTCGTGAACGGCCCCGGCAGCTCTTGGATCAACGCCGTGCGTGAGCCCAGCACCTGCTGTCGCCAGCCGGGAGTTGGCACGCCCGCGCCCGCCGCCGGAGCCGAGCTACACTCGACGTTCATGACCCTCTCCGGCGATGAATTCCTGCGGCTCGAAAGCCTGATCTACCGGCCTGTCTGGAAACGTCCGGACTGGCTGAAGGCGTGGCGAAACGAGGCGGCTTATCTGCTCACGCTCGCCCGCCGGGCAGAAGACGACGACAACCACGAGCTCCTCCAGGAACTCGAGGACCAAGCCCGCGAAATGGCGGACATGGTTGAAGCGCGGTGGCGGGCTGAGGGGCTTTGAACCCCGCGCAGGCAACGCCGCGAAACGGCGGTCAGCCGCGGGTCTGCTCGGCGCCCTCGACATGCCGGGGCTCATACGGGCAGTGGCGGCAGCCGGAGCCGCAGCACGAGCCCCGTTTCAGGTGATAGGCCGCCGTGTAGACGAGGAGGCCGTTCTCGAAATACGAGTCGGGCAAGGGCGGTGCCGGCATGGATTCTTCAGCGGTCATGATCAGACCCGCCCCATCCGCTGAACCCGCCGCCAGGCCGAAAGCTGACCCAGGTGCATGTTCTCGTGGGCGGCCATCACGAACACGAGGCAATCACCGAGGGTCGGCAGAAAACTTCTCACCGCCTCCAGCGGCGTCGTTTCAGGCCAGCGAGACTCGGGGACGAGGGGCAGGGCCGCGGCGACTCCGGCGTGGGCGTCCTCCAGGGCCCTGAGCAACGTGGCCTTCGACGGGTAGGCGCTCGGCTCGCTCGACGGGCTCGAGTTCCAGTCGAAAAGCGAAACCCAGCCGGCCGGGCACACGGGCCGCGCGCCGATCATGTCTGCAAGCATGTCCGCGGTGCAGGCCAGATGCCCCAGCACCCATGCGGCGTGGTTCATGTCCGGGGCCGGCTGGAGGGTCATCTTGTCGTCGGGGATATCGGCCACGAGGCGTTTCGCGTAGCCGAGATTGAGATTCCAGGTGTGGAGCAAGGGGCCCGTCATCGGCGCCTCCGGGTGAAAAGCGGCTGTGCACGTCGTCGTGTCGAACGAGGCTCGGAGTCTGCCACCGATCGAGCCCCTTTGGAAAGGCTGCCTGTGAGCGGCAGGCTTCTGCCGCGTCGCTGGCTACAATCGCCGGGAGCGGGAGGTCTTTCGGCCGGCTGTGCCGGCACGATGCACGTGCCGTGCCCGACCCCGTGTCTCCCCGAGCGTGATCCGCATGCCACCGCGTCTTCGGCTCTTCATCGCCATCGATCCGCCGCGCGAGACGGCCACGGTGGCCGCGCGGATCATCGACCGGCTGCGACGCGCGGGCGTCGAAGCCGCCTGGGTCGATCCGGCCCACATGCACCTCACCCTGCACTTCCTCGGCAACGATGTCGATGAGACCGACCTGCACGGGATCTGCGTCGCGATGGACGCGGCATGCAGGGAGGTGCCGCCCTTCGAGGTCGCGTTCGGCGGCGTCGGCTGCTTTCCCGACCCGAAAAAACCACGGGTCGTCTGGCTCGGCATCGAGGAGGGGGCCGAAGCCCTCGGGTCGCTCTACGACGCGCTGGCCGCGCGGCTCGAGCCCCTCGGATTTCCCCCCGAGGCCCGCGGATACCGGCCCCACCTGACGATCGGCCGGTTCAAGCACACCCGGCATCAAGGGCAGGGGGCCGACGGCGGGAGCATCGCGGCGCACCTCGCCGGTGTCGCCGTCGGGAACGCGGGGCAGATGACGGTTTCGAAGGTCCTGCTCTACGCCAGCCGGCTCGAGAAGCATGCCGCCGAATACGACCGGCTGCACACCTCCGTGCTGCGGCCGCAGTGACGTCGATCAGCGGCGGAAATCGAGCACGCCGACGGCGAGCCTGCCGTCGGTGAAGTAGGGATCACCGCCGCCGTTACGACCTTGGCGATCGCGATGGAAGCCGTCGACCCAGTAATGGCCGTCGAGCACGCCGCTGGCGCGGGCATCGAGGACGAGCTTGTTGCGTTCGCGATCGACGTCGGGGGCGATCTTGTGCGTGATGCCCCCGGTCGTGCGGCTGAGCTCGACCCGCTCGTCGAATGTGGCGGCCCCCAGCCAGAGCGGCTCGCCGCCGGCATCGAGCTCGCGCGACCTCCAAAAGCGCACGTGGTGACGCTGCTTGGGGCTGTCACCGACCGGCTGCTCGAAGGCCACGTCCTGGCGGCGACCCCAGAGGAAGAGGTCGCTCACCGGGGCGTGCTCGTAGGGCTTCTTCAGCACCACGTCGGCCGCGATCCGCAGCGAGGTCTGGAGCGTGATCGGATCGGATGCATACCAGCGGGCCCGCGCGAGCGTGTGGTGGAGTTCCTCCTCGGTGCCGACGAACGCGATGTTGACCGGGTCGCCCTGCCGGCCCTGCTTGGTCGTGGTGCATCGAGGGGCACGGGCGAGGGCGGGATGGCCCTCGATCGTGGCCTGCGGCCCCGCGGCGGGAGCGGCGTGGGGCCGCAGCAGGGCGGCGAGGAGCAGCGCCGCGAGCGGGAGCAGCGGTGAGCGACGGGCGAAGGGCATGGCCGGGGCCTCCGGGGAGGGGGAAACGGTAGCGGGGCGGGTGCGGCCGCTCAAGGCCGCGACGGCCGGCGGAATGAGGGTGTCCTGCCGGGGTTGTCGCCCGCAAAACACCTGCCCGATGGCTGATGTGCGGGCCGCGCTTGCCTCGCAGCCCGCGGGTTCGAAGGGTTTGACGTGCCCGGAGAGGTGCGCGGGTGTCTGGCCCGCAGTGGCTCGCCGGGTGGGTGATTTCGGAAGACGAGTTGCTGGGCGCCTCGCCGACGTGCGAAGCCCCGGCGCAGCGTAGGCCGATGCGCGAGCGTCGCACCGTGCGGCACCGCGGTCAGGTTCGCTGCGCCAGCGGGATGCGGCGCGTTCCCCGTGCAGGGATCGCTTCCAGCAGTCCCCAGAGTCACAGCCATGATCGTCAGGGCCGTCGGCATCACTTCCGAGGAAGTCGTGTGCCCCCGTGATCGTGCGAGCCTGTGGCTTCCTTTGGAGGCCCTTCCATGCCCCGTGCCACCTTCCTCCGTCGCCATGTCCGATGGCTCGTGTTCGTCGTCATGCTCATCGGGGCCCCCGTGGCCGCCAGAGCATCCACCGTGCTCGTCAACTTCGACTCCCTGAATGCCGCGGGTGGTCCGGTCGGCGGAGCGACGCTCGCGACCTATCTCGCCGGTTACGGCATCACGGTCTCCAACGTGGTCGGGGCCCCGGGGCCCGTGGCGGCCAATGCGACGACCAATGTCTTTCTCTATCCGAATTTTTTCGGCCCCCCCTCGGCGTTCAACTTCCTGCAGCAATCCGCGTCGGCTGCGCCGGCCGGCTACCGGCTGACGTTCGCCCAGCCGCTGACCAGCCTGTCATTCACACGCATCGCGATGGATCCCGAGCAGTCGCTGACCGGAATGATCGCCGCGGAGTGGACGGCGCGAGCCCTCGATTCGAACGGCAACACGCTCGGGCAGGTGGGCGAACCCAACTACGCGGAATACGTGCCAGTGGCAGCCGCCACGTTCACGTTCAACACGCCCGGCATCGCGGCCCTGGTCGTCGAGCGCACCACGCAGATCGTCTCGCCGACGGCCACGACCGTGGCCTCGCCGGCGCTCGACAATCTCGTGCTCACCTCCGCGGTGCCCGAGCCGGGCAACCTGCTCGGTCTCGCCACGGTTCTCGGGACGGTCGTGATAATCATTCGGCGGTGGCGTCGGGGCCGAGTCCCGCCGCGCGTGAACATGGACGCCATGGCGTCGGAGTCGGTATGATCCGACGCCATGGACGCGTTCTTGCAGGCGGCGATCGATGAAGCGGAGCAGGGGCTCGCCGAGGGGGGCATCCCGATCGGCTCGGTGGTCGTGCACGACGGCGCGATCGCGGGCCGCGGCCACAATCGCCGCGTGCAGCAGGGCAGCACCATTCTCCACGGGGAGATGGACGCGCTCGAGCGGGCGGGCCGGCGGTCCGCGGCGTTTTATCGGGAGTGCACGCTCTACACCACGCTCTCGCCTTGCCCGATGTGCAGCGGCGCGATCCTGCTCTACGGGATTCCACGGGTCGTCATCGGGGAGAATCGCTCCTTCATGGGCGAGGAGAAACTGCTGGCGGAGCGGGGAGTGCAGCTCACGGTCGTGCAGGATGAACGCTGCATCGAGCTCATGCGGCGGTTCATGGCCGCCCATCCGGAGCTCTGGGCCGAGGACATCGGCGAATAGCCGACCGCATCACCCCGCCGCGCCGCTCGTCAGAAACCGCCTCACGGCCCCGACGAACGGCCCGGGGGCATCGGCATGCACCCAGTGCCCCGCCCCCGGGAGCGTATCGATCACGGCCGCCGGAAAGAGCCGCTCGATCTCGGCGTGGTGATCCGGTCGGACGTAGTCGGAACGCCCGCCCACCACGAACAGCGTCGGTCCGACGAATCGTCGGCCCGCGGGCAGCGCGGGGAAGCCCAGGATGTCGTCGAAGTTTCGCTCGAGGGCCTCGAGATTCACGGTCCAGGCGAAGCCGTCGGGGCCGCTGGCGAGGTTGAGCATCAGGAACCCGCGCACGGCGGGATCCGGGATCGCCCCGGCGAGTGCCGCCTCCACCTCGGCGCGGCGGGAGTAGTCGGCGAGCGGCACGTCGCGCAGGGCCCGCACCACGTCGATCAGCGTGCCGCTCGACCGCACCGGGGCGATGTCCACGACCACGAGCCGCTCGACCAGTTCCGGCTGCATGACCGCCAGGACCATGGCGGCCTTTCCGCCCATGCTGTGGCCGAGCACCGCGGCGGCCCCCCCCACCTCCCGGTCGATCAGGGCGGCCACGTCGGCGGCCAGCGCCGGGTAGTCGTGGCGGTCGTGCCGCGGGCTCTCGCCGTGGTTCCGCATGTCAACCACGATCACCCGACGGTCCGCGGCAAGTTTCGCGGCCACGGAGGCCCAGTTCCGCTTGGAGCCGAACAGGCCGTGGAGGATGACGAGCGGCTCGCCCGATCCGAACTGCGTGAAGGAAAGACCGACCGCCACGACCACCTCGCCTGTTCGCGCCTGCCGCCACGACGGCCCCAATGTAGCGACCGCCCCCCGGGCACCCGCTCACGAGTTTCTCATCCGCCGGTCACATTCCCCAAACACCGCTCCGTACATTCTGCGGAAGTGCCCCGCTCCTCCGGCGAAATCCGCGGACATGATCACCCGCATCGGCAATCGTGACCTGGGGCTGCTGTGCGAGCGGGTCGGGGTGGCGTTCGACGTCGGCCACGATCCGTTCCGGATTTTCGAACGCGAGGCGGCCGATGCGGGGTCGCGGCACGGCCGCCACATGCGGTCGGTCGCCGAGCGCATCCGCCAGGGGGCCTCGCTGACGGAAGCGGTCAGGGAGCAGGGCAACTACTTCCCCCCGAATTTCCACCGGTTGATCGAGGTGGGCGAGGAGTCGGGGCGGCTCGAGACGGTGCTCGAAAGGATGGCCGTCTACTACAAGGAGGTCGCCGAACTGCAGGACACCTTCCGTGGATCGATCATCTGGCCGATGATCCAGTTGGGACTGGCGCTCGTCGTGGTGTCGGTGTTGATCTATGTCCCGTCGGTGGTGGCTTCCGAAACGCCCGAGGCCGCCGACCTGCTGGGGATCGGCCTCGCCGGAGCCCGGGGCCTGGCCATCTTCTGGGGCTGGGTGCTGACGGCGGCGGCGGTGGGCGTGTCGCTGTGGATCCTCATCCGCAACGGCCAACTCGCGTTCCTGGGCGATCTGCTCGTGCGCGTGCCGGTGCTGGGGCGGACGCTCCTCACGTTCGACGAAGCCACGTTCGTGCAGTCGCTCGCACTCGCCGTCGAGTCGGGGGTGCCGGCCGCCGGTGCCATCGCGCTGAGCTTCAAGAGTTCCGCGTCGCGGGCTTTCAAGGCGAAGGCCGACGGGGCCCGCGAGGCGGTGCTTCAGGGTCGCGAGCTGCACGAAGTGCTCCGTGACACCGGCCTCTTCTCGTTCGACACCGTCGAAGCCGTGCATCTCGGCGAGGAGTCGGGGCGGCTCGCCGAGACGCTCGAGAAGCATTTCCGCGTCATGCGGATGAAGGTGAAGTTCGCGATGTCGATGATCACGCAGATCGTGTCCTCGATCGTGTGGATCGCCGTGGCCGCGTTGCTGCTGATGATGATCTTCCGGCTGTTCAACACCTACGTTTCCAAGCTCCGACCCGAGGCGATCGACCAGATGCTCCGGGGGCCGGGCGCATGACCGAGATCTCGCCCGCCGGCCACGGCATGCCTGGTCCGACCGCCGTGGCGGCGGTTCACGGCCCTCCAGCCGCCCACGGCGATCTCACCGCGGCCCTCGAAACGGCCCGGCGGCGGCTCGCGTCGATGAACCCCATGCTCCCCGCCTACGCCACGGGGGCCGTCGATACGCTGCTGGAATTCGCCCACGACGTCGGCACGAGCGACGTCCACATCCAGCCCTGCGAGGCGGGCCTCGACGTCCGCTTCCGGCACGACGGCATGCTGCAGCCCGTCGCCGTCGTCGCCCCGGGCGTTGCCTCGTCCATCACGTCCCGGCTCAAGATCCTTGCCGACCTGCTCACCTACCAGAGCGACGTGCCCCAGGAGGGCCGCATCGCCAAGCCGAAGCACGGCCGCGAAATCCGCGTGAGCACGTTTCCCACCATGCACGGGGAGCGGACCGTGCTCCGCTTCTTCGGCCATCATCGCGACCTGTCCACGCTCGAGGAGCTGGGGAATCCACCACAACTGACCGGTCGCATTCGCGACGCGCTCGTCGAGACCAGCGGGGCGATGCTGATCTCGGGCCCCGCCGGCAGTGGAAAGTCGACGACCCTCTACGCCTGCCTGCGGCACATCGTCACCTCCACCAACGGCTCGCGCAGCGTCGTCTCGATCGAAGACCCGATCGAGGTGCCCGTCGCGGGCGTCGCCCAGAGTCAGGTCGATCAGGCGTCGGGGTTCGACCTCAAGACGGGCCTGCGGTCGCTGATGCGACAGGATCCGGAAGTGATCATGGTTGGCGAGATCCGCGACCGTGACACCGCGGAATTCGCGATCCAGGCCTCGCTCACCGGCCAACTGCTGCTGGCGACGTTCCACTCCGACACCGCCGCCAGCGCGGTCACGCGACTGATCGAGATGGGCATCGAGCCGTTTCTCGTCCGCAGCGGGCTGACGACGGTGCTGACGCAGCGGCTTCTGCGGACGCTCTGCGGCCGCTGCGCCCGCGAGTCGGCCGATCCCGCCGACATGCACGGCATGGAGTTCGACCGCGTCCGTGTCCCGGTTGGCTGCCCGCAGTGCAACGGCACCGGCTACCGGGGCAGGGCGATGATCAGCGAGTTTCTCGACGTGCGCGGCGACCATGTCGGGCGGGCGATCCTGCGGAAGGCCGACAGTCGCGAGCTCTACAGGATCGGCATCGACAACGGCATGACACCGCTCTTCGTGCAGGCGGGATCACTCGTGCTCGAGGGACGCACGAGCCCCGGCGAAGTCTGGCGGGTTCTCGGGACGGCGATCCGGCCGTGACGGCCCGGCCCACGGCTGGGGGCAACCGCGACACGCGACACGCCGAGGAATTCCGACCCCGTCGGGGAGCTCGGGCCCCGTCGGGAAAGTCGGGCCCCGTCGGGAAACTCCACGTCGGGGCTCAGTCGTCGGGGCTCAGTCGATCGGCAAGAAAGTCCAGAGAGATGGGCGGCCGCAGTTGCAATGAACCGCCCTGCCCAGGAGACCCAGGCCGGATGCGCTCAAGTACACCGCGGAGCGGGCGGCATCCCAGGAGCCCGTCGTGCCGGCGGCACGTGGGCCACGGAGCCGCGACTGAACGCTCGGCACCGGATGAAAGATCGTCTCGACGAGGGAACTCCGCTGCCGCTCGCGGTCTTGCAGGTCGTCGAGCATTTCGATGGTCCGCGCCATCGCATCACGACGGCAGCCGGCCGCCAGCAGGCTCTGGTCCACCACGGCCACGCCGCGGCGGCTGGGCGTGGGAAGGGTCAGCAGTCCCAGGAAAGACCAGAGCGTGAACACGAGGCTGTAGCTCACGATCCCCTCGGCCGTGGCCAGCCGCCGATCTCCGATGATGAGTGCCGTCAGGGCGATACCGAGGAGCGTGAAGCCGATCGCCAGCATCCGGCCCCGCCACCATTCCCCGGTCTGCACGGCCATCTGCCGCCGCCGCACCGCCACGGTGAAGGCCTGGGGATCGAGCCCCTCTCGCCACCGCATCGGCAGCAGGTGAAACCGCGGCTGCAGCACACCCACGACCGCGCCGGTGAAGCCCTCGTCGTCGGATTCGCCCATGTAGGTCGGCAGCATCGTCGTCACCGCCGCGTCCTTCTGGAGCGGTTCTTCGAGGATTGGCAGGCTCGGCGTGAGTTCGAGCCGGGCCATGGCGGTCGCCAGCGGGATTCGCCCCCAGAGCAACGCGAGCACCACCGCCGCCCCCGCCACGATCACCCCCAGCGCTCCGCCGGCCCTCCCTGCGAGGAGCAGCACGGCCGCCGTCGTGAACAACACCGCGGCGTGAACGGCCACCCCCCGGGCCAGCCTCGCGAAGAACAGGCCCAGCGGCGGATGCCGCCGTCCATACCACCGCGGCAAGAGGTAACCACCGAAGAGATCGAAGGGGACGTGGATGGCCGCGTAGGAGAGCACGAAGGCGGCGAGCCCCGCGAGTTGGCTCTGGAGCGGCCCGTCCGCAACGGGCAGGATCCGGGCTGGCAGTCCGAGCGTGAGCCCCACTGAAGCCAGCACGACCAGCGTGCCCACACCGCTCATCCCCAGCCAGAGGCGGGCGCGGCCGTAGCCCGGGGCGGCCTCCTGCAACTTGGGCTCGCCACCCGTCATGAGTTTCGAGCGATGCATCGCCTCGGCCGTCTTCTGGATTCCCCGGAGCATGCCGCCGAAGACCAGTTCGTGGAGCGGCACGACGGCATACCAATAGAGGAGGCCGAGGAGCCCTCGGGGACGAAAGCGGGCCGTCATGACCAGCCGGGTGAGCGGCGGCTCCGAGCGGGCTTCGCTCTCCTCGATTGCGAAGTCCAGCTGGGCCTCGCCCGGAAGCTTCATCTCCGCTCTCAGCGACAGCGACCGATCGCGGTCGATGCCCACCACCCGCCAGAAGTCGAGCGCCTCGCCAAACTCCACCATCTCCGGATGTCGCCGACCCCGCCGCAACCCCGGGCCGCCCACGAGCTTGTCGAGCCAGCCACGCAGCTGCCAGAGCACGTCGCCGGCGTACCAGCCGTTGCCCCCTCCGATTCGGCAGACCGCCGCATAGACGCTCGCGGGATCGGCCTCGATATCGACGACGCGTTTGTCGGTGAAGACGGTGCCACCCGCCCAGGACGGATCTCCAGGCACCGGCCCTGCGACGCTCCAGTGGGTCTCCACGGCATGCTGATCGATCTTCACCTTCGCGCGGTGAATCGCCTCCCGCACGCCGAGGGCCTGGTGAGGCATGAGCCGCTGGGTGGTGTCGTCGGTGACGACCACGCGGTTTTTCAGTCCCTCCGCCAGCGGCCGGGCGATTCGATAGGAAACCGGGGTGACGAGGTTGATCCAGAGCGAGCTGAGCCGCGGAGTCAGCACGGGCACCGGCAGGATGATCCGCCGACGGAGGCCGAGCTCCTCGGCCATCACCCGCATCAGTTCCCGGTAGGGCATCACGTCGGGGCCGCCGATCTCGAGAGTCTTGCCGGCGGTCTCGGGCACCTCGAGGCAGTGCACGAGCCAGTGCAGCACGTCGGTGATCGCCACCGGTTGGCATTCGGTGGTCACCCACTTGGGTGTCACCATGATCGGCAGCCGCTCGACCAGGTAGCGGAGGATCTCGAACGAGGCCGAGCCGGCCCCGATGATCATCGCCGCCCGGAAGGTGGTCACCGGCACGCCGCACGAGGCGAGTTCCTGCTCGACCTGCCGCCGCGACCGGAGGTGTTCACTGAGGTCCGGCCCCATCTCGCCGAGGCCGCCGAGGTAGATGATCCGTGACAGGCCGGCATCCCGGGCTGCTCGGGCGAAGCCGGCGGCGAGTTCCCGGTCGCGATCCGCATACGTGCCGCCGGTCGCCACCATCGAGTGCACGAGGTAGTAGGCCGCGCGGCAGCCCCGCAGGGCCGTGGCCACCGCCACGGTGTCGGCGAGATCGCCCGCGATCACCTCGACATTCTCGTGGTGCCGCCAAGGCCGGGCGTCGAGCTTCCGTGGCTCCCGCACCAGACAGCGGACCCGGTATCCCTTCTCCAGGAGCGCCGGCACGAGCCGACCCCCGACATAGCCTGTGGCCCCGGTCACCGCGACCGTTTCTCCGGCGATAACCGGCGGGCAGGCTGCGTCGTTCATGAAGCCTCGAAGGGGGTGGGGGTCGCAGGACGGGACGGAAGCGTGAGCCGAAATGGTAAGCCGAAATGGTAACCTGGGTCGTCAGATTCTAGCTTTTTGTGGACAAAGCCATCCATGAGCTTTGTCCACTGGATCGAGCGGTGGAAACGTCGGGGGGGGCGCTCCGGACGACGATCTTCGCAGCCAGCTCGAGCCGACTTCTTCCACGGTCTGCGCACGCCCTTCAGCCCGGTCGCTGGGTGAGCTGCGGCAAGGTCCTATCATGACCACGAGCCGGATCATGGTTCGCCGGAGAAGTGCCGATGTCCGCCGCCGATTGGCATCTCGTCCGTTCTGGTCACCCCCAGATGATCGGCTCCCAACGGCAGGCCACCGGTGATCCGTTCCAGTTTCTGCCCCTGTTTCGCACCCATGACGAGGCGGACGACTACTGCCGCAATTCGGGGCTCTGGGAACAGGGTATTCGGCCCAGGCACAACGCTCTGGCCGCCCGGCGGGCGAGAGCGGCCGTGACCGGCCTCTCCGTGCTCGTCGACCAGGCGATTTCAGACGGTGTCAACGTGATCGGTGTCTTCGTGGGCTTCAACTTCTACCGGGAGTCGTGCTGGGAGTATTACCGGGTCTCGAGCAGGACGAGCGGCGGCACTCCCAGAATCGAACCGCTCCCCGAAGACGAGCGGCCCGTGTGAGCGTCAGGTCGTGGAGTGTTTCCCGGTCCGCCAGACGGCTATCCTGTCAGCGTCCGTTCGCGGACCGGGCGAGCGGCCCGGCTTCACTCCGCGACTTTTCCCCCAACCCGCGACTTTTCCCCCAACCATTGGCGAGCGCCGCGAGCATGGCCGACACACCGACTTGGATGCGCCGCTGGCTCGTCGCAGCCGGCATCTACAACCTCGCGTGGGGCGCGCTCACGGTCCTCATGCCGGGCTGGCTCTTCGACCTCACGGGCATGGCGGCCCCCAACTACCCGTTCATCTGGCAGTGCGTGGGCATGATCGTGGGCGTCTACGGCGTCGGCTATCTGGCCGCGGCCCCGGATCCGGTTCGGCACTGGCCGATCGTGTTGGTCGGGTTTCTCGGCAAGATCTTCGGACCGCTCGGTTACGTTTCCGGGGTGCTGCGGGGTGAGGTGCCGCCGGCTTTCGGCGTGACGATCCCCACCAACGATCTCCTGTGGTGGATTCCGTTCGGCATGATTCTCATGCATGCCTGGAGGGCACGTTCGCATCGTGACTGACGCCGTGCAATGGACGATGCTCGACTCGATCCTGGCGGCCCAGGCCGTCTCATCGGGGGCGATGTGCGGGCTGATCTGGTTCGTGCAGGTCGTCCACTACCCGCTCTTTGCGATCACGACGGGTGATGACGCACCGGGCTACGCCCTGGAAAACCAGCGGCGGACGACATGGGTCGTCCTGCCCTTCATGCTCGTCGAGATGGCCACGGCGGCACTGATCGCCATCGCCCCCCCGCCGGGCGTGGGCCGTGCGGCCGCCGTCAGCGGCATGCTGCTGGTGATCGCGATCTGGGCATCGACGCTCGTGGTGCAGATGCCGCTGCATGCGCGGCTGGCGCGAGAAGGGCACCGGTCCCAACTCGTCGCCGCGCTTGTGCGCGGCAACTGGTTTCGCACTCTGGCGTGGACCGCGCGGGCGGTCCTCGCCGTGTGGATGCTGCGGGTCGCCGGCTGAAGCCGCGGGGGCCGGGGGAGCCCGCAGCCGACGACGAAAACCGCCCTTGATTCCCCGCGCCGAGGGGGGGTACTTTTCCCTGCCATGGCATCCCGGCCTCAGTCCGCTCATCCGCCGCCCGGCGAGCCCGACATCGGCGTCGCCATCATCGGCGCGGGGTTCGCCGGCATCTGCATGGCGATCAAGTTGAAGGAGCAGGGGCGGGGGGATTTTCGAATCTTCGAAAAGGCGCCGTCGCTCGGTGGCACCTGGCGGGACAACACCTACCCGGGATGCGCCTGCGACGTGCCGTCGCACCTCTATTCCTATTCGTTCGAGCAAAACCCCGACTGGTCGCGGACCTACGCATCGCAGCCCGAGATTCTCGCCTATCTCCGCCGGGTGGCCGCCAAGCACGCCATCGACCGGCAGATCTCCTTTGAAACGCCGATCGAGGCGATCGTCTGGGACGAATCCTCCCGTCGGTGGCGGCTCACCGCCCACGACGGTCGCCGATTCACCGCCCGCGTCGTCGTCTCCGCCGTCGGTGCGCTGCACGTGCCGAAGCGGCCGGATCTGCCCGGCCTCGATGCATTCGAGGGGCCCGTCTTCCACTCCGCCCAGTGGCGGCACGACCTCGATCTCGCCGGCAAGCAGGTCGCCGTGA
>SXWC01000058.1 GCA_005789975.1 Planctomycetaceae bacterium
AACAGCGGCGGCCCGATCTTCAACGCCCGGGGCGAGGTCGTGGCGGTGGCCTGTGCCGGCGCCGCCGTCTTCGAGGGGCTGGCATTTGGAATCCCGGCCAACGAGCTGATCGATTTCCTGATCCACCGCGACACGTATCCCTACGACGAGTCGCAGCCACAAAACGGCGTCACCTACCTGCCGCCTCCACACCAGAAGGGGGTGCCGGCAGTGGGCGTTCAGGCTCCCCGCACCGGCCCGTAGCAGGCCGTCCCGCTTCCTTGCTCCGCCTCCGCCTTCTTGACCGGGGTTCCCCTTCCTGCTGAAAGGATTCTCCATGCGGCAGCTGTTCCGTGTCTCGCGCACCGCGGTCGTCGTGATCGCCGTCATCTCCTCGCTGCCCGGGATCGCGGCCGATTTGCGGCCCAGCTGGGAGTGTCTGCCCGATGACACGGCGGTGATGATGCGGCTTCCCGATCCGCGGGCGTTTCTCGAGGCGATGCGCACCCGGACGAAGTTCGGTGCCGTGGCCTTGAGCGACCGGCGGCTCGAGGGTGTTTGGACGGCCATCCTCGACGCCCTCCGCACCGGTGGCGTTGGCGAGGAGAGCGAGACGCTCGAGGACCGCCTCGGCAAATACGGACTCACGCCGGCCGATCTCCAGACCGTTTTTGCGGGCGACATGGGGGCGGGCTTCGTCGTCCGCGGCCGGGACGGCGGGCTGTCGCCACTGGTGATGATGCTGGTCTGGTTGGAACCGGGAGAGGAGACGGCGGTGCGGCTCGTCGAGGCGGCGAAGAAGCGGACCGAAGAGCGGACCGCCGCCAACGAGCCCGACGCGCCGAAGAGGATCGACCTCGAGCTGGCCGGCCACGAGGTCTTCTCGTTGATCGAGCCGATTCTGGCGATCAACACCGCCGACCTCCCACTCGACGGCATCGACGAGAAAGATCCGCGGAAGCGGCTGGAGGCGATCCGTGAGAAGGCCCGCAACGCTCCCGTGATAAAAGCGGGTCAGACCCATTCCTTCATGGCCCGGATGGGGGGCCGACTGCTCGTCGGCCAGACCATCCCGACAGCCCTCGGCATCCTGAAGGACGGCGGTGACATGGACATCGACGCCAGCAGCGGCACCGAGGATGCGCGGGGCGTCTTTGAACGCTTTCTGACCGTTCACGGCGAGGACGGGGATGCCGCGCTGGCCGGCATGATGCAGATGCCCGGCATGGCCGCCGTGCTCCCGGGTGGCGACGTGCTCGTCGACGTCGTCATCGACCCCCGGGTGTTGTTGCGGGCGGCGGGCGACGAACGGCTGCGGAAACAGCTGGTGAGCATCGGGGCGGAGAACATCGGCCCGCTCGCGTGGCGGCAGTCGCTCGTGGGCGACCGGTACCACAGCGGCATGTTTCTCTCGATGCCCGGCCCGCACACGAGCCTGATGCGTGTGCTCGACCAGGAATGCGATCCGGCGGAGGTGCCGTCATTCGTCACCCGCGAGGCGATCGACCTCACGCAGATTTCGCTCGACCTCGGGGCGGCCTACGAGACGTTCAAGGAGTGTGCGATCGGGCAGGGGGGGCCGGAAACGGCCAACATGTTCAACGCGGTCGAGATGCAGTCCCAGGGCTGGCTCGGGGTCGATCTGCCGACACTGCTGACCTCGCTGGGCACCAGGCACTGGATGGTGACCTATCCTCCCGAGTTCGGCGAGGCCCCGACCGACGGCCGCAAGGCCGGTGGAGAGAACGGTGCCGCATCGACGAGGCAGTTCATCGAACGGGCGGCGATCGTCTGGCGGATCGCCGACGAGGCTCCGTTCGAAAAGATCCTGCAACGGCTTGCCGGCATGGCCGGCGGCGACGGTGAACTCCGGGAGGAGCAGGGCTTTCGCGGCGTGCGGCTCCCCGACGGTCCGGCCGCCTACGTCGGCCAGGGGCATCTCGTGGTCGCGATCGGGAATGATTCACTCGAGAAGACGATCACCGCGATCCGTAATCCGCCGGCGGGCGAATCCTCCCTCGGCGAGAGTTCCGTGGTGCGACGGGCCGGTGAACTGCTGCCCCTGAAGCCGGCGCGGATGTTCGGCGTGAGCGACAGCACACGGTCGGGCGGAACACTCGGGATGCTCCGCGAGATGGCTGAGGCCATGGTGCCGGAAGACGTGTCGGTGCCCTATCGCAAGCTGCTCGGGGACATCCAGAAACTGCTGCCTTCGGACGAGGAGGCGGAAGGGATGTTCGGGGTCGGCGTCACGCTCATGCGGACCGACGACACGGGCGTGACGCTCGAATCGGTCTGGGAGATGCCCGCTCCGTAAACGACGCAACGGCCTCGCTCGAATCCGGGCACGATCTGCGGCATCCCGCAGCGTGTTCAGCGTGCCGGAAGGGGCGCGTTGAGCGAAGCGGGGACAACGCCCTGATTCGGGACTTGCGGCCCGGGGAGAGCAGCCTTCGCCGGGAGCGGGCGGCTGCCCGCGCGGGGCTTCGCAAGATCGGCCGCTTCCGCCTTCGAGAGCGTCGTCCCGGGCATGCCGCCGCCACCCGGGCCACCCTTTCCGCGCGTGGCAGTGGGCGATTGGCTGGTCCCAGCGATGAAGTTGTCGATCGACGCCGACTCACGGAGGTGGGCGAAGTGCCGCGCCATCTCGATCCGCTGCTTCTTCTCGAAGATGTCGTCGTAAAGTTCGCTCCTGGCCTCTTCGAACGAGACCTTCGCGGGATCGGTGAATCCCTCGCAGTAGATCACCATGAACCGGTCGGCGATCTGCACGACGCCCGATAGCTCACCGGGCTTGAGCGCGAAGACCTCGCGTTCGAGCGTCGGCTGGCCGCCCCAACGCTGGATCGGCGGCACCTCGCCGCGGAGGGCCCGCGTCGTCGGATCGGCGGAATAGGTCTCGGCCAGATTGCCGATGGCGTCTGGTGAGGCATTCTTCCGGGCGAGCTGCCAGACCTCCTGGGCCCGGCGCTGGTTGTCGAGAACGATGATGCGGCACCTGGCTCGGGGGCCGAACGTCGCCGCAAAAGCCTTGTCGAGGTCATCCTGCGAGACCGGCACGCCCCCCACGAGCTTCTTGAGGGCCACGCTCGGCCAGACGACGTCTTCCATGTAATGCCGCAACGGAATCTTCTCCTCGCGGGTCACTCGTTCGAGCCAGGCCGCCGTGTCGGCGGCTCCATCGGGCTTCGTGAAGCCCATCTGGCCGGCGGCTCGGGCGATCTCGGCATCGAGATCGGCCCGCGACACCGTCTGCTCCTGCTTCTTGAGCGCCTGCTCGATGAGGGTCCGCGTGACAAGCACCTCCACCACCTCGACGCCATGACGATCGAGACACACCTGCCGGACCTGATCGATGGGAATGGGCTGGCCGTTGACGATCGCGGCGACGCCCGGGTGGGCCGCCGCCCGCGCAGGATCGTTGAGCACGTTCTCGACCTTCGTCACTTCCTGCAACTTGCGAAACACGTCGCTCGAAGACTGCCGGCTCTTGCGCTCCCGCAACTCCTCGGCGAGATGCGTGCGCACCTCCTCGAACTTCGCTCCGGCCGGGGGCAGGTGCCCCTCGCACTTGATGACGATGAACTGGTCGGCCACCTGCACCACCTCGGAGATTCGTCCCGGCTCGAGGGCGAAGGCCGCCCGGTCGAACTGCGGATCGCCGGAGTGCAGCCGGATCGGCTGCACCCAGCCATTCGCGCTGGCGCTGCCGACATCGACCGAGTGCTGCCGGGCCAGTCCCCCAAACTCGTCGGGGGCCGCGAGCGCCTGCTGTCGCAGCGACTCCGCCTCCTGCCGCGTGCGGGAGACGATGATCCGGGCCTTCACCGCCGGGCCGAACCGGCTTTCAAAGGCCTCCTGCAGCTCTTCCGCGGTGGGCTCACCGGCGCCCCGCGCCAACTGTCGCAGCGCGATCATGGGCCAGACGATGTCTTCGGCATATTGCTGCGGCATGATGCCCCGCTCCTGCTGGATCATCTCCAGCCACTTGTCGCGGGGCACGCTGAACCGCCGGGCCATGGCGTCGATTTCCGCGCTCACGTTCTGCGGCGTGACCTCCACTCCCTGCTGCCGGCAGGCCTGTTCGATGATCCGACGATTCACGAGCGTTTCCAGCACCGCCGCGCCATGGCGACCGAGACACTCCTCGCCGAGCCGGTCGCTTGTGATCTCCGTTCCGTTGACGATCGCGACGGGCTTCTCGCCGGGCCGCTGCCCTGCCGCGGCGGCGGGCTGGGGCGGGGTCGCGTCGGCCTCGAGGCTGCCGGTCAGCAGTCGCCAGCCGAGGCCGACCGCCACGATCGCCACAGCGGCCCCGATCTCACGCGCGTAACCCCAGCCTGTTGAATTCATCCGCATGCCTGCCCTCCTTGGCTGTCGGGCGCGAACCACGCCGGTGGCTCCGGCGGCTTCCAGCCGCCCGCGCGACAACACGTGAGATAGGCGATTCGGCGATTTCAATCAAGGTGAGCGGATCGCCGCCACGCCCGCACCGATTGGACGGCGGCAAAACCGTCGCTTACGCTGCCCCGAAACCATCTGCCTCCAGAGCCCCCACATGTCGCAATCCTCCCCGTCCTCCCCCCTCCCGGATCCCAACCACCCGGAGTGCCTCGTGATTCTCGAGCTGCGGCCGCCGCTGACCCGCGAGGACGTGAAGCAGGCCTATCTCGCCAAGGCGTTGAAGGCCCATCCCGACAGGGGGGGCGATCCGCAGGAGTTCATCCGCCTGCAGAAAGCCTTCGACGAGGCGAATGACTTCGTGAAGTTCAAGGCCAGCAAACTCGAGTGGCTGGCGTCGAAGATCGAAGCCTACGCCCAACAGCAGGAGGTGGCGACCGAGACGATCGAGCGCGGGGGCAGCATCGAGATGGAGGAGGCCGACTGGCTCCGGAAATCCTTCGGCGAGGATTTTGGCCACGTCGCCGACAAGCTCGTCTCCGTCCGCCTCGGCAACGGCCGAGCCGACGACGTGTTCGCCATTCTGCTGGGGTTCCGCGCGGAATCGCTCAAGGATCTCGCCGTCCTCGATCTCTCGCGGGGCACGGTCACCGACGAGGGGCTCCTGCAGCTGAAGGAACTGAAGAATCTCCGGCGGCTCGACCTCCGCGGAACGAAGGTCGGCAAGCTCGCCGCCGAGATTCCCGCCTGGTTCGAACACCTCGAGTTTCTCGGCCTGCCCCAGGGCGCGCTGGGGGTGTTCGCCCGGATGACGATGTCCCGCCGGGTGACGCTCGCGGTCGGCGGCGGCCCCGAGGGGGAGTGACGGCGGCCCCCCCGGTTCGTCCCGGGCGTCCGTCTGCTGACGGCATCGTCCTCGTCCAGTCCTTCCCGGCCGGCCTGTCGATGGGGGGCCGGGCCGCGTCCGATCCCGCGGACCGGCGACGGGTGGCCACGCCTCCCGCTTTGATGGCGGGGCGACGTCAGCCTCACTCCGGGAAGAGCCGGGTCGAGAGGTAGCGTTCGCCGAGGTCGGGGAGCACCACGACGACGAGTTTGCCGGTGTTCTCGGCTCGCCGGGCAACCTGAAGGGCGCCCCAGGCCGCGGCGCCGCAGCTGATGCCGCACATCAGCCCTTCGCGCTTCGCCATGAGCCGGGCGGTCTCCATCGCGTCTTCGTCGTCCACCTTCACCACCTCGTCGATCACGTCGAGGGGGAGAAGGTCCGGAATGAAGCC
>SXWC01000059.1 GCA_005789975.1 Planctomycetaceae bacterium
ACATGTATTCCGAGCAGGGATTGCTCGCGTTGATCCGCCCCGAGTTGGGGCAGGTGTGCCAGCGGTTGATCGTGGTGTCGTACTGCACGCCCGGGTCGCCGCACTGCCAGGCGCACTCGGCCATGCGGCCCATCACCTCGCGGGCCTTGTAGGACGGCCCGGCCTTCGACGGATCGGTGACCCAGCGGGTGGTCCAGGTGTCGTCACGGTCGGCCGCCTGCATGAACTCGTCGGTGAGCCGGACGGAGAGGTTGGCGTTTTGGAACAGGATCGAGCTGTAGGCCTCGCCGTTGAAATTGGAGTCGTAGCCCCCCTTCTCGATCAGGACACGGGCCTTCTTCTCTTCCTTGCTCTTGCACTCGATGAACTCCATGATGTCCGGGTGGTGGACCTTCAGGGACTGCATCTTGGCGGCCCGGCGGGTCTTTCCGCCGCTCTTCACCACTGCGGCCACCTGGTCGTAGACCCGCATGAACGACAGCGGCCCCGAGGGCTTGCCGCCGCCGGCGAGCTTCTCACGCTGGCTGCGGAGCGTGGAGAGATCGGTGCCGGTGCCGGAGCCAAACTTGAAGAGCATCGCCTCGCTCCGCGCGAGGTCCATGATGTCTTCCATGTTGTCCTTCACGCTCTGAATGAAGCAGGCGCTCCCCTGCGGATACTCGTAGGGATTGTCGGGCATCACGACGTCATGTTTGGCCGCGTCCCACCGCCAGTTGCAGGGGGCTCCCTTGACGCCGTATTGATGAAAGAGACCGACGTTGAACCAGACCGGCGAGTTGAAGGCGCCATGCTGGTGGACACACAGCCAGGAGAGGTCGCGGTAGAAGTTTTCACCGTCCTGCTTGGTCTTGAAATAGCCGTCGGCGATGCCCCAGTCGGCGATCGTGCGGGCCACGCGGTGCACGAGCTGCTTGACGGAGTGCTCCCGCTCGGGGGTGTGGATCTCGCCGTAGAAGTACTTGCTCACCACCACGTTGGTGGCCAGCTGGCTCCAGGCGGCCGGGATCTCGCAGGCCGGCTGCTCGAAGAGCACCTTGCCATCCTCGCCCTTGATCGCGGCCGTGCGGAGCTCCCACTCCGTGGTGTCGAACGGGCTTTCGGCCTCGGCCGGACAGAAAGTCGGCTGGACTTCCATCGCGATCCGCGCGCCGGCCGGAGCCCCCGGGGCCTGGGTGGCGGAAGCGGCCGGCGTGCCGGCCAGCGTGGCGGAGGCGTCGAAAGCTGCCATGGGGAACTCCTGGGGATGGTGGAAAGGTGACGGGTCGAAAGGGAAACCGCAGGCTCGGGAAGTGTCGGGCGGAAAGAGTATACGTGCGTATATCAGTCCTACAAACGGTCATCGGCCCGCCAAGGGCCCGGTCATGAATCGTTCAGTCGGCCGAAAGAGCCCGGCCGGGGCGATCGTCAGAAAGCAGCTCCATCTGCATGCTATCGCAAGATGTTGTGGTGGCCGGCTGAAGGACCCCTTCCTGTGGGCCGGGGCGTGAATGTAGCCCGTCGGTTTGGGGCGTCAAGCCACTTTTCCCCGACCGTCGAATCGGCCGTGAAAAACGCCTTTTTTCGGAGCGCCAGCCGTGCTGGCATGGCATGGCCACAACCACTTGAAAAGGGGGGTTCTCAAACGCAGTCGCCGGGCCGCATTCCGAATGCGACAATGCCCCGTCACGAAAGGCCGTTCGGGAAGCGGATTCCAGCCCTTCAAAAAGCACCGACCACGAGGAGTTGCCGCCATGCCCACGTCCATTCTCTCCCGCCGCACGCTCGACGGCATCCGCATCCTCGCGCTTGTCGGGGATGACTACGAAGACCTCGAACTCTGGTATCCGAAACTCCGCATCGAGGAGGCCGGCGGACACGTCACGCTGGCCGGTGCGATGCAGGGCCGCACGTACTCCGGCAAGCACGGCTACCCCTGCACGAGCGACGCCATGATCGGCGACATGGAAGCCGACGACTTTCACGGGATCATCCTTCCCGGCGGCTGGATGCCCGACAAACTCCGGCGGGACGAAAAAGTGCTCGATCTCGTCCGCGAGTTCGCAGCCCACGGCAAGCTCGTGGCGGCCATCTGCCACGGAGGCTGGATCCCCGTCTCGGCGGGCGTCTACCGGGGCGTCCGCGTCACCGGCAGTCCGGGCATCAAGGACGATCTCGTGAATGCCGGTGCCATCTGGGAAGACACCCAGGTGGTGGTCGATCGCCACTTCGTGTCGAGCCGCAAGCCGGCCGATCTGCCCGCCTTCATGGCGGCGATCGTCGATCTGCTGGCCGGCGTGGTCGCCGTATAGAATGACCACATGAGCAGCACGAAGGAAATCCAACTCGAGGCCGTGAAGTCACGGGTGCGCGAGGTGGGGCTGCGCTGCACGCCCGCCCGGGTGGCCGTGATGCAGCACCTCGACGCCGCATCCGGCCCGCGCACCCATGCGGAGGTTTCCGAAGCGCTCGCCGACCGGGGCTTCGACCGGGCCACGATCTACCGCAACCTCACCGAACTCACCGAGGCCCGACTCGTGACCCGCGTCGAACTGGGCGATCACGTGTGGCGGTTCGAGGCCAAGCGGCGCGGCGTCCACGGGGCCGCCGCCGGGGATCATCCGCACTTCCTCTGCACCACGTGCGGCGAGGTCTCCTGCCTCGACGATGTCCGCGTGGCCATCACGCCCCACCCCCGCCAGCGCCCCGGCGAGGAGCTGGGGGTCAAAAAACCGCGGTCCCGCACCGCCGAGCGAACGGCGGGCATCCACTCGGTGACCGAGGTGCTGCTCAAAGGCCTCTGCGGGGACTGCGGCTGACGCCCCGCCCAAACCGCCACGAAAGTCACTTCGGCAGCAGTTCTTTCAGGCGGAGGGTGGCGGCCCGGCCGAGCGGAAGCGGGTCGGAGAGGTCCTTGAAGAAGACCAGCGTCTGGTCCCGCGACTGCCACTGCGTCGAACGGATGGCGGGGAGCTGCACGATCAATGACCGGCTGATCCGGCCGAAGGTCGCCGGCGGAAGAATCGACTCCCATTCGGCCATCGTGCGACGGATCAGCCGGGGTTTGCCGCCGGTGGCCTGCACCCGCGTGTAGTTTCGCACGGCCTCGACCCAGACGATGCTGGCATAGGGAACCACGGAGCGGACCTGGCCGCCGGCGGAGGAGAACGTCACCGAATCATTCGTGTCGCCCGACGCCTCCCCCGCATCGCCATCGCCATCGTCACCGGCGGCGATGAGCGGGGTGCGGGCCGCGGGCACGATCGCCCCGATCCGTTCGACCGTGATGGTCAGGCGATCCCGGTCGAACGGCTTGAGCACGTAGTCGACCGCACCGGCGCGGAACGCCTCGACCGCCTGATCCTCGCGGGCCGTCACGAACACGACCCTGCTCGTCGCCGGCACGCTGGCGAGAAGATCGAATCCGGGCCGGCCGGGCATGTTGATGTCGAGAAACACCACATCCGGCACGCGTCCCTTCAGGAAGCGTTCCGCATCCGCGACATCCCGGGCCGTACCGATCACCTCGATCCCCGGAAACGACCCGAGCATTTCCGCCAGGCGATCGATGGCCCTGGGTTCGTCGTCCACCAACAGCGCGGTGATCATGAGCGCACCGTGTTCATGCGTGCTTTTCTCCCGCCGTCGCCGGCCGTGGGAGGGCCCCACGGATCGGGAGCCGCACCCGCACCCGCACCCGGCCCCCCTCCTGCTCATTGCTGTCATGGCTGTCATGGCTGTCATGGCTGACCGTGGCCGACGGGCCCAGCAGAAGCCGGAGCCGCCGCTCGAGCGAGTGCAGCCCCGTGCCCGTTGATTGCGGGCCGCCCGCGGTCACCCAGCGGCCGGTGTTGGCGACCTCGATGACGAGCCAGTTCTCCTCGCGGCGGGCGACCACATCCACCCGCACGGGCCGACCGCCGGACTGGCCACCGTACTTGATCGCATTCTCGACGAGGGGCTGGACCATCACCGGCGGCACGGGCACGCCGCGAACGTCGAGGTCGCAGTCGATCCGGGTGACCAGTCCGTCTCCGAACCGCACGGCCTGGACCGTGAGGTAGTCCTCGAGGGCGTCGAGTTCCCGCGACAACGGCTCGAGCGGGGCCGCCGGCTGCAACAGAAACCGCAGGTAGTTGGCGAGCGCCTGGGTGATCGTGTCGATCGCCTCGGGATCGTCGCGGCTGGCGACGACGGTGTTGAGGGCGTTGAAGAGGAAGTGCGGGCTGATCTGGCCCTGCAGGTGCTGCAGTTCGTTCTTGAGGGCGAGCGACTCGGCCTCGAGGGCCCGAAACTCGGTCGAGTTGCGTTCGCGGATCAGACGCTGGCCGAAATAGAGGGCGCACCAGTTGGCCAGGAGCGTGAGGTTGATGGCAAACAGTGCCAGCAGGGCCAGCCGCGGCCGGGCCGGCGGGACGCCCCCCCCGGCCCTGTCCACCAGGAAGAGCAGGAGCGTGATCGCGACCGCCGACAGGATGGCGCCGCCGGCCACGAGGCCGATCTTCGACATGCCCAGCCGCAGGAGCAGCCCTTCCCGCTGCGAGAGTTCTCGCATGGCCGCCGTGGCGACGAAGCAGCAGGCGATGCGGGCGGCCACGAACGGGACCGGCTCGGCGATCGCCGGCTGAAAGACCTCGACCACCACCAGCGATGCCATGAAAGCGACCGTCCAGAAGGCCGCATGGGCCAGCCAGAAGACGACTTCCGCCGCGGCCGACGAGAGGTGGAAGGCCGCCGGCTGCCCCTGCCCGGCCCGGGGCCACGCAGGACGACTTCCGGAGACGAACATGGCGTCGGGCTGGGAAGTCATGGTGGGAGAGCGCAGGAGCGGCGCGGCGGAAGCCCCCATCGTAACGGAGGCACGACGGGTCAATCCAGAAGTTTGCTTCAAACCGCGGCGCGGCGGCTCAATACCAGAGGCCCGCGCGCACGACGAACGTGTCGGCCGGCCGGGCGTCGGCGGTGTCGGTGAGGTAATACTCGACGAGTCGGCCGGTGACCCAGCCGGTTTCCAGCCGCCAGGACAGGCCGAGGTCGGCCGGCCGCCGCTCCCAGCCGACGAGCAGCCGGTAGTCGTGGTAGACGACCACGTCGTCGGCTCCTCCATCGCGCCGGACCGCCCACTGGTTGCCGCCGAACTCGCCGGCCAGATAGACCCACTGCGCCGCGCGAGCATCCTCGGCCACCCGCCAGGCGAGCCGGGGCCTCGGGAAGATGAGCTCGTGCCGCTGGTCGTCGGAGGGCGTCCAGAGCAGGCCGCCGGCCGGCAGCAAGTTGACGTCGTAACGGTCGAGGTAGATCAATCCGGCCACCACCCGCATCTCTGCGGTCGCCTCCCACGCCCCGAACCCATGGCCCGTGATCCGAAACGCCTCCGCCGAGTCGTTGACGAAGTCGCTGTACCAGCCCGGCGCGACGGCGAGGTCGATGCCGAATCGCGCGCCGATCTTCCGCAGCCACCGCGCCTGAATCCACGACTCGTAGAGCTGCGAGGGCAGGCCCGGGTCGGTCGGCCCCGCCCCCTCGTCGACGAACGTCGTGCCGAAGCCGGGCGTCACGAGCAGCGGTGAATCGACCGTCGGCGCCGGCATGCCGACCGTCAGGCTCGTGTCGAGCGTCGTCAGCCCCAGACCGTCGAGCCCGAGCCGGGGTAGCTCCGTCAGCGTGAAGATCGCCTGCTGCAGGGCGCCTGGTTTCGCACCCGGCGGCAGCTTGCGGCCCGCCGGCGGCTCGAACTCCTGCCGCGGCTGCCCCGGGGGCGCGAGGTCGTCCGGCAGGAGGGGCTCGGTCAGATCCTGTGGATCGCCGAGCGCCGCCAGCCGGATGCGGTCGAAGAATCCCCGCTCCACCGGCGGCAGGGGCAGCACCTCGTCGGCCGGCAGACGCGGCGGGGGCTCGTCGGCGCGCGCCACGATCCCCGACAGCACGATCCCCGACAGCACGATCCCCGACAGCACGATCCCCGACAGCACGATCCCCGGCCAAACAAGTTGCCACGCCAGCAGCCACGCAAACTGGCGGCGAGGCGCGGCGGTGCCGGCGGCGTGCATGGCGAGGGAGTTTTCCACGCAAGCCGGTCCCGCGGGGTCAATACGCCAGGCCGAGCCGGAACATGATCGTGCTGGGCAGGTCGACGATCTGCGGAGGGCCGTCGACGTAGAAGAGCTGCCGGTAGAAGACGTAGCCGATCTCGAAGTTGCCTGCGATGCCCGTCTTCGCCATCGGCACGAACTCGGTGCCCAGCGCGATGCGAATGTCGTTGTAGTCGAAGGGGGTGATCATGTTGTAGTTGGAGGTGCTGCGGCGGAACGTCCAGGCGCCGCCGCCGTACTCGCCCGAGACATAGGCCCACCAGGCGCGTTGCTGCGTCTCGGCATACCTCCACGACGCCCGCGGTGCCGGGAAGAAGATGTCGTACCGGGAGCGTTCGTTGGGCGTCCACGTGGCGCCGAGCGCCGGCAGCAGCTTGACCTGGTTGCGGTCGAGGTAGATGACGCCGGCCTTGGCCTGCCAGGTGGGCGTGAGCTGGAGCGTGCCGATGGCACGGCCCATGATTCGCCAGCTCTCCCACACGAGCACATCCCAGTTGGTGAAGATGCCGACGCGGATGCCGAGTTCGGCGCCCCAGAGCGGCGAGAACTTCGGATTCCAGGCGGCGTCGACGAACACGTCGTAGGTGCTCGGGGGCAGATCGGCCAGCTGGGTCTGCGTCGTCTCGGGACCGTCCCAGAGCTGCAGCCCGAAGCCGGGCGTGATCAGGAGCGGCGCGTGGTTGATGTTGGCGGGCGAGTTGTGAAAAAACGGCAGCGCGAACGTGGCGGTGGTGTCGAGTTCGTTGACGCCGAGATTCAGGCCGTTGCCGTCCCCCAGCAGGTAGGCCCAGCTACCACGCACGCCCTGAAAGACGTGCATCGTCTGCTGGTAGGTCGCGCTCTGCGTGGGGGAGCCCGAAGGAAAGAGGGAGGTCTGCTGGGGCGGTCCCTGCGGGGGCACGAGGGAGGGCGCGGCGGTCGAATAGCCCGGATAGCCGGGCTGGCCGGCGATCGCCGACGGCGCCCACGTGGAGGACGTGGGGCCGGGCTGCGGAAACACCTGCGTGGCCTGCGGCGCGTAGGCGTCCCATGTCGGCGGGGGGGGCGAGAGCGGCGCCTGAGCGATGCGGTCGAGCGACGAAGCAGCCGGTGGCGGCAGGTACGACGTCTGCGCGGAGGCCTTCCCTGCCGCTGCGGGCAGCAGGGTGACGACCATCGCGAACACCAGAGCCGACCTCATGCCACGCACGCTCCTGAAAACCTGCGGATGCACCGCGGGCAAGCGAGGGGGTACCGCGCATGGAGACGGCGAATCAAGCCCGCGAGCGACGGCGGCCGGTCGCTCGAGCCCAGTGGGTCGATGTCGGGCAACGCCCCGGCAAACCAAGGCGGGTGGGCGAACCGGGACGGGCGAAGCGGGGCGGGCGGGCGAAGCGGGGCGGCGACACGTGGGGCCGGCTGCGATCTAGAATCCGCCCACCCCGGAGATTGCCCACCTTGTCACCAACTCCTCCCCTCGTGACCGACGACATCGATCCGGAGCGACTCAAGCGGGCCTTGAGCCTGGCCTCGGTGGAGGTGCTCGCGGAGGCCTGCTCCACGATGGATCGGGCCCGGCAGCTCGCCGAGGATTCCGCCGAACCCCTGCCCGCCGCCGTCATCGCCGACCGGCAAACGCTCGGCCGCGGACGCCGCGGAGCCCGCTGGTGGCAGCCGCCCGGGAGCCTGGCCGTGAGTCTCGTGATCCAAGCCGCCGGGGGCCCCCGGCCGATCTGGTCGCTCGCCTGCGGCGTGGCGGTGGCCGAGGCGATCCGATCGCTCGAGCCGGGCGTCGCCGCCGTTGTCCGCTGGCCCAACGACATCGAGGTCGGCGGCCGCAAGCTCGCCGGCATCCTCGTCGAGACGGCGGCCGCGGGGCGGACCATTTTCGGCATCGGAGTGAACACGACCGGGAGCATGCAGGCCGCGCCCGAAGGACTGCGGCACAGGCTCGTGACGCTTCCCGACCTCACGGGCCGGCCACTCCCGCGTCAGATCCTCCTCGAAGCGTTCGTCCCGCGGCTCCTGACGCTGCTCGCCGACCTCGAAGCCGACCCCGGCAGACTGGCAGCCCGCTACCGTCCGCTCTGCGGCCTGGACGACACGTTCATCCGCGTGCACACGCCCGATGGCGTTCACGCCGGCACGTGCCGGGGCATCGCCGAAGACGGGTCGCTCGTGCTCGACACCGCCGCCGGCAGGGTGCTCATCCGCTCCGGAAGCCTCACGCCTCCGGGCGACGAGTGGCGCGGCGGCCCGCCGGGCTGACACGACGGCCGGGACCCGCCCGCAAGGCGACCACGCAGATCTCGCGGCCGCCCGTCGAGAGCTGACGCGCCCGGGGCTCATAGCCCCAAGACCGGATCTCCGCCAGCCAGCCGGTGATCTCCGCAGCCCGTGACCAGTCGGGCAGTTTCAGGGTGGCGATGATGCCCCGCGGACGGCCCCCCCCTTCAACCACGACCCGGGCGAGGGCGGCCATCGTGCTGCGGGGGTCGATGTTCATGTCGGTCAAGAGCCAGTCGCAACCCTTGAACCGCTTCAGCTGCACCTCGCGGGCCCGCATCCGCCACTGCGTGAACCGGGGGTGGTTGGCCACGCGTTCATCGACGAGCGCCGCGTCCACACCGACCACCTCGAGCCCCGCCTCGAGCAGCCGCTGGCAGGCACCCCCCGGCGCGGCGCCAAGCTCGATCGCCCGCTCACCGGCCGCGAGCGTGAGGCCGAAGGTCGCAATCGCCTCGTCGAGCTTGAGCCAGGCCCGCGACACCTTGTCGGCGCCGAGATGGCCCGGGTAGACGCCGCCCGGCCACGTGCCCGCGGGCGTGACCGCGCGATGCCAGCCCACCCACCAGCGATCGGCCGAGTCGAGCACGCAGTCGAGGACCAGATCGCCTGGCCGCGCGACCGGATCGGGCAGCGTCCCGAGCCCACAGGCCTCGGCGACGAGTTCCCGGATGGCGGTGACGGGCAGGTCGCTCCGCGGATCGCGGGCCCAGACATGAACGTTGCTCCACGCGATAGCGGGCACGAGCCGTCCCACCCGGGCCGCACACGCAGCGACGGAGTCGGCGGCCACCTGGCCGAACGACCGGACAACTCCGCGGGCGAAGACGAGATCGGGCGCGAAGTCGTCGGGGGGATCGAAACCGTCGGGGCCGATGCGAAACGTCACGGCACCCCGCCGCCACGCCCCCCGCGTGAAGCCCGGCAGCACCTCGGCCTGCCGCAGGGCCAGCGCGGCCTCCGCCCCGCCCTGGCAGGCACAGAGCAGAAAATCGCCCCGCGGCGAGGGAGCGGGAATCGGGGAATGTTCGGCAGCCGGCATGGACCGATGGTACCAACGAAATTAGGCCGGCCCGGGCGCCCAAGGGCCCGGGCCGGCCTTTCTCGTCTGAGCGTGGACGCTTCGATCACCGCTGCCGGGGGCGGAAACCGCCCGTCGGCCGCAGGTCGAAGCGAGGGGAGGCAGGCCGCTGGAAGCGACCCACCGGACCTCACGAATGAGGTCCCGGCGTCTCATCCGCGTCGAAATGATTCCCCGAAGGAAAACACTTCAACGGATGATTCAGCCGTGGCCCTTCTTCTTCTTGGCGACCTTCTTCGTGGCAGCCTTCTTCTTCTTCTTCGCCATGGTGATGGCTCCTTGCCGTGAGCATCCTGAAAGGTTCTCACATCCACTCCCCCGGATGCTCTCGGGAAGGGAGAGGACGACGTTTCAGCACGACGGAGATGGTGATTGCTCACCATCAACCCCGCACCGATGGGAGAGTTGTGGTGGATGCACGTGAAAACTGTCAAGAGAACTTCTGGAAAAAAATGCTTTTTTTCCGCCGCTCGGTTCTGCCAGGTCGTGCGCGACGCGGCGGCGGCGGCGGCGCCGCGGCTGGCATGCGGTGTGTGTTCGCTCCGCACACGCTGGTATCATCGGGTGGTCACGTCCGTTTCCCCGCCCATCTGCCACACGAGATGCCACGAGCCGCCGCCATGGAGTCGAAGAGCCTGCACACCGCCCGCCGCATGCGGGCCCTCGAGCCGTCGGCGACGCTCGCCATGGCGGCCCGGGCCTCGGCGATGACCGCGGCCGGCATCGATGTCATCGATCTGTCGGTGGGCGAGCCCGACTTCCCGACACCCGCCCACATCTGCCGGGCGGCCGAGGAGGCGATCCGGTCCGGGAAGACGAAATACACGCCCGCCGCCGGCATCCCCCAGCTCCGCGCCGCGATCGCCGCCGACTATTCCCGCCGTACCGGCCTGGCGGTCTCGGCCGCACAGGTCGTCGTCTCCAACGGCGCCAAACACTCGCTCCACAACGTGTTCACCGCGCTGCTCGACGAGGGGGACGAGGTGATCGTGCCCACGCCCTACTGGGTGAGCTACGCCGAACTCATCAAGCTCGCCGGGGCCAGGCCCGTGCTCGTCGAGACGCGGATCGAGGACGATTTCAAGCTCTCCCCCGCGGCCCTGCGGGCGGCCCTCACGCCCAAATCGCGGATGCTCCTGCTCTGCTCGCCGAGCAACCCGACAGGAGTCGTCTATTCGGCCGAGGAACTCGGGGCGCTGGCCGACGTCGCCATCGAGCACGACCTCGCCGTCGTTTCGGACGAGATCTACGACCAGCTCGTCTACGACGGCCGCACGAGCGTGTCGTTTCCCACGCTCCGCCCCGGGCTCGAGCAGCGGACGGTGGTGGTGGCGGGCGTGAGCAAGACCTATTCGCTGACCGGCTGGCGGATCGGCTGGACGATCGCGCCGGAGCCGCTCTCCAAGGCGTTCTCCAATCTTCAGAGCCAGGAGACGAGCAACCCCTCGAGCATCAGCCAACACGCCGCCGTGGCCGCGCTCACCGGCCCGCAGGAGTGCGTGGCGGAGATGTGCCGGGCCTTCGAGCGGCGACGCGACCTCGTGGTCAGCAGGCTCGCGGCGCTGCCGGGCATCCGGTTCCCGGAGATCGGCGGCGCGTTCTATGCCTTCTTCGACATTCGCGAGTCGCTCGAGCGGATGCGGGCCGCCGGCATCGGCACCAGCACGGCCTGGTGCGAGGCGCTCCTCGAGCAGAAGCACGTGGCCCTCGTCGCGGGCAGCGCGTTCGGCGCCGAAGGCCATGTTCGCATGTCGTTCGCGGCCGCGGAGGAGAAGCTCGAAGCGGGCCTCGACCGGATTGCCTCGTTCCTCGACGCGGGCTGACACGCAGCGCCACGCCATGTCCGCCGACCCCCCATCGCCGCGCGGGGATGCCGTGTATCTCGACCACGCGGCCGCCACGCCCATGCGGAGCGAGGTGGCCGCGGCGATGCAGGAGGCCGCGGACACCCTCTTCGCCAATCCCTCGAGCCCCCATGCCGCGGGTCGTCGGGCCCGCGCCGGGCTCGAGGACGCCCGCGAGCGGCTCCTCGCCGCCCTCGGCGGGACCACCTCTGGCCCGGAGCGGGACCGACTCGTCTTCACCAGCGGCGCCACCGAGGCCAACCGGCTCGGCATCGTCGGAACGGCTGCGGGGACTGCCGGGGGCGTGGCCTGGTCGGCCCGGGATCATTCGAGCGTCGCCGCCGCGGCCTGTCATCTCGTGGGGGTGGGGTGGAAGGCGACCACGCTCGAACTCGATCACCTCGGCTCGGTGGCCCGGGCCGCCGGGCGGTTCGTGGAGTCGCTGCCCGCCGCGGGCCGGGGCCTGCTCTGCGTGACCCCTGTGTGCGGCCAGACCGGCATCCGCGACCATCTCGAACAGCTCCCCGACTGGATGGCCAAGCGCCCAGAGCTGCTCGTCCACGCCGACGCGACGCAGGCGGTTGCCTGGGACGAGATCGTGATCCGTGACCTCGCCGCGACGACCATCGCCTTCGCGCCGCACAAGTTCGGTGGCCCACGGGGCATCGGCGGCCTCGTGGTGCGGGGTGGGGCGGCGCTCGAGCCGCTCCTGCCGGGGCCGCAGGAACTGGGGCTGCGGGGCGGCACGGAGCCGGTCGTGCTCGCGGTGGGTTTCGCCCGGGCTGTTGAACTGGCCGTGGCGGAGCGGGTCGAGACGGCCCGGCGGGTCGCGCGGCTGCGGGATCTCTTCGAGGCCCGCCTCGCGACGGCTGCCGGCGCCGCCGGACTCGAGCTTTGCGTGGTCGGAGCGACGTCTGATCGAGCGGCACACATCTCGACCGTCGCCATCGCCGGCTGCGACCGGCAGATGGTGGTGATGGCCGCCGATCTGGCGGGCGTCTGCCTGGCGACCGGCACGGCATGCGCCAGCGGGTCCAGCGAGCCGAGCCCGGCCATCGCGGCGCTCGGTGTGCCGGCGTGGATTCCGCACACCGCCGTGCGGGTCAGCTTCGGGAAAAACACCTCGGAGACCGACGTGCTCGTCGCGACCGAGCGGCTCGTTGCCGCGTTCCGCGGGATCGCGGCGGGACATCCTCAGTCGCGGGGGCCCGGCGAGATGCCCCCGGCATGATCGTGTCGGTTCGCTGTTGGTGAGGTGCCCCGAGGCGGCCGGTCGCCGAACCGACACAACGACCCGCTGCTCGGCCACCCGGGAGCCGACCGGCACCGACGGGTCAACCGGCACGTTGTGGCAACCGATCGCCCCGCGAATCACCCCCCGCGGGCATCTTCGTCACAGTGAACCGGCAACCATTCGACAGTCCATCAACATCGTGTGCTCATTCGCCGCCCGGAAGGAAATCCCCGCTTTTCCCGGATGAATGCCCCTTTTCAGCCGCTGACCGAGGCCCGGGGCAGATGCCTCTGGATGGTCTGCTCGAGGGTGGTCCTCTTCCTAGGCCTGACTGTTGTTCACTGTTGTTTCCTTTCATTCCTTTTCAAGGGAGAAAACACCCGGGGGCCGATCGGCCGGGGCGGCGGCTCCCTCCCGGCAACGCCCGGCCGGGGGCATTTCAGCGGGTCATTTTTCGGGTAGAGTAAGGGGCTTCGGGATGAGCCTTGCGTACCGGGAAAGGATCGAGATCGCCGATGAAGATTCGCTGCCCGAAGGAGCCCCTCCTGGCCGCCCTGCAGAGCGCCACGGCCGTGGTTCCCACGCGTTCGCCCAAGCCCGTGCTTACCAGCGTGAAACTCGAGGCCGCCCCGGGGAGCGTGGTGCTTTCGGCCACTGATCTCGAGGTCGGCATCCGGATCGAAATCGACGGGGTGGAGACAGCCGCACCCGGCACGGTGCTGCTGCCGAGCACCCGCCTGATGGCGATCGTCCGCGAGAGCGGCCCGGGCACGGTGTTCGATATTCATTCCGAAGGGACTGCCGCCGTGGTCAAGGCGCCGCGGAGCGAGTTTCGCCTGCCCGCGGAGGATCCGCTCGAGTTTCCCTCGGTGGCGACGTTTCCCACGGGCGAGTATTTCGAAGTCGCAGCGCCGCTGGTTCGCGAGCTGGTGAAGCGGACGGTGTTTGCGACCGACAGCGAGTCGAGTCGCTATGCCCTGGGGGGCGTGTTGGTCGAGTTTTCACCGCCGGGCGTGATCGCGGTCGGCACCGATGGCCGCCGGTTGGCGAAGATGCAGGGGCCGGTCGAGGGTCGCGACGGCGTCCAGCCCGACTTGCAGCCGATCGTGCCGGCGCGGGCGATGCAACTGATCGAACGCTGCCTCGGAGCCGCCGACCAGCCCGTCCACATCGCCGTCCGTTCCAATGAGATCCTGGTGAAGACGGGGGGCACGACGATCTCCGCTCGGCTGGTCGAGGGCCGCTTTCCCAGGTGGAGAGACGTGTTTCCCGACCGGCCCGACGCGGTGCGGGTGCAACTCGTGGCAGGGCCCCTGCTGGCCGCGGTGCGGCAGGCGGCGATTGTCACCAGCGAGCAGTCGAAGGGTGTCGATTTCTCTTTCGAGTCCGGGCAACTCGTGTTGTCGGGCCGTTCGGCCGAGAGTGGCGAGAGCCGGGTGGAGCTGCCGATCGACCACGCCGGGGCCACCGTCAGGATCAAACTCGACCCCCGATTCATGGCCGACTTCCTCCGCGTGATCGATCCATCGGCGGCGGTGTCCGTCGAGATCACCGACGCACAGAGCGCCTGTGTCTGCAGCACAGAGGACGGCTACGGCTACGTCATCATGCCGCTCGCGGCCGACTAGGGCGGAAGCCGCGGGCATGCTCGCGGACGTACTCAGACGCACTCAGACGTACCCAGACGCACCCATGGCCATCAACCACCGACGTCCGCAAGCCGGGACCGAACCGCTCGCCATCGGCAGGGTCATGGCCAGGCTGATGGCCCGCACCGGCTATGCGCGGGAACAAGGGACGTCGGCCGTGGCCTCCGCCTGGCAGAAGGTGGTGCCGGAGTCGCTCAAGGTGGCGTCGCAGCCGGGTGCCGTGCGGCGGGGCGTGCTCGAGGTGTTCGTGAGCCATTCCGCCCACGTCCAGGAACTCGGTTTCCAGAAGCGCGACCTCGTCAGGCAACTCAACGAACTCCTGCCCGCCGCGGGCATCACCGACATCCGCTGCCGGCTTCTGGCGGACGCGGGCCGAACAACCTGAACCATCACCGCATCCATCCGCCAGGAGATACATCCCATGACAGACGAACCGCAGCAGGGCTACACGTCGGCGGATCTCAAGCACCTCTCCGACCGCGAGCACGTCCGTGAGCGGTTCGGCATGTACATCGGCGACAACACGGCCCGCGGTCTCCACCATCTCGTCTACGAGGTGGTGGACAACTCCATCGACGAGTGCATGGCGGGCTACGCCAAGCATGTGAACGTGACGGTCAACGTGGACGGCAGCGTGACGGTCGAGGACGACGGTCGCGGCATCCCCACCGATCGCCACCCGCAACTCTCCGAGGAGATGGAACGGGAGGTCTCGACCCTCGAAGGCGTGATGACGGTTCTGAAGTTCGGCGGCAAGTTCGAGAAGGGGGCGTATCAGACGTCCGGCGGCCTCCACGGCGTGGGCGTGACGGTCGTCAACTTCCTCTCCGAATGGTGCGAGGTCGAGGTCTGCCGCGAGGGACACGTCTGGCAACAGGAATACCAGCGGGGCGAGCCGACAGGTCCGGTCCGCAAGATGGGCACGACGAACCGGGCCGGCACCAAGACGACGTTCAAGCCCGACCCGCAGATCTTCCCGCAGACCAAGTTTTCCTGGGACATTCTCTCCCGCCGGCTGCGGGAGTTGGCGTTTCTCAACTCCGGCGTGCGGATCACCTTTTCCGACGCCGCCAGCGGCAACAGTGAGGAGTATTTCTACGAGCGGGGTGTCGAGGAGTTCGTCGAGCACCTCAACAAGGCGAGCGACCCGATCCATGCCGACGTGATCACGATCAAGGGATCGGGCGAGGGAGTGTCGTGGGACATCGCGCTGCAGTACACCGGCGAATACACCGAGAGCCTGCACAGTTACGTCAACAACATCTCGACCACCGAGGGGGGCACGCACGTCTCCGGTTTCCGCGCGGCCCTGACCCGGGCGCTCAACACCTACGGGAAGAAGAGCGGTCTCTACAAGGATCTGATCCCGACGGGCGAGGACGTCCGCGAGGGGCTGACGGCCGTGATCAGCGTCCGCGTCCCGCACCCGCAGTTCGAGGGCCAGACCCAGACGAAACTCGGCAACGGCGAGGTCGAGGGAATCATCAACTCGGCGGTCGGCGACTTCCTGGGGAGGTATCTCGAGGAAAACCCGAAGAGCGCCAAGGCGATCGCCCAGAAGGGCGTGCTCGCTGCCGAGGCGCGGGAGGCGGCCAAGAAGGCGAAGCAGCTGCTTCGTGAGCGGAAAGGGGCGCTGTCCGGAGGCGGCCTGCCCGGCAAGCTCCGTGACTGCACCAGCCGCGACATGGAACGCTGCGAACTCTATCTGGTCGAGGGCGACAGTGCCGGCGGGTCGGCTGAGGGTGGCCGGCACCGCGAATACCAGGCGATCCTCCCCCTCCGCGGCAAGATCATCAACGCCTACAAGAGCCGCGACGACAAGGTGCTCGCCAACGAGGAGGTGCGAAGCATGATCTCGGCGATCGGTGCCGGCATCGGCGAGGAAGCCGATCTCGGCAAACGGCGGTACGACAAGATCGTGATCATGACCGACGCCGACGTC